>NZ_JBLQTA010000009.1:0-172943 GCF_048159625.1 Ciceribacter azotifigens | reverse complement strand
ATCCAGATTGTCGCGCTGATCTCATCCAGATTGTCGCTCTACAGCACGAGCATTCGCCGCTCGAGCGCCTCGTGGGGCTGAAGGATTTCGATGATGTCGACCAGTTGGTTTGGGTGTAGCCGCACGTATCCCTTGAGATAACGTTGCAGGCTGGACGGTTGGAACGTGCCGGCCTTTTCGAGAAACTCTTTTGTTTCGAGACCCCGCTCGCTCAACAGATCCCAGACCAGTCTCACCAACGTCATTCTTGCTTCAAGCATTGTCATTGACTGGTGCCTTCTCCAGTTCCTTCACAGCCGGCCTGCGTCTCCAGCTTTGAAGCATCTTGTTGATCCTCGGCTGAACACGTCGTCGGGCTTCATCGCGATCCATGCCGGATAGCAGGAGCGTGTCGTAGTCGGTCATCTCGTGCCGGAGAAAGGTCTGAATCGTGATGCCCACGGCCTGGCCAAGGGGAGCTCGCCCCCAATCTCTGTTGGCGATCTCGTTCGCGAAATATTCGACAGCGAAGTCCGGGCAGCTGGGGTGATGACGGCGCAGATGCCGCTTGATTGTACGTATGGAGAACCTTGGCATAGACGTCCTCGATTGATGAGGACATCTATCTATTCGGACGTAGTGGAAAATGATACAAAAGTAAGTGCTTACTTACGCAGGTTATCCACAGATTTTAGACAGCGTTAATCTGGACGTGACGTGTATTGAAACTCGACGTCTTAGGAAAACCCCTGCGTTCTGATTGGGATGCCTTCTGTGCTGGCCGAGCGCGGCGATCCTATCCTCCCATGCCGAGGTGCATATCGAGCAGAAGCTGATAGACACTGTTCAACCTTTACATTCAACGCAAGGAACCTTTACAGGAAGAGAGGTTTGACGCCCGAATTGAGCGCAAATACCTATCTTCGTCAGGAGAGATGTAAAGGTGGGAGGCCCCAGAAAACCAAGCATTCCCGGCCGAACCTTGACAGACCTTTCCATCTTCTTGACAACAACAGCCGACTTTGGAGATTTTCGCTCGACGTAAAGGTGGGATCCCGCTTCATGACTGGTGCCAGGTGGATCTGGTTCTACAGCCTCTTCAGGCGCGACCGTTACTCCCGCGCCAGGGACTATAGAAGGCCAAGTTCCGACTGGTGGCCAGTGCGCGGGAAGCCTTGCTTGCCAATGGCGAAAACATTTCCGTTGCCTGTTCGAGAAGATACTTCGGACGCGACTGTTACAGCTCTTCGACTGCCCCCTCCAGCTTCAATCGCAGTTTGTCTGTCGGTATATAGCCCTACCCAGCACCTCGCTGCTTAGGAACCACAGGAGGCCTGGAGCCGAGGCTTCAGTTTGTTTGGACAAGGGAACCGTGACCGGACCTCCTCAGAGAGCTGGCCGAGAGAGATCGGCCAGCTCTGCGTTCCCCGTGAAGATATCCTGAAGTGCTGCTCGCTAGGCCGGCGTCACCTCCTGATGATCCACCCAAGTGGTCGGAGGATCAGGATAGAACTTCTCCATCAACATCCGATAGGTGGCGGCGTCGGGTTCGTCATTGTCCTCCATCTCTTCGATGATCACCTCGAGCATCTGCCTCGTGCTGAGTTCGATGGTCAGATGTTCATAGGGCTCCGGAAAGTTGATGAAGAGCTGCTGATGGAGCTTAAGGCGCCCCTCAAAGTCCAGCGCAATCATCTCCATTTCCTTCAACAACTTTTCGTCGAGTTCGGGCGGTGCGAAAGGCACTTCCACTTCCGTTTCCATTCCTGGTTCCTTCCAAAGGCTAAGGTCCGGCACCATGCCGGAAACCTTGGCTCCCTGAGGAAATGCAGATTGTAGCCGACGTGGCGCAGGTGGTCGTCGAGGTCCGGCTGCTTTCCATTGCTATCTCTCCTTGCTCATGTCGGGAGTTATAGCGGTCCACCCATCGGCGCGCACAAAAAAGTCGGAGAAAAATTTAGAATGGGCGACAGCACATTGGGAGGCGGACTACTCGTCACCGGTAGCTTTCCGCATCTCTGTGACGAACTGCCTTGGCCGGGAACCAAGAATCAGCATACGGCATCGCCGAAGCGCGTCTGAACGGGGCAGGACAACAGTTGCGGCACGAGGTCATTCTATATCGGGAGAAGGGCGAGAAGGATCCCGTAACCCTCATCTACCTCGAGGAGACTCTCAGGCGCTCACAGGCGCGCTTGAAGAACCGGACGACGCTTACTCCTCAGATCGACCTCGACGCTTACCGGTGCGCTGCTTTGGTCGACTGGATCGATATCGAGTTGCAGCTCTCCCGGCGCACGCAGTATTGGCACTTGAACGATCGAATCGAGAAGAAGACGGGCCGCAAGGAATTCCCTGAGGCGCTAGATCTTGGCGAAGGTAAGACGGCATCTCGATACAAGCTTCGGGTTCAGGAGCCCGATCTGGAATCGGTCCGGAAAGTGCTTGAAGATCTTGAGAGCGAGTATGGCTTGGCTATTCATCCCCGCATTGTCGGGATCGAGATCAGCGTCGACTTCTATCCGAAATCGCCAAGCGAGGAAACTAGAGCGCGGATGCATGGCGTTTTGATCCGACACTTGTTCCCAACAACCAAGGTGCTGAGAAGCAACAGGATGTGGCCCCGGTTCACGCCGGGAAGCATCAAGTCAACCGACTACACAATAAGCCGAAACGAAAGCGACGACAGCCTGGACATCGGCGACCGGATGTCACCAGGCTTGGATCGGATAGTGCTATACGGATCTACCTACTACGTAGGCGAGCGCGACGATCCGAGAGCATTCTGGCGAGTACAGAACAAGGTTCTCGACAAGCAGAACAAGGCAGCCGGGACAAAAGACGAACTGCCGGAGGACAAGAAGCGGGTTCGGATCGAGGTGACGCTTGGATCTGAAGGGTGCCGCGAGATCGGTCTTCACAAATTCAGCGATCTGGAGACGGTCTCGATTCTTCGCTTGCAGAAGCGCTTCTTCCAGTTCATGAAACCGACGTTTGCGGCCATGTCGGCCGGAACTGTACGCGCAGGATCAACCGCAGTTAAGAGGAAGGTCGAGGACTTCAGGAGGCAGAGATTCCTCAACGCCGGCGTGCTGGGTCTTCAGATCCGAGAAGATGCTCGCACGCAATTGCGGTCGCTGGAGATGCCAAAGATCCGAAGATGGCACAGGACCAGAGGAAGTAGAATGCCGGCACGCTCCAGACTCGCGGCCGGGCCCTACGGGTCTCTCATCGCCTATGAAGAACTGACGCGGATGGTGGAACGGGCGCTGGCTACGCTTGAAAGGAGGATTAGGAGTGAGATGGGAGTATGAGGCTAGGCGTGATGTGGTGGAGATAAGGCAAAGACTACCTGTAATAAACTGATGAACAAGTTATTAGGTCGAAAAGCCGTGCAGATGACGAATACGCAGGTCCTTCAACCTTACCGCCCGCCTGCCGGACAAAATCTTTGGGAAAAACTTGGCACGACTCGCATTTCTGTTGTCGTCGTAATGCCGTCGCGGTGGTTCAAGGACGAATAGATAGCGGAACGGAATTAATGCGCTCTCAATCCAGTCAGCTCACTCCTCGCCGAAGAAGTCCTCGTCCAACCGCTTGAATTCGACTGTGCGGTAGCTGCGGACGCCGACACCGTGTTCGATCATTAGATCGGCCAGTTCCTGCCCGTCGATAAGGATGACCCGCTGGGCCAGATGCTTGACGTAGTCGCGCGCCGGCTGGCTGAAAGTCGATGTTGTGACGAATACGCCCTTTGTGGCTCCGAGGCCGACGAGGCTTCCCACGAAACCATTGACATCGGGACGACCGACGGGGTTGCCAGGAGCATAGCGCTTGGCCTGGACATAGATGCGGTCAAGGCCGAGCCGATCCTCGTTGACGATACCATCGACGCCGCCGTCACCGGAACGGCCGAGCTGTGCAGCGGCGTCCTTGTGGCTACCGCCATAGCCCATGGCCACGAGGAGATCGACAATAAGCTGCTCGAAGAAGGCAGGACTGTTGGCAAGGATACGCTGAAGCAGTTCGTCGCGCAGGGCAGCCTGCAGGGACGCGTGGGCGGCATCAATCTGCTCTTCCGGCGTCGTCCGGGTAGAGGTAGCCTCGAGAGGCTGGGCGGAGATACCATTCTGTTGGGTTGCCACGCCTTCGTTTCGGTAGAACTCGCGGAACTCAGGCTCCCGCATCAGAAGAGCGACATCAATACGCTCCGGGGATGTCGCCAGCAGCGTCCTGCCCTTCTCGGTCGCCACAAAGCGGCCCCGCGCAGGTGAGGCGATCAGACCGGCCTTGCTCATATAGAACTTGGCCCAATGAATGCGATTGTGCAGCAAACGCTGGCGGCCGCTAGGCAGAAGCTGCTCACGCTCTGCCTGCGTCAGGCTCAGATCGTCCGCAATTCGTTCAGCTACATCAGACACGCGGGTCTCACCCTCTGCGGCGAGGCGAAGGACAGGCAGCATGAGCGTCTGATAGTCAGGTATCATCGGTTTAGCTCCGCAGCGCGATCGGGGTCGAATGTCAGGCGCTCCTCACGACATCCATGAGCCGTGAGAAATCCGTGACTACATCATACTTCACTTGGTCCGTAGTCACCGAGCGTCCGATCTCCTCAAAGAACCGTCGGGCACATTCAATCTTGGTGCTTTCGAACTCGCGAAGCTTCAAGGACGATAAGGTGCCCTTCGTCTCGGCGACGAAATAGATATGGCGAACCGACCCTTCCTTGAACGAGATGGCCCAGTCCGGATTGTAGTCTCCAACAGGAGTCGGGATCGCAAAACCCTTGGGAAGCTTTGCGTACACGACGATTTCATTGCTGGTGTCCAACTGCTCAACGAACTTACGCTCGGTATCGGAATCAAGGAGCGCATAGTCGTAGACATGCTTCTTGAGTTTTTCGCTGGCCCTCGAAAAATCCTGGACGGTTTGGCTGGCCGTGAAGATGTCGGCGTCGTAGCGTTCGGCGACGGCGTCATACGTCAGGCGTTCGATGACCATCGTCGCCTTTTGCTCAATGATCAGACGAGCAGATTCGCTAATAAAGTGCTCCGGATTCTGCTTGAACTGGCCGAAAACGCTCGGTTGGATGCCGGACAAGATCTCCGCGATGGTCTGCCTGGTGAGCTGCGTCGCTTCTGAGAGCTTTGCCAGCAGATCGTACTTGACGAGCGAGACCACCGTTTCGGCCTGATACGTCTCCTGCTCGTTTTCGCGAAAACTCTTGCCATCACCAACGGCGTCATAGGTCAACCCGTCGCGCTGGATGCCTGCGGTGACCGTATACTGTAGCGGCGTCACCCGAAGATGGCTGTCGAGTGCGCTGATGCTCTTCCGGATCAGTTCCGCCGGCTCGAACTCAACCTTGTAGACTGCCTTCTGATTGATACGGCTCCAAAGCTCCTGGAATTCCTTGCGGTGGAAGTTGTCGTTGAGCGGGTTGCGCTTGGAGCGACGGTCGTCCTGCATCTTCGGCAGTTGCCGCTCGTCGAAAACGCCATCAATCAACCCAACGATCTGGTCGGCATAAGGCTGCAAGTCCTCCGGGAGTTCCGCCAGTGTTCCGTCTTCGCGGGCGCTCTGATACTTCGCGGTAATGTTCTTCTGTCTGTCGACGTATCCGTTCTGGACGAGATAGAACTCGATGCCAGCAGCCATATCGGGCGACACTTCGATCGACGTGCCGTTCGCCTCGATGATCTTGCCCTTGAAATACTCCTCGTTCGCCTGGCGCGGCCGGGCCGTCAGCGCTTCGACCATTTCCTTCTGAAGAGCGTCGACGAAATTCTTATAGCCCTCGCTGGCAACAACAGTCAGGACATTGATGTCGTGGACGATGACGGGATTGTCCATCCGGTCGCCGTTCTGATCCACGCTCAGGCGCAGACCACGACCGACTTCCTGGCGGCGGGAAATCTGGTTGTCACTGTGCTTCAACATGCACATCACGAAGACATTCGGATTGTCCCATCCCTCGCGCAGCGCCGAGTGGGAAAAAATGAAACGTGTCGGCTCCGCGAATGAGAGAAGCCGCTCCTTATCCTTCAGGATGAGGTCATAGGCATCCGGATCCTCAGACTGACCCTTGTTGTCACCAGTCTTAGCGACATCGGGATCCTTGAGACGGTTTGTCTTCTTGTCGATCGAGAAATAGCCGTTGTGAGTCTTAGCAGGATCGATACCGGCCAGATATTTGCGGTAGGCCTCGTTATCGATCGCAAGCTCGGACAGATATTCCTCCTTTAGAAGGGCATATTCCTCCTCAAAAACGCGAGCATATTCACCGCGCTCGTCAGCCTGGCTGTAATCTCGATATTTTGCGACCTCGTCGATGAAGAAAAGGGAAAGCACCTTGATCCCACGGGAGTGGAGCTGCTTCTCCTTTTCCATATGCGCCTTGATCGTCTCGCGGATCTGAATGCGGCGAATATCTCGCTCGGAGACGTCGCCATTGGGCTCACCAGCCTTGAGGATAACCCCGTTCGTGAATTCGACCGTTTCACTTACCGCGTCGATCTGGCTGACCGTGAAACCCCGGTACTGATCGAGCTCGCCGGACAAAGCAAAGAGGTCGTCCTTGAACTCCACGCGGCGAAGCTGGCGCTTGATTTCACCCGACGCCAGCTTCAGCTCCAGCTCAATCCGTGCGACCGGGGCCTTCTTCGAGATCTCGATCCCTTCGAGATAGAGGTAGGCATTGGTACCTGCGAGGCCCCGTGCCTGGATGCCGCGGACAGCGATCTTCTTCACCAGCTTCTGGTTATAGGCATCGAGAGCGTCGAGGCGATGGATGCGGTTGTGCTGCGTCTTGTGGGTAGCAGAATACCGCAGGATCATCAGCGGCTTGAACTTCGGCAGGGCTTCGGTGGTTGCCGCCCCCTCCATCTTCTGAGGCTCGTCGAGAATCAGGATCGGGCGGTTCGACGCGATGACATCGATCGGCTTTCGCGACTGGAAGTCGTCTAGCTCGTCGTAGATACGGCGGTTGTCTGCTCCACGCGCATTGAACGCCTGGATGTTGATGATCATCACATTGATGCCGGCATCGGACGAGAAGCTTTCAAGCTCATGCAGGCGCTTTGAGTTGTAGGTGAAGAACCGCGCCTTCTTGCCATAGCTTTCTGTGAAGTGATCTGCCGTAATCTGCAGCGACTTCGCCACGCCCTCCCGGATGGCAATCGAAGGCACGATGATGATGAACTTCGACCAGCCGTAGCGCTTGTTCATCTCGAAGATGGTCTTGATGTAGCAGTAGGTCTTGCCCGTGCCGGTTTCCATCTCGACGTCGAGATGCACGCGCGTTGCCGCAACGGCATCCCTTTTGTACGCAGCGGCAACGGCGACGCGCTCGCCGCGTGGGTTGAACGTGGTAAAGTCGGTCAGTGACTGAGACAGCGGTAGGTTCTGGCGCCGCTGGACCTTGCGGATATTCTCAAGGATCTGCGCCTCGCTGATTGAAAAGTCGGCGTTCTTGAAGCCTTCCTCGAATGCGCTCGTTTGCGCCTTGCGACCTGGGTCGATACGGTAGCTCAAAGCGTCGGATTTGATTTGCCCCTCGAAGCAATCGACAACGGCCTCGACGGCATTGGTCTGGTATGGCTGGACCTTGAACTTGAGCTTCATGGGACGTCGGCTTTCTTAAATTTCTTTCGTAACTCTCGTAGAGCTTTCGTAGGATGTTCGCGATTTATTCCACGAGACGCCATTCGGGAGAGGCGTTCGAACCGAAATTACGAATCCGCCCCCTCCTGCGTAAAGCACTCAAAAGATTGCCGATTTTGTGCGTCTTCTGAGTTTCGTTCAGCACATCGCTCAGCTTTTTCCTCAGAAGGTCATCCAGCTCCTTACGTGAGGCGTGTCCGAACTCTCGTAAATATCCGACGACCATCTCTTCATAATGGTAATCGTCGAATGCCCGCGACTTGATGTACTGGGCTTTCTGCGAGGTCGCATCGGCGACCCTGGCTGATATGAAGAAGTTGGGTTTGCGCCCCTCGATCAGGCGCGCCTGCTTGAGATGCCGTACGGCGTCATCGGTGATCGGCAGATGCTTCTGAACCCGGTCCAGCGCCAAAACATCGGCGAGCGGCAGTCCGGTCTGCTGCATCAGCAACTGACTGTAGGCCTCATCGACCACGCGGCCATGGATGGTCAGACGAACCACCTCCGGTTCCGTCAAATCATAGTCGGGCAGAGGCAGGAAGCGCTCGCGCTGACGGCGATAGATATCCTGAATGCCATAGCCCATGTGATCGATCATATTCAGTTCGGTCATGGCATTGATCAGAAAGGGGTTGCGATACCGACGAGGCACCCGATCTCCTAAAACATAATCATCCGGCTGCCCTTCAAAGAAGGTTCCTTCATTCTCCAGGACAAGCCGATCCAGCCGTTCCGTAACAACAATTCTGGCGGAGCGAGCGTAGTCCTGATGGGCTATGCAGTTGTGGAGCGCTTCGAGCACGACCCTCTGATCGTATTTTGATACCTCATGAGCAAGCAGCTCATTTTCCGGCAGCAACCGCATTTGGATGTTGCGAATACGGCTGAAGATCTGGGAGGTGGCCAGCAGGAAGGGCGGGGCAAAGTGCTCGTAGGCACGCTCTTCACCTTCAAGCTTCCACGTGATTTCGGCAGGATGCGGACTGAGCCTCCAGACGGATTCTGGCCTGCCGAGCAACAGAAGAGCGGCGCGGGTGATCGCGCCATTCTGAGTCAGCTTGGCTCGGTCCAGGAAGGCTCCATCGTTCCAGCCAGCAATGTCCTCGGCGTTGAAACGGTTGGCATGCTTGGCGGCAAACCGTTGGCGCGCAACCTTCAGCGCCTCGGCGTCCAAGTCTGCTATACTCGCGCCCTCGACAAGCTGCGCTGTCCAATCCGTTGCCAGGGTCTGTGCGCGGATCTCGTCAAGCTTATCCTGACCAAGGGCCACAAGGCTCTCACCTGCCCGACCGTAATAGTGGCCGTTCCAGTTGATCGGCATGCCGCGCGGCGCGGCCGGAATTTCGAACAGAACCACCCGGCCATCCGCATGGTTCAGCACATGAATTTCACGGACCGTAAAACTGCCGGTGCCGTTGAGAATGGAGTTTTTGTCAGCCTGAAGATGGGCCGGGTTTTCCTTGTAGGATGTCCCCACAATCACTCGCGTCTTGTCGTCGACGCCGAAGACCAGCCAGGCGCGCTCACGGCCTCGGAGATTGGCCTCGTTTGCCAGTGCCGCCACATATTTGCCAAGATCGCTGCTCGGAAAGCCATCCTTTCCGCGCTTGAACTCGACCACCTCGCTCTCCCAATGGGAGACGAGCTGGTTCAACAGGGCGGAAAGCGCGGCGTGATCCATGCTTTGGCCTCAGATCGACTTGACATCGGTGGTCGGGGAGAGCTGGCGGAAAATCTGCTCGACATTGATCTTGACAGCATCGGACACGAAGCCATTGTCGCGGAAGACGACGCGGAGCGGTTCGCGCTTTGCCAGCTCCTTGACCAGGTCTTCGGTCACACCCTTGTCAAAGCAGGCGACGAGGGCGTTGTCGTCCACAAAGAACACGGTCTTGCCCTGCACTGTCTCGCGGCGGATCGGTAGTGTCAGGTCAACGCCCCAATCCACCAGTACCTGGAACAGCAGGTCCTCAGGTGTGCGGTCTTCCTTGACGTTATCGACCATATCCAGCAGGTCGCCCTGCTTCAGTTCATCGGGACGGTAGTAGACGTCCTTCATGTTGGACGTATCGACCTTCAGCACCCGGAAACCGACATCGCGGTTCCAGTTTGCGTGGCAGTCGCCGTCAAGAACTTGTCTGCTAGCACGGCGGATGCGCTCCCGACTTACTTCTGGGATGGTCTTGAATCCGGCCTTGAAGGCTTCTGACTTTTCGTCCACCGCTTCATCAAGCTGGACCATGATGAATTTCCGGTTCCCGCCGTCTTTCGCATTCTGAAGCATGACCGAATGCGCGGTGGTCGACGAACCCGCGAAGAAGTCGAGGATGATGTTATCGCCCTCCGTCATCATCTCGATGACTTCTTGGAGAACCAGTTCGTCCTTTGGGAATTCGAAAAGGTCGCCGCCCATAAGAGCCCGCAAACGCTTCGAGGCGGCGCGGCCGTCTTGATAGAACACACTATAGGGGGTCTGAAGCTCCTTGTCTTCAAGGTAGCTCTTGATGCAGGGCACTGAATTTTCATCGTCCCCGAAATGAACGCGGTCGTCGTCAATCCACTCCTGTATGCGCCTTGGATCGCTCGTCATCCAGCCGCGTGAGGGAACTTTTACAGGCTTCCTGGTTCTTGGATGAAGCACCTCAAATTTAGGTCCGCCGCCCCCAGGCCAGGAAATGTTGTCGGGGAAATAGAGGCCCCGCGCATCAACGTGAGCATAATGCTTGTGGGCTTTTGACGGATCGCCATCGGCCAGCGACCGATACCATTCCTTCATTCCCTCAGTCATAGCTTTATAGTCAGTACCATGCTGACGTTTCAGCCGCTCATATTGTGCATAGATTTCGTCCAGCCCCTTCTTGCGCTGCCGCCAGGTCACCCCGTTCTCTCGCAGGTATTCGGAATCGCGCGCATAGCAGACGATGTATTCGTGCGACACGGAAACCAGCCGCGAGTCGTTCTTGCGTCCGGCCGCCCAAACCATGTCGGCGACGAAGTTGGACTGACCGAAAATCTCGTCCATGATCAAACGCAGCCGCGGCTGTTCGCCCTCATCGCAGGACACAAAGATGGCCCCGTCACGCGTCAGCAGGTTCTTCGCCAACCGGAGGCGCGGGGCGATCATGGTCAACCAGTTGGAGTGGAAACGACCGTTGCCCTCCGGGTTCGCGACAAGGCGTGCGCCTTCCTCGCTCCGTTCTCCCGTCGCAATTTCCTGCGTCAGTTGATCCGTGGCGAAACTGTCTCGATAAATGAAATCCTTGCCCGTGTTGTAGGGCGGGTCGACGTAGATCAGCTTGATCTGTCCGAGATAGGTGTCTTGGATCAGCTTCAGCGCTTCAAGGTTGTCACCCTCAATGAACAGGTTTTTCGTTGTATCGAATTGAAGGCTTTCACCCGGAATGGGCCGTAGCGACTTGTTGATTGGCGCATTCGCAAGTGCCAATGCATGCCGCTTGCCCGGCCAATCCAGCCGATAGCGTTCCTGCGGCCCCTCCACGATACTGTCGCTCAATTCCTGACGAAGCTGATCAAAGTCCACGGCCAAACGCAGTTTACCGGTCACCTCATCACGCGCCTCGGTGACGCAACCGGGAAACAGGTCGCGGATCCGGGCTATGTTCTCCTGGGTCAGATCGGGGCTGTGCATCTTCAGCTTGTCCATGCTCTTCCTCTTATTCCGTGCTCGGTGCGCTTGCCGCGCGCTCGCCTACCAGCCGCTCCAACTCCTGCTTCGCGGTGCGCAGCTCTGCGTTAATGGCGACACGTTTATTAAATTGTTTCTCGCGCGCCAAGCGCGTCTTGATCCGCTCGATCTCGCGCGTCTTCGCCTTCACTGCCTCAGCATGGGCGATCCTTACTTCGAGCGACATCGGTTCGTTGGAGGACACCGGACCAAAGGGCGCTTGCGGGTCTTCTGCGAACCCCGCTGCAGGCCCGGAAATCAGCTTGGCCGCCTGTTGTTCGACCAGCGGGCTGAGCAGCAGTTCATAAAGCGCCCCCATGTTCAGCGCCACCGGGAGCGCCGCGCGCGCCGTCTCCTCTGGCTGCCATTCGTCCTCGAAGTAATCGCCAAGGACCCATCTGGAACTATCCGTCTCGCTCGGCCGCTTGTAAGCCGCCACGAATTTGATCTTGCCGTTATGGGTCAGCTCGAACAGCAAGGGAAAAGGGATGGCGCGATCGATCGCGCGCAGGGCGTCCAGATCGAGACTGCTTTCCCGCTGACTGACCCGAAAGACCTGGATCTCGCTGACGGATTTCGAGGCTGGCAGGTTGATCGTTTCCGGTGCAAGCTTGTGCGCCCAGACAATCTGATCGACCTCGCGCACGAACAGATCTTTGAGCGTAGTGCTGGCGCCAGCGTGTTCATAAATCTTGCTCTTGGGGATCACACGCCCGAAGGCTGTTGCCCGCGGCCAGTCGTAGAGCATCAGGCGACTGCCTCCTCGACCCGCAGGAAGGCGATGAGTTCGAAGTCATTCAGCCCCTGAATGGTATGGATCAGTGCGGTCGTGCGCCCACCACTGAAAAGGCTATCGATGTCCTTCTCTTCCTTCACCTCGATCATCGACCTGATGGCCTGACTGAGCAAATCGGAATAGCGCCCCATCTGTCGCCCATCATCCGTCCGTTCATTGAACAGCCGGCAGACATCCGGGACCGGTTCCGACCGCCCTTTGCAGCTCGTACGGATCAGGTCGAGCAACCGCTTCACCTCGGTATGATCGGCGACGATTTCGCCGTCGTCATCGATGTACACCAGATAGAAGGGATGCAGGCGGTTTTGCTGGTTGATGTTGACGCTGTCGTGAATGTTCTTCAGCGCGAAGATCATGCCAGGTCGCAGCCCCAGTTCTGGAGCGGCCGGGACAACGGCATGCATGCCATAAGGCATGCTTTCGAGGTCGCCATGATCCTTGACGTAGTTCAAGAGGTCCATCCTGAAGTCGTTCAGCCCAAGGTCTGTAATCGAGATGCCGGCCTTCACGTCCTCCAGCTCGATGACCTCATCCTGCAACCGCTTCAGTTGCTCCTTGCGATAGGCGATATCGCTCGACTTTGCGGTCAGAACGTTATCGTCGCCCGTCGCTGTCACGTCGGCGATCACCATCCGGTTCTCGACGCGTTCCTTCAGGTTGATGTATTCGTCGAGCGTGATGTCCGGCCAGTAGTTGACGAGCTGGATCTGGTCGTTGGGCGAGCCGATACGATCGATACGGCCAAACCGCTGGATAATCCGCACCGGGTTCCAATGGATGTCATAGTTCACCAGGAAGTCGCAGTCCTGCAGGTTCTGGCCTTCGGATATACAGTCTGTGCCGATGAGGATGTCCAACTCCGCCGTCTCGTCCGGCAGGACGACAGACTTTTCTTTCGAGCGTGGCGAGAAGAGGGTCAGGACGCTTTGGAAGTCGTAGGATTTCTTCAGCGTGGTTTTCGGCGAGCCGGAGCCGGTCACCTCCCCCACTTGAAGCCCTAGCCGCTGCGCGACGGGAGCCAGGTTCTTGAAGAGATAATCGGCCGTATCGGCGAAAGCAGTGAACACGATGACCTTGCGGTTACCCGTATTAAGAGGCTCGGCAACCTTCTGCTTCAGGATCCCGATCAAGTGCTGCAGCTTTGCATCGTCCGCGGGTGTCACCTGATCCATTGAAGCAATCAGTGCATCGATCAAGGTTCGATCAGCCGCAAGATCATGTTTCCAGGAAGGCAGGTCCATGTCGGCGAGGCTGATCTGAACCTTCTTGCCGACGGTAAACTCATCGAGGCCTGCGAGGTCTTCGTCCTCCGGATCGAAATCACTCATGTCTTCGAGATGATCGCTGATACCGCCGCTGCGCCCGGTCCGCTCATATTCAGCGATTGCATCGAGCGCCCGCGTGATGTTGCCGCCCAGCGCTCGCAGGGTGAGACGGAAGGCTTCTACCGAGCTTTCCAGGCGCTTCAGCAGATTGGTGGTCATCAGCGCCTGAAGGCTTCGTTCACGATCGGCCTGCCGCAGCTTACCGCGTCCACCCTCGACCTGCGTGTCGTAAATCGCCTCGTACTTCGCCAGGCGGCTGGACAGGATGTAGCTGATCGGCGCGTAGACCGCGAGCTTCAGCAGGGACAATTGGCCAAAGATGTCGTTCAGACCCATCACGTCCGGTCGCTGCGTAATGGGGCAATGGAACGAGAGCGGCTTCCTGCGCTGAGGAAATTTGCCGATGTCCTTTGTGTCGTAGAAGGTCTCGATGTGCTTACGTGACCGGGCTATGGTGACTGCATCGAGCAGCTCAAAGAAATCGAAATCGAGCGTCCGCAGGATCGACGCAGCCGTCCGCTCATTGGGTGGCAGGGTGGACCATTCGTTGAACGCTTTCTGTGCGCGGCGAAAGATCTCCTCGATGCTGGTCTGGGACTTCAAGCTTTTGCTGAGCGCATCTGACTGCCCCTCATAGGCCAGGGCGAGTTGATTGCGTAGATCATTGAATCGATTGTTGACCGGAGTAGCGGACAGCATCAGCACCTTGGTCTTGACCCCGGCGCGGATGACTTTGTTCATCAGCTTCTGATACCGCGTCTCCCGGTCCTTGTAGACGTCATTGTTACGGAAGTTATGGGACTCGTCGATCACCACCAGGTCATAGTTGCCCCAGTTGACCCGGTTCAACGGTATGCCAAAGGATTCGCCCGATGTGCGCGACAGATCCGTGTGGCACAGGACATCATAGTTGAATCGGTCCTTGGCGAAGATGTTCGTGGTAAGATTGGTGTTGTAGTTTCGCCAGTTATCCGCGAGCTTCTTCGGGCAGAGCACCAGCACGGACTTGTTTCGGAGCTCGTAGTATTTGACGACAGCCAGTGCGGTGAACGTTTTGCCCAGACCGACAGAGTCCGCCAAGATGCAGCCGTTGTAGGTTTCAAGCTTGTTGATGATCCCGGTTGCCGCGTCTCTCTGGTAGTTGAACAGCTTGTTCCAGACGATGCTGTCTCTATAGCCCGTGAGATCATTCGGCAGAACGTCCTCATCGATATCCTCCAGGAACTCCCGAAAGATGTTGTACAGCATCAGGAAGTAGACGCGCTCTGGGGCATTCTCCTGGTAGACGGACTCGATGTGGTCGCAGACGGCGTCGGTCACATCCCGGAGTTTGTCCGCGTCGTTCCAAATCTGGTTGAAGAGCTGGAGGTAGACGTTCGCGTGGACCGGCTCGTCCATCCGCGTCACGAAGTTGGAAACCGCATTGCCCTTTTGGTAGCCAAGATCCACGGCGGTAAAGCCGCTGATCGGCATGTAAGCGACTGTGGCGCCATTGCTCTCGACATGAGCGAACGGCTGCATAGCCGCCTGGGTCGCGTTGGATTTAAACCGTGCCTTCTTTCGGATCCACGCCGCGCATTCACGAGCCACCGCGCGTTGGGTCAGCTTGTTGCGAAGCTTGATCTCAAATTCGCTGCCGTAAAGGCTGCTTTCGCGCCCGGCCTTGGGAATAAAGAATTCGCGTTTCTCTTTCCTCAATTTGTCGGTGGCTTCAGTCGGCACGAAGGTTGGAGCCGTGAAGATGAACTGCAGGCTCTCAACCTTGGATAGCTCAGCCTTCAGGGCCTCGTAGGCGTAAATCGAGAAGCATGATGCCGCGATCTTGACGCGAGATCCTCGGCCGATGGTTTCCTTCAGATCGTCACCAAGGAGCTGAGAAGTGTTGTCTATGATTTTCATTAACCAAGCGAGCCTTGCGAAAAGCGAACCACCCGTTCAACGAGCAAATTCATAGCTACCGATATGCCTTGAGTAGAGTCGCCAGACAAGCTCTGAGTACTGTAATTGCCAATATTGAACCGCCTCGTTCTACGCGGGAAAGCCGAGCCTTCCCGCAATCAAAAGAGACTTGTCATGCGCCAGATGCACTGTCGTGGGCGGACACCCCCAAACTGTTCCGCTACGCGCTACCTGTTTTGAGGTGATCAAGAGAAAGGCCTGGATAGGAAATCGAGTTCACCAGCTCCACCCGCTGTTCAAGCATACCTTGCGGCAGGGTGCCGTATCGCTGCGTCATCGTGCCGGTTGTATGCCCTAACAGGAAGCCGAATTGCTCATCAAGGAAGCCGGCACGACGGAGGGCGTCAGCCGCACCATGGCGGAAGCTGTAGAGCGAGAGTCCGCGCCCGTCCTTCAGACCGATCTTGGTCAGGTAGCGCGGGAAATCCCGACTGAAGTCGGCCATCATCTGCCCTCGTTCATTTCGCTCGGCGAGTGGGAAGAGGCGCTTCTCGCCCTTTTCCTTGGTCCTCGCATGATAGGCCAGGAAACCCAGCCTCACCAATTCGGGATGCACCGGCAGGACGCGCATGGAGCCGTCGGTTTTCACGCTCTTGTCGCCCTCGCCTTCCGTCGTGATGTGCATGATCCAATAACCGCGATCTTCACGAACGTCGCCTATGCCAAGCTGGGCAATCTCGGCCGGGCGTGCACCAGAATACAGCATGACGAGTGGCACCCAGTAGCGGTGATCGCGGATCAGGACATTGCCCTGCTTGCTCCAGAAGCGGGGCGAGCCATCGTCCTGACATCCAGTGAAGAACGGCGACTTGAACAAGGTATTCATTTCCTCAACCGTGAAGGGCTTCGTCGTCTTCTCCTTGGACTTTTTGAGGAACATATCCACGGCCGGGTTCATCGTGAGATAGCCATGATTTGTCAGCCAGGTGCAGAAGGCGCTGAAGCCGGACAGGTAGCGGTTGACAGTGGTCGTGCTGATCGTCGGCTTCTTCACCGTTTCGTTGTGCTTGACGATCTGCGACAGAGACATGCCATCAAAGGCATTCGTCTCGCTCGCCTTAATCGGATACTGAAGCAGAAGTGCCTTCCATTCGCGGACAGCCTTCTTGTCGATCCTGTGGACCGGAAATGTGCTGCCGACGTATTCCACGAACAGGCCAACGTCCCGGCGCGCTTGCGCCAGTGTGTCGGGCTTGACCTGGTTCGGGTTCTCGCGGGCATAGATATCGAAGAGCTCCATGATCGTCTCACCAGGGGCCGCGGCCTCACGGACTCTACCGCTCGCGGGCTTGACGATCGGATCTTTCGGGGTTCCGGTGAAGTCGCCCTTGTCACGTTCAATAGTGCGCTGCAGTCCCTCGATCTCCGCCCGCATCATCAGCACGCAAAGTTCGCGGTATTCGTCGGAACCGGCATCGACAAGGAGCCGGTGTCGCGAAATGAAGTCCTTCACGGCCGGTTCGATCAGATTCGCATCGCCGGACGTAAGCGCGCCCTTGAGGGCATGCAGACGGCGCCCACGCAGATTCGCGTCATCGGTCCTGGCCCGAAGCATCAGCTCATAGTCGGTATAGGCGTTGATCATGCCGACGAAATCGTCGGAGCTGATTTCCCCCATGTCGATCCGCCGATAGAGGCGCTGCAATTCCGCGGCCGCGTCGTCGGGCGTCGGCATGGCCCGCTGCTTGCGGTCGTAGCCGCCAATCGTCGCCTCGTAGTGCTGCCAGACGGCAAGCGCCTTGTCATCGTCTGTGATCTCCCGACGGGCGCGAACCTCCTCGAACTCAGCGCGCCAGCTCTCGATGACAGGCCAGAGCAGCTTCTTCGCCTCATTCTCGTCCTTGGTTCGGAGGGACTTCTTGCGTGTCGTGGTGCCATAGTGCCCCACAAGGTCAAGCGGGACATCCAGTCTCGCGTAGTAGGTTGCGCCCCGTCGTTCGAGATATGTAACCCTTGCCAATTCCGTCCATCCGTAGCACTATTCCGGAACACCCAACCGGAACAGCGGTAGAAAATAAGCTGTTTATTTGCAATAGGTTGTTTCGCATCAAGGCCTTGATGAAAGTTGGATTACTTTCCAGGTTCCCCAGCCAAATCTCGCTAAATCCCCTTATTTCCTTGGTTTTCCAGTCGCGCCGGATCCCGTTTTGGCGTCATTGGCGACGTGATGCCCCGTCGAGCGGCGGCGCCTTTCCGAGCGTAACGCTACAATCTCTTTTTTGCTTGCCAAAAGGGCGAGGACCCCTTTCGTTACCGCGTGACGGCCCTAGGTCAGGGCGCAGCGGGCGAACGACAGGGCGCCCCATCGTGGAAGAGAGGTTCTTGCAATGTCGGTAAAGAAGGTAGCCATCGTCACGGCGGGCGGCAGCGGCATGGGCGCGGAAAGCGCCCGGCGCCTGGCGGCGGACGGGTTCAACGTCGCGATCCTCTCCTCGTCCGGAAAGGGCGAGGCGCTGGCCGAGGAACTGGGCGGCATCGGGATCACCGGCTCCAATCAGTCGAATGACGATCTCCAACGGCTCGTGGATGCGACGGTCGAGAAATGGGGGCGGGTCGACGTGCTGGTAAACAGCGCCGGCCACGGACCGCGCAAGCCGGTCCTCGACCTGACCGACGAGGACTGGCACATGGGCATGGAGGTCTATTTCCTCAACGCCGTGCGCCCGACGCGTCTCGTCACGCCGATCATGCAGAAGCAGAAATCCGGCGTCGTCATCAACATATCGACCGCCTGGGCCTTCGAGCCGTCGTCGATGTTCCCCACCTCCGCCGTCGCCCGCGCGGGCCTTGCCGCCTTCACCAAGATCTTCGCGGACACCTACGCGGCGGACAATATCCGCATGAACAACGTCCTGCCCGGCTGGATCGACAGCCTGCCCGGCACCGAGGAACGCCGCTCGGCCGTGCCGATGAAGCGCTACGGCACCAGCGCGGAAATCGCTGCGACCGTCGCCTTCCTCGCCTCCGATGGCGCCGCCTACATCACCGGACAGAACATCCGCGTCGACGGCGGGCTGACACGCGCGGTATGACGGCCTGACGAAATCTGCGATCGGGAGACGCTTCGACGACGGATCGTGGCCATTTTCACGGTTCATCGTCGAAGGGTCTGCGAAGATTTCGCGCATTTTTGCAACGCTTTTCGGCAATCGGCAGGTCTTTGCATTTTTCCATTTGCGCGACGGCATTGACAATTGCATGTTCGGCGAAAGACGTGACAGCAACGGAATCCTGAAAAGAATGTCTGCAGATTCGATCGTGCTCGGCGCCGGTATCGTCGGCGTTTCTACCGCCATCCATCTCGCCCGCCGCGGCCGCTCGGTGGTGCTGGTCGACCGGCGGGGTGCCGGCGAGGAAACCTCGTTCGGCAATGCCGGCCTGATCCAGCGTGAGGGCATCGTGCCCTACGGCTTCCCGCAGGAAGTCGGCATGCTGGTGCGCTACGGCCTCAACAACCGTATCGATGCGCACTACCACCTGAAGGCGATGCCGAAGCTGGTGCCGTTCCTGTCGCGCTACTGGTGGCATTCGAACGAGGTGCGCCATCAGGCGATCGCCAACGCCTACGCGCCGCTCATCGAGAATTCGGCTCCGAACATGCAGATCTGATCAAGGCGGCCGGTGCCGAGCGCCTGATCCGCAAGAACGGCTGGATGGAGGCCTTCCGCACCCGGGCGGCGATGGACAAGGAAGTTGCCGAGGCCGAGCGGCTGGCGAAGGTCGCGGCCATCAACTTCACGGCGCTGACGGCGGACGATCTCGCGCGCGTGGAGCCGCACCTGAAGGGCAAGTTCGTCGGCGCGCTGAAATGGAACGACCCCTGGTCGGTCACCAATCCACACGGGCTCACCATGGCCTATCTCGCCTATTTCGAAAGCCTCGGCGGCAAGTTCGTCAGGGGTGACGCCACGACGCTCAAGCCCACCGCCTCCGGGAAGGGCTGGCAGGTCAAGACCGCCGACGGCATGGTGGAAGGCAAGGATGTCGTTCTGGCACTCGGCCCCTGGTCGGAGGACGTGACCCGCACGCTCGGCTACAGCTTCATCGTCGGCGTCAAGCGCGGCTACCACATGCATTATGCGCCGGCGGGCAATGCCGTGCTCAACAACTGGACCATGGACAAGGAGCGCGGCTATTTCCTCGCGCCGATGGACAAAGGCATCCGCCTGACCACGGGCGCCGAATTCGCCGATCGCGACGCGCCGAAATCGCCCGTGCAACTCGAGCGCGCCGAAAAGGTGGCGCGCACGATCTTCCCGCTCGGCGAACGGCTCGATCCCGAACCTTGGATGGGAGCGCGGCCCTGCACGCCGGACATGATGCCCATCATCGGCAAGGCACCGCGCCACGACGGCCTCTGGTTCGCCTTCGGGCACGCCCATCACGGGCTCACACTCGGTCCCGTTACCGGCCGGCTGATCGCCGAGGCCGTCACCGGCGAGAAGCCGTTCCTCGACATGAGCGCCTGGCGGCCGGAGCGGTTCAAACCATAACGGAATCTGCCGCCCTGCCGCGCACCTCGCGGCGGGGCTGGCAAATGCGGCAATTTCGTGATAGCGGTGTCTTCGGTCGAAAGACCAAGTTTCCGCGCGGTCGCGGAAACCGCCGGGCTTATCCTTGTCTTCGCACCTTCCGATGCATCCCGGCGGGAGACTGTAGAGGCTGAGGCATGTTTCGCTTTCTGAACTACCACGGAGATTTCGGCGACCGTTAGCGTCGCTCGATACCGTTTGCGCGTGCATTTTCCGCATGCGCGGGTCAGATCGTTGAAACCATTGCCGGTGCCTTATGGATATTGAAAGCCAAGCCAAAACCTTTTTCGAAGCAAACCCCGACATCGAAGTGCTGGAAGCCTTCGTCATCGACGTCAACGGCGTGCCGCGGGGCAAGTGGATCCCGCGCGAGCGCGCCCTCGACGTCCTGACCAAAGGCATGGCGATGCCGCGCTCGGTCTATGCGCTCGACGTCTGGGGACGCGACGTCAATGCCGCCGGCCTCGCGGAAGGCACGGGCGACCCCGATGGGCTCTGCTTTCCGGTTCCCGGCACGCTGTCGCGCGTCACCTGGCTGTCGCGGCCGACGGCGCAGGTGCTGCTCGAGATGCGCAATCCGGACGGCAGCGGCTTCTACGCCAATCCGCGCAACGTGCTGGCAAGCGTGGTCGAGCGCTACCGCAAGCTCGGTCTGACGCCGGTCGTTGCGACCGAGCTCGAATTCTACCTTATCGATCCGGTCCGCTCGGCGCTCGATCCGGTGCGCCCGCCGAAGACCCGCGAGGGCCGCTGGCATACCGGCCAGACGCAGGTGCTGTCGATCGCCGAACTGCAGGACTTCGAAGAGGTTTTTTACGCGATCTCCACCGCCGCGCGCGCGCAGAAAGTGCCGGCCGACACGACGCTGCGCGAAAACGGCCCCGGCCAGTACGAGATCAACCTGAACCACGTGCCGGACGCGCTTGCAGCCGCCGACTATGCGGTGCTCCTGAAACGCATCGTCAAGGGCGTTGCCCGCTGCCACGATCTCGACGCCACCTTCATGGCGAAGCCCTACGGCATGCAGGCCGGCAGCGGCATGCATGTCCATTTCTCGGTGCTCGACGAGGCCGGTGCCAACATCTATGCCGGTGAAGACGGGCCGACGGAGGCGCTCTTCCATTCGGTCGGCGGGCTTCTGGAGTCCATGGGCGAGAGCATGGCGGTCTTCGCGCCCCACCAGAATTCCTATCGCCGGCTGCGGCCGTCGGAGCACGCGCCGACCTATGCCTCCTGGGGCTTCGACAACCGCTCGGCGGCCGTGCGCGTCATCACCGCAAGCCGGCCCGCGACCCGCATCGAGCATCGCGTCGCCGGCGCCGACACGAACCCCTATCTCGTCGTCGCGATGATCCTGAGCGCCGCGCTCGCCGGCATGAAGGAAAAGACGCAGCCCGGTGGCGCGATCAGCGGCGACGAGCATGCGATCAATCACGAGCCGCTCCCGACCAACTGGGACCAGTCGCTGCAGCGTTTTTCGAAGTCGAGCTTTGCCTATGCGGCGCTCGGCCCGAAGTACCGCGGGCTCTATACCGCCTGCAAACAGCAGGAAATCTCGGAATTCTCGCTCCGCGTCACCGACGTGGAATACGACGCCTACATCCGGACCGTTTGAGAGGAACAGGACGATGCAAACTTCCCCGACCAATCCCGGCCACGCCAATTCCTGGTATGCGGCAAGTGCCAACGACAAGCGCGTCCGGCCCGAACTCGAAGGCGAGACGGAGGCCGACGTCTGCGTGATCGGCGCCGGCTTCACCGGTATTTCCGCGGCGCTGGAACTTGCCGAAAACGGTTTCTCGGTGGTGGTGCTCGAAGGCGAGCGGATCGGCTTCGGCGCCTCCGGCCGCAACGGCGGTCAGATCGTCAACGGCTACAGCCGTGACCTCGACGTGATCGCCAAGCGCTACGGCCCGGAGAAGGCCGTGAAGCTCGGCGAGATGTCGCTCGAGGGTGGCGAGATCATCCGCCGCCGCGTCGCGACATACGGCATTCGCTGCGACCTCGTCGACGGCGGCTTCTTCGCCGCCTTCACCGACAAGCAGGTCAAGGAAATGGCGCATGTGAAGGCGAACTGGGAGAAGCACGGGCATACCGGGCTTGAGATGGTCTCGAAATCCGAGGTCGGCCGCTACGCGAAGACCGACCGCTATGTCGGCGGTATGATCGACCGCCTCGGCGGCCACATTCATCCGCTCAATCTCGTGCTCGGCGAGGCCGCCGCCGCCGAAGGGCTCGGCGTGCGGATCTTCGAGAAGTCGCGGGTCACCGGCCTTGACATGGGCGCGAGCCCCGTCGTGAAGACGGCCAGGGGCCGGGTGAAGGCGAAATACGTGCTCGTCTGCGGCAACGCCTATCTCGGCTCCATGCTGCCGAAGATCACCGACCGGATGATGCCGGTCTCCAGTCAGGTGATGGCGACGGAGCCGCTCGACGCGAAGCTGATCGAGGATCTTCTTCCGGCCAACTACTGCGTCGAGGACGCCAACTACGTGCTCGACTACTACCGCCGCACCGCCGACAACCGGCTGCTCTACGGCGGCGGCATCGGCTATGGCGGGCACGACCCGGCAAACCTCACCGGTGTCATCCGCCCGAACATGCTGAAGACCTTCCCGCAGCTGAAGGGTGCCCGGATCGACTTCGCCTGGAGCGGCAATTTCGCGCTGACGCTGACACGCATCCCGCATATCGGCCGGCTTTCGGAGAACGTCTATTTCTCCCACGGCGATTCCGGCCACGGGGTGACGACGACCCATCTCCTCGGCAAGATCCTTGGCGAGGCCGTCCGCGGCCATGCCGGTCGCTTCGACGTCTGGGCCTCGCTGCCGGCACTTCCCTTCCCCGGCGGTAGGACCTTCCGCGTGCCCCTCACCGTTCTCGGCGCGTGGTGGTACGGCCTGCGCGACAAGCTCGGCGTCTGAGGAGCATCGAGCGGGCACCGAACAGCCCGCTCATTTTCTCAACGAATCGAAAGCCCCGCAACGGCAATGTCGGCGACCTCGTCGATCTCCCGGTCGATATCGACCGTCACGACGCACGGCTCGCCGGTTGGCACTTCGAGCGTTGCAAGCTGGCTGTCGAGGAGAGAGGTCGGCATGAAATGGCCGGTGCGCGACCCCATCCGCTCGCTCAGCAGTTCGTGCGTGCCTTCGAGATAGACGAAGGAGAGCCGGCCGCCCACCGTAGCGCGCAGCCGGTCGCGATAGACCTTCTTCAGCGCCGAGCAGGAGACGACGATCCCCTCGCCTCGTCCCAGCGCGTCCGCCATCCTCCGGCCGATGATTTCGAGCCACGGCCAGCGGTCTTCGTCATTCAAGGGTTCGCCGCGCGACATCTTCTCGACATTCGATTTCGGATGCAGGACATCGCCTTCGATGAAGGGCAGGCCGAGGCGTTCCGCGATCGCGGCACCGACGGACGACTTGCCGCAGCCGCAGACCCCCATCACGATGATCGCCCCCGGCGCTCCCGTTTCCGTCCGCTCCACCTGTCCACTCCCGCCGTGCTCGTTGCGACGAAGCGGAAGATAGCGATCGGCGCGTCCAAGTCCACCCGCCGTGAACGTGATCTGCAGTCAGTCCTCAAGCATCTCGGCGGCGATCTTCTCGGCCATCATGATGACCGGCGCATTCGTGTTGCCGCCGATCAACGTCGGCATCACCGAGGCGTCGACGACGCGAAGTCCCTCGACGCCGCGGACCCGGAGTGCCGGATCGACGACGGCGCGGTCGTCGGACCCCATGCGGCAGGTGCCGACGGGATGGTAGATCGTGTCGGCGCGAGCGCGAATACGCTCGGTGAGTGCCGCATCCGAGCCGCCGGCCTCGGCGTAGAGTTCGCGCTTGCGATAGCCGGCGAGCGCGCCTGCCTCCATGATGTCGCGCATCACCTTCGTGCCGGCGAGCATGCCCGCCATGTCACGCGGGTCGGAGAGATAGGCTGGGTCGATGCGGGGAGCCGCCAGCGGATCGGCGCTCCTCAACGTCACTGCCCCGCGCGAATGCGGCCTGAGCAGACAGACATGGCAGGAATAGCCGTAGCCCATATGCAGCCGACGGGCGTGATCGTCGACCATGGCGACGACGAAGTGGAGCTGGATGTCGGGCCGGTCGAGTGCCGGATCGGTCTTCAGGAAGGCGCCCGACTCGGCGAACGTCGAACGCAGATGCCCGGTGCCCTCACGCCGCCATTCCCGCGACGACCGGGCGATGTCGGCCGTGCCATGAAGGCCGATGCCGATCATGTCGCGGTCACGCGAGCGGTAGATCATGGTGAAATCGAGATGGTCCTGCAGGTTGCGCCCGACCTCCGGACTGTCGGCGACGACCGCAATGCCGTGGCGGCGCAACTCGTCCGCGGGACCGATGCCGGAGAGCATCAGCAGCTGCGGCGACTGCAGCGCACCGCAGGCGACGATCACCTCGCGCGCCGCACGGGCGACCAGTTCGCGGCGGCCGAGGCGGTAGGCGACGGCGTGGGCGCGGCCGTGCTCGACAAGCACGCGGCTCGCCCGCGCGCCGGTTATGATCGTCAGGTTCGTCCGGCCGAGATGGTCGGAGAGGTAAGCGGCGGAGGCCGAGCAACGCTCGCCCTTGCGCGGACCGCGCCAGAACTGCGTCGCCTGGTAGAGACCGATCCCCTCCTGGTCCGGACCGTTGAAATCGTCGTTGCGGCGAAAGCCGCGTTCCTCGCCGGCGGCGATGAAGGCCTGGTTCACCGGCCGCGCCCAGTCGGCATCGCTGACCTGCAGCGGCCCGCCGGCGCCGTGAAGCGGACCGGCTCCGCGGATATTGTCCTCTGCCTTGAGGAACCAGGGCAGCACGTCGGAAAAGGACCAGCCGGTGCAGCCGGCCGCGGCCCAGTCGTCGTAGTCGCCGGCATGGCCGCGAACGTAGAGCATGGCGTTGATGAGGCTCGAGCCGCCGAGACCGCGTCCGCGCGGCTGGTAGCCGCGCCTGCCGTTCAGGCCTGCCTGCGGCTCGGTCTCGAAGGCCCAGTTGGCAAAGGGCAACCGCCCCGGCACGACGGCGGCCGCACCCGACGGCACACGCAGCAGCAGTTCGCGCCCCATGCCGCCCGCCTCCAATAGGCAAACCTTGACGTCGGGGTCCTCGCTCAGTCTCGCAGCCAGAACCGCACCCGCCGAGCCGCCGCCAGCGATCACATAGTCGAACATGGTCCCCTCCCAAGGCCCCGGCGCGCGACGTTCCGTGGCGTCGCTTTTCCGTTTACGTATACGTAAACGGACCGGAGCGACCGCTCAAGAGGGCTCGTTCGCTCAACCGACGATTTCGGAGCGGCCGACAAACGAAACCCGCCGGTCTCTCGGACCGGCGGGCTTCGATAGGACGATGACGGTCGCGATCAGGCCGCCGGGGCGGAGACTGCCTTTGCCGGCGCCTCGGGCAGGCCGAGCAGGAAGTTGATGTGCGGACGCGCCTTGACGAGGTCCTCGATCGTGTACTCCGACAGGACCTCGAAGAAGGCGCCGAGCGCGCGGCGCAGGGCCGCATTCAGCCCGCAGCTGTCGACGAGAGGGCAATCGATCTCGCCGTCATCCTCGAAACACTCGGCCATCGCAAAACTGTCTTCGGTGACCTTCACCACGTCGAACAAGGTAATCTTGTCGGACGGCCGGCCGAGCCGCACGCCGCCGTTGCGGCCGCGGACGGTTTCCACCAGACCCGCCTTGTTGAGCGGCTGCAGGATCTTGAACAGGAACAGTTCCGAAACGCCGTAAGCCTTGGCGATCTCCGGGATGCGGCTCAGACGGCCCTTGTTCGCCGCGCAGTACATCAGCATGCGCACGGCATAATTGGTCTGCTTCGTCAAACGCATGCATGACTCCTCGTGCTTGGGTTTCCCCTATATAGGACCTTTTGTACTTTTGAACAATTCCAAAATAGTCAAGTTAACATTTCCACACCGCCTCTGCGACGAAGAGTCCGTTGACACCTCTCCATATTCATGACTATTACGCTCAAGAATATGCAACACGAGACAGGAAGGGACACCTTCATGACGTTTTCACGGATGCTGCGTACGGGTCTTCTCGCTTCGGCGACATTTTTTGCAGCAGGCGAGATGGCGCTGGCCGACGGCGAGGTCAACATCTACTCCTATCGCCAGCCGGAACTCATCCAGCCGCTGATCGATGCCTTCACCAAGGAAACCGGCATCGAGGCGAATGTGCTCTTCCTCGACAAGGGCCTCGTCGAACGCATCAGTGCCGAAGGCGTCAATTCCCCGGCCGACGTGATCCTGACGGTCGACATCGGCCGCCTGGTCGAGGCGAAGGCCGGCGGTGTCACCCAGCCGCTTTCCGACGAGGCGATCAACAAGCAGATTCCCGCCCAGTACCGCGATCCGGCGGGCGACTGGTTCGGCCTCACCACCCGTGGCCGCGTCGTCTATGCCTCGAAGGAGCGCGTGAAGGACGACGCCATCACCTACGAGGAACTCGCCGATCCCAAGTGGAAGGGCAAGATCTGCATGCGTGACGGCCAGCACTCCTACAATATCGGCCTCTTCGCCTCGATGGTCGCCCACCACGGCGAGGAATACACCGAGAAATGGCTGCGCGGCCTCAAGGAAAACCTCGCCCGCAAGCCGGACGGCAACGACCGCAGCCAAGCCAAGGCGATCATGTCCGGCGAATGCGACATCGCGCTCGGTAATACCTATTACGTCGGCCTGATGATCACCAACGACAAGGAGCCGGAAGAGAAGGAATGGGCGGCCGCCATCAAGGTTCTCTTCCCGAACGCGGCCGACCGTGGCACCCATGTCAACATTTCCGGCATGGCGCTCGCCAAATACGCGCCGAACAAGGACAATGCCGTGAAGTTCATGGAATTCCTCGCCTCGAAGGAGGCACAGGAAATCTATGCTGAGCAGGTCTTCGAATATCCGGTCATGCCGGGCGCCAAGGTCTCCGACGTCGTCGCGTCCTTCGGCGAGATCAAGCCCGACACGCTGCCGCTCGCCGAAGTCGCCTCAAACCGCAAGAAGGCCTCGGAGCTCGTCGACAAGGTCGGCCTCAACGACGGCCCGTCGATGTAATCGGCGAACGCTTCCCATGAAATACGAACGGGCCCTTTCGGGCCCGTTTTGCTTTGCGGCGCCCTCTCGACCGGAAAAGCCGGGGGGTACGGCAATTATCTTACTTCATCGTCGGAATGGAGAACTCGGCGCCATCCTTAATGCCGGACGGCCAGCGGCTCGTGACCGTCTTGGTGCGGGTCCAGAACTTGATCGAGTCCGTGCCGTGCTGGTTCAGGTCGCCGAAGGACGAAGCCTTCCAGCCGCCGAAAGAGTGGTAGGCGAGCGGAACCGGGATCGGAACGTTGACGCCGACCATGCCGATATTGATGCGGCTCGCGAAGTCGCGGGCAGCATCGCCGTCACGGGTGAAGATCGCGACGCCATTGCCGTATTCGTGCTTCATCGGCAGGGAGAGCGCATCTTCATAGTTCTTGGCGCGGACCACCGAGAGAACCGGTCCGAAGATCTCGGTCTTGTAGATATCCATGTCCGGGGTGACATTGTCGAACAGGAAGCCGCCGACGAAGTTGCCGTTCTCATAGCCCTGCAGCTTGAAATCGCGGCCGTCGACGACGAGCTTCGCACCCTGCTCCACACCACGGTTGATGAGGCCGAGAACGCGCTCGCGTGCTTCCTTGGTGACGAGCGGGCCCATGTCGGCCTTTTCGTCGGTGTAGGGGCCGATGCGCAGGGACTCGACCATCGGGGTAAGCTTGTCGATGAGGCGGTTGGCGGTTTCCTCGCCGACCGGAACGGCGACCGAAATCGCCATGCAGCGCTCGCCGGCCGAACCGTAGCCGGCGCCTATCAGGGCGTTGGCGGCCTGGTCCATGTCGGCATCGGGCATGATGATCATGTGGTTCTTGGCGCCGCCGAAGCACTGGGCGCGCTTGCCGTTCATCGCGGCCGTGCCGTAGACGTAACGGGCGATCGGTGTCGAGCCGACGAAGGAGACGGCGCCGATTTCCGGGTGGTTGAGGATGCCGTCGACGGCTTCCTTGTCGCCGTTGACGACGTTGAGGATGCCGGCAGGAAGGCCAGCCTCGATCATCAGTTCGGCAAGGCGCATCGGCACGGACGGGTCACGCTCGGACGGCTTCAGGATGAAAGCGTTGCCGCAGGCGATGGCCGGCGCGAACATCCACATCGGGATCATGCCGGGGAAGTTGAAGGGCGTGATGCCGGCGCCGATGCCGACCGGCTGGCGGATCGAATACATATCGATGTTCGGGCCGGCGCCTTCGGTGAACTCGCTCTTGGAAAGATGCGGAATGCCGATCACGAACTCGCAGACCTCGAGGCCGCGGACGACGTCGCCCTTGGCGTCTTCGATGGTCTTGCCGTGCTCACGCGACAGCATTTCGGCAAGCTCGTCCATGTGGTCGTTCAGAAGCTGAACGAACTTCATGAATACGCGGGCGCGGCGCTGCGGGTTGGTGGCAGCCCATTTCGGCTGGGCAGCCTTGGCGGACTGGACGGCGGCGTTCAGTTCTGCGGCGCTTGCAAGCGCCACCTGCGCCTGCACTTCGCCGGTCGCCGGATTGTAGACGGGAGCGGTGCGGCCGCTGGTGCCGGCGACGCGCTTGCCGTCGATAAAGTGCCCGATCTCATACATGGATGTGCCTCCTCAGGTTTTTCGCTGGGTTCAGCATCCCACTTTAATTTGCACAACACAACGCGATGATATACGCATCTGTTGTGCAGAAACTAATGCTTCGAGGAGGCAGTCGCGCGTGAACTGGGATGACGTTCGCATCTTCCTTGCGGTGGCGCGGGCCGGCCAGATCCTTGCTGCATCCCGGCGGCTCGGAGTCAATCATGCGACCCTGTCACGACGGCTGACCGCGCTTGAGGAGGCACTGCAGACCCGGCTCTTCGTCCGGCGCACCAACGGCTGCGAGCTCACCGCCGAAGGCGAAGGCTTTCTCGTCTCCGCCGAGCGTATCGAAACCGAGATGCTCGCCGCCCAGGCCCGGCTCGGACGCACCGACACGGCGGTCGCCGGAACGGTCCGGATCGGCGCGCCGGACGGGTTCGGCGTCGCCTTCCTCGCGCCGCGGCTGGGACGGCTGATCGACCGCCACCCGCAGCTCAAGATCCAGCTCGTGCCGGTGCCGCGGGCGTTCTCGCTGTCGAGCCGCGAGGCCGATATTGCGATCACCGTCGAGCGCCCGGAGACCGGTCGGCTCGTCTCCTCCAAGCTCACGGAATATGCGCTCGGCCTCTATGCCTCGCGCGACTATCTCTCGGAAGCAGGAGGTCCGGCGAATGTCGAGGCGCTGAAAGAACACAACCTGATCGGCTACGTGGAAGACCTCATCTACTCCGCCTCGCTGAATTACACCGGCGAAATTTCGCGCAGCTGGGATTCCGCCTTCGAGATATCGAGCGCGATCGGGCAGACCGAGGCGGTGCGTTCCGGAGCCGGAATCGGCATCCTTCACACCTATATCGCCCGGCAGTATCCGGAGCTCTGCCGCGTGCTGCCGGACGTGGCGATCCGGCGCGCCTACTGGACGATCTTCCACGAAAGCGCCCGCGATCTAACCCGTGTGCGCACCGTCGTCCAATACCTGCAGGAGCTGGTGAACGAGGAACGCAAGATTTTCCTCTGACGCTCAGCGGCAGGCGAGGACGACCGCTTCCGGCACGACCAGGCCGCCGAAATAGGCATCGGCGGGGCGCGTCTCCCGCCCGACGGTGCAGCCCTCGCCGCCCCGGACGAGCGCAGGCCGATCCACGGCGAAGGCCACGGCGGCGATATAGTCGCGATCCCGCAACATGAGTTCGATCTTGCGGCCGGCGAGCGCGACGGGCTCCTTGAGCCGGAAGCCGAAGACGACGGTCACGACGCCATCGGAGATGGTCGCGTCGAAGACGTCCGGTATATCGAGAGCCACCCGCTCTCCGTCTGCCGAGAGCTCCGCGAAGAAGCCGAACCCGCCGAGGTCGCCGGTCAGCGCATGGTGCATCGCGACGCGTTCGGCCGGATCGAAGGTACCGTCACCATCCGCATCGAACCGGCCGATAATGCGGCGGCTCGAGGCTTCGTCGACTGCGAGGTTCTCGGCGACCGCGACCAGCCGGCCGGCCTTTACATCGAACAGCACGCGCGCGGTCACGGCGATATCCGGATGGCTCGCCGCGAGACCCGCAGACGTCAGCCAGAAGAGAGAGGCGACGAACGCCCGAACCGGCAAAGAACGGCGGATCATCCGGCAGGCTCCTTTCCGTCGAGCTCCTGCAGGACGCGCCCGAAGCCCGGGAACGCACCGTCGGCCGGCAGCGCCGGAAACGGCGGAGGCTCGAGCGCGGTGCGCCTGGTCGCCATATACGCCCCGCCGTAGAGAAAGCCGATGGCGATCAGCCAGCTCGCGAAGATGCGGGCGGCAACGGTGAGCCAGGCCCGGTCGAAGGCGGCCGCGGCGAGCGCCGCGGTGGCCGAGAGCCAGATTTCAGCGGCAAAGGCCAGCGGCCGGTAGCTCCACTCGTGCAGGGTCGGGTCGCCGAGAAGCGTCGCAATCGCAAGAGCCGGGCCCGTCGGCGCCAGCAGCGGCAGAGCGATCCACACCCGCGCGCCACGCGGCAGCACGAGTGGCAGGCCGATGAGCACGCAGGCGATTGGGCCGGTGAGGAATAAGTGCGCCGCAGCGCCCGGCACTTGCGCCATCAGCGCGAAGAAGGGCTCGCGCAGGAGGATGCCGGCGGCCGCTCCCAACACGAGGGATGCCAGGGCGAACGGCAACGCCCGCCGCGGCAACTGGCCGAGAAGAAGGCCGAGGCCGACAAGCGGCAGGATGCGTTCGGAGGTGAAGACGGAAGCAAGAAGCCAATTGCCCTGCCAGCCGGACTGGTAGGCGGAGGCAGCAAGTGCCACGGCGCCGGCGAGTGCAAGCGCACACGCCGCCAGACGAAGACTTCGACGCGACGGCGCCGCCACCGGCATTTGCAGCGACATCAGGAAACGAGGAAGTAGAGGCCGCCGAGGCCGATCAGCCCGCCGAGCGCACGCGACAGCTCGCCCGCACGCACGCGCTGGAAGAGAAGCCCGACCGCGACGCCGGCGATATGGATGAGACCCGTCGCGACCACGAAACCGATCGCATAGTCGGCCGGGTCGGTGGCGTTCGGCAGTTCGGCGCCGTGGGCATAGCCGTGGAAGATCGCAAAGATGCCGATCACCGCGAGCGCGAGCCATTCCGGCGGACGCCACAGCAGGGCGATCGAGGCGCCGAGGACGATGATCGAAAGGGCAATGCCGCTTTCGACGGCCGGTAGCGGAACGCCGGCAATTCCCATCATGCCGCCGGCGACCATGATCAGCGGGAAGGCGATCGGCAGGCTCCAGACGGCGCGGCCGCCCATCTGCGCGCCCCAGAGGCCGACGCAAAACATCGCCAGCATGTGGTCGACGCCCGAAAGGGGATGCTCGAAGCCGTGGAGGAAGCCGCCGGCCTGCCCCTGCAGGATGTGGGCCTGTGCCACGGCCGGCACCGTCGCCAGTGCAAGGCCGGAAAGCAGGACTGCCGCCAAACGACGCGGTGCATTCGAAAACAGCATGGGTGCGATCTCCCGTTCGACGTGTCGCAGGCCGCCGGCAGATAGCTGGCGAGTCGGGCCTCGACTATATCCGAATCACCGGAGATTGTAGATGGATCGTGTCGGAGGCGGTTGTTCTCCGCCGTCATGTAGCCTGGAGAAATGCCATGATCCGCCCGCCGAAGTCTCCCCGCCGGCCAAGAACCCGCCGCCGCGGCCCATCTTTCCTGCCAGCCGTTCTCGGGGCGGTCGCAATGGCGGCCGTGCCCGCGGAAGCCTCTGCCCATGCGCTCGGCGGCGTCATGGGCGGCTTCGGCAGCGGCTTCGGCCATCCGCTCGCCGGCTTCGATCACTTTCTCGCGATGCTGGCGGTCGGGCTCTGGGGCGCGCAGATGGGAGGCCGGTCTGTGTGGGCGCTTCCGGCCACCTTCCCGCTCATCATGTGCGTCGGCGGCTTCGCCGGCATGCTCGGGCTCTTTCCCGACGAGCTTATCCGGATCGCGATTGCCGTCTCGCTGCTGGTGCTCGGCGGCGTGATCGCCGCCCGCTGGGTGGCGCCGGAATGGGCGGCGCTCGTCATCGTCGCCTTCTTCGCGATCTTCCACGGCTATCCGCATGGGCAGCTGACGCTGAGGGCGACCGATCCCGCAGCCTTCACCGTCGGCTTCGTCGTCTCGACCGGCCTCATCCACATCCTCGGGATCGGCATCGGCTTCGCGCTCGGCCGGCTTTATCAGGGCTACGTCGTGCGCGCACTCGGCGGTCTGATTGCCGCAAGCGGCGTCTATTACCTGCTCGTCTAGGTTAGTTTTCGCCAGAGAGGCAATCGTGCCGCTCCTTGGGATTTAACAAAGAACAAGTCCCGTCCCCGCACTAGCGTGCGCTTCATCACCGAACGAGGGTTGAAGCGACATGGACAAGAACTTCATCGAAACCTATGGCGACGCGCGCCTGCCGCGCTATACCAGCTATCCGACCGCACCCCGCTTCTCTGCCGCGATCGGCGCCGGAACCTATGGCGACTGGCTTGCGGCGGTCCCGGCGCACGAAGCCGTTTCCCTCTATCTGCATATCCCCTTCTGCCGGTCGATGTGCTGGTATTGCGGCTGCCATACCTCCATCACCCAGAAGGACCAGCCGATCCTCGACTATCTTGAGGTGCTGAAGCGCGAGGTCCGCGCCGTCGGTGCCGCTGCGAAACGGCAGCTGCGCGTCGGTAACGTGCATTTCGGCGGCGGCACGCCGACGATCATGGAAGCCGCCGAGTTCCTCGATCTCATGGCTTTCCTGCAGCAGAACTTCGATTTCTCGCCTGCAGCCGAGGTCGCCGTCGAGATCGATCCGCGAACGCTGAAGGCAGAAATGATCGCCGCCCTCGGACAGGCCGGCGTCAACCGTGCAAGCCTCGGCGTGCAGAGCTTCGATCCGGTGGTGCAGAAGGCGATCAACCGCATCCAGACGGCAGAACAGACGGAGGACGCGGCAACGGGACTGCGCCGGACGGGTGTCGACAGCATCAATTTCGATCTCATCTACGGCCTGCCGCACCAGACGGTCCGCTCCTGCGTCGAGACGGCCGAAACGGCGATCGCCATGCGGCCAGACCGGTTCGCCGTCTTCGGCTACGCGCATATCCCGGCGTTCAAGAAGCACCAGCGGATGATCGACGAGGCGGCGCTTCCGGGTGCCTCCGAACGCAATGCACAGGCCGAGGCCATCGCCGAGACGCTTGTCGCCGCCGGATACCAGCGCATCGGGCTCGATCATTTCGCGCTGCCCGAGGACGAGCTCTCGCTTGCCCAGCGGCAGGGGCGGCTGCACCGGAATTTCCAGGGCTACACGACAGATGCCTGCAAGACCCTGATCGGCCTCGGCGCCTCGGCGATCGGGCGCACTGCGGTAGGCTATGCCCAGAACGAGGTGGCGATCGGGCAATATGCCCAGCACGTCGCCTCGGGCCGGCTCGCGACCGCGAAGGGCTATCGGCTGACGGCCGAGGACCGGCTGCGGGCGGCGGTGATCGAGCGGCTGATGTGCGATTTCCGCGCCGATCTTCACGGGATTGCGGGCGAGCATGGCTTTGATCCGGAAGTGCTGCTCGATGCAAACACGATGCTCGAACGGCTGAACGGCGACGGCGTCGTGGATCTCGATGACGGCGTGCTCACGGTGAAGCCCGACCACCGCTTCCTCATCCGTTCCGTCGCCGCGTGCTTCGATGCCTATCTGGCGGAGGCAGGCCGTACCTATTCCAAGGTGGCGTGAGGACGGACGCGCGCCGGGCGGCGGCATTGACAACGCATCCGTCGCGACGTACCCGACGGATGCCGAAAAAATTCAAGACCGGTGTGGTTATTCCGGTCCCCGTCGAGCACGGGATATAGTCGCGACACGCGAACCCACGGCACCAACCTCTTCCAGGTAGGTGCCGCACGGATCGCAAGGTCCGCCATGGCACCTCCGCAACAACGGAAAAACCATGATCGACCGACCTACGCTCCTGCTTGCCCAACTCCTGATAACGCTGATGATGGCTCTTTCGATGTCAGGCATCATGTCGCTGATTGCGCTCGGGCCGACCGCCGAGTGGCTCAGGATATGGCCGCGCCAGTTCATCATCGCTTGGCCGATCGCCTTCGTGCTGACGCTGTTCGTCAGCCGTCTCGGCTTCTATCTCGCCCACCGGCTGAGAAAACTCAGCGCGCGCTGAGTTCGGCTTCCCCTCAAAAAATGTAAGGCCCGGCGATCCCCACCTCGCCGGGCCTTCCCGCAGCCGGCTTTCCGCCCTATCCGGCCAGGCCGCGGTAAATCGCCGGCAGCGCCGAGGGCAGCCGGGCGATGTGCGAAACGATCGCATAGCCGTTCTGTCCGAAGATCGCCGGCACGTAGGCTTGTGCCTCCCTGTCCACCGTCACGCCGAACACCTGCACACCCGACCGGCGCGCCTCGATGACCGCACGACGGCTGTCTTCGAGCGCGAAACGTCCTTCGTAGTGATCGACATCATTCGGCTTGCCGTCGGTCAGCACCAGAAGCAGGCGCCGCCGGTTCGGCTGTTCCTTGAGCCCCGCGGTGGCGTGACGGATCGCCGCCCCGATGCGGGTGTAATAGCCGGGCTTCAGCGCCGCGATACGACGCTCCACCGTGGCATTCATCGGCTCGCCGAAATCCTTGACCGTCTCAACCCGCACCCAGGAGCGCCGGCGCGAGGTGAAGGTCAGGATCGAGTGGTTGTCGCCGCAGGCCGAAAGCCCGTGCGCGAGCACCAGCAGAGCCTCCTTCTCGACATCGAGCACCCGGCGGTCGTCGAACCACGCATCCGTCGAGAGCGAGACGTCGACGAGGATCGAGACGGCGAGATCGTGGGCCCGCGGGCGGCTCATCAGGTGGACACGGTCGCTGCCCTGCCCGCCGGCGGCAAGGTCGGTCCTCGCCCGCACCACCGCGTCGAGGTCGAGATCCGACCCGTCGATCTGTGCCCGCAGCACCTCGTGGCGCGGCCGCAGCACTTCGAACTGCCGCTTCACCCGTCGGATGAGGCTGCGCATCTCGTCGCGGGCCTCCAGTGTCTCGCCCTCCACCGGGGCGGGGCTCGCGAGCACGCGGCAATGGTTCTTCAGGTAGGCGTTTGACCGGTAGTCCCATTCCGGATAGCTGAGTTCCGCGGTGAGCGGCGTGCGGTCCAGCGCCTCCGGCGGCAGGTCGAGGTCGAAACGGAAGCGCGCCGAGGGCCTGCCCTTGCGCTCGCCGAGCGTCATGTCGTCCAGTTCCTCGGCCGCTGCGGCGTCGTGGTCGTCGCTGTCGTCGCCGGGGCGGTCGACATTGACCATCTCGGCCATGGCGAGGATCTTTTCGAAGCGGTTGAGAATGAAGGGGCTGCGGGACTGCTCGCGTCTGTCCTTCTTTTCGCGGGTCGCGACGTGACGGCCGGCATTACCGGCCTGACGGTCTGCGGCGGAGGCGGGCGAATCCTCGTCCGTCCGGGCGTCGCTCTCCTCGCGGATCAATGCGTCCGGCCAGAGCGGCACCGGCAGCATCGGCAGGTAGCCAGGCGGCGCACGTTCCGGAAACCGATGCGGCTCGGGCTCGGCAAGCCGGCCGACACCCTTCAGCAGGAGGTCGCGTATGCGGTCCTCGACATGCTGCTCGACGGTCGGCAGGGCACCGCGCCGACGCTCCTTCAGCACCGCGGCGCAGAGCCTGCGATAGCGCGGTTCGAGCCCCGGAAAGGCAGACAGGACGGTCGCGACCGTCGCCTCTGCACGGGCGAGAGCCTCGAGGTCGCGGATGAGCGGGTCACGCGCGTCCAGCGCTTCGAGCGGCATCACCGCCATGGCCGCGGCGAGCCAGATATAGAGGTCGCGATTGAGCGCCTTGTCCGGGAAAAGGTCGATCGCCGGCGGCAACATCAACGTCGCGTGGTCACGGCCGGGCTGGACCAGCTTCTCCTCGCCCAATCCGAGTCTCTGGCGGAGCTTCAGCCGGTGGCCGGAGGTCCGTCCGCGGGCGGGTGCAACCTGCACGGCGTGCTCACCGCCGAACCCACGGAAACAGACGGCGAGCACGGGCTGGATTTCATCGAGGCTTACCGCATCCTCGGGATAGCACGGCCACGTGCGGGTGTTGCCCGCCAGACGATGCCAGGCACGTCCGACCGTCTCTTCGAGTTCGAGGAAATCCAGCATGGTCCGGTCCTCTCAGCGGATCACCGCATCGGCGACTTCGAGAAGTCCGGCGCGCACGTCCGGTTCGTCGGTCAGGGGCTCGATCATCGCCGAGCGCACCGCTTCGCGGATCGACAGTCCCGCGTCGACCAGGCTCGCGCAGTAGACGAGCAGGCGGGTCGAGACGCCTTCCTCGAGGTCGTGGCCCTTCAGCGCCCGGAGCTTTCGGGCAAGCTCGACGAGCATGGCGACCCGGCCTTCGGGCAGGCCGCTTTCGGCGGAGACGACGGCGATCTCCTGCTCCTTCGGCAGGAAGTCGAACTCGATTGCCACGAAGCGCTGCCGCGTCGAAGGCTTCAGCGTCTTCAGGAGATTCTGATAGCCGGGGTTGTAGGAAACGACGAGCATGAAGCCGGGCGGGGCTTCGAGCTCCTCGCCGGTCCGTTCAAGCGGCAGGATGCGGCGGTCGTCGGTCAGCGGATGCAATACGACGGCAACGTCCTTGCGGGCCTCGACTACCTCGTCGAGATAGCAGATGCCCCCTTCGCGCACCGCCCGGGTGAGCGGCCCGTCGACCCAGACCGTGTCTCCACCCTTCAGCAGGTAGCGGCCGGTGAGATCCGCGGCAGCGAGGTCGTCATGGCAGGAAACGGTAGACAGCGGGACGCCGAGCTTCGCCGCCATGTGGCTCACGAAGCGGGTCTTGCCGCAGCCCGTCGGCCCCTTGAGGAGCAGCGGCAGCTGCCGGGTCCAGGCCGTTTCGAAAAGAGCGCACTCGTTGCCGGCCGGCGTATAGGACGGGATGTCGGCGGATGCGGACGCGGTCTTGAGCATCAGGTTCATTGGGGGTGTTCCTTGTGCTGGAATTTTATGGGGCCTGCTACCTCCCCTCACCGGGGAGGTAGCGTAGCGGTCGCGGAGAGATCACTCCGCCGGCTGTGTGAGGCCCGTGTAGGTCGGCTCGCGCTTCTTGCCCGGCACCAGGATCGCCCAGATGAACATCAGCGCCGAAACCAGCACCACCGCCCCCGAACCCAGGCGGATCCAGTAGAAGAGGGCGAGCTGGTCCTGCACGTCCATGTAGCTTTCGCCGAGAACGCGCTGCAGATGCACCTGGAGGACGCCTGCGAAGGTGAGCGCGAAGGTCATCACCGACATCGCCGTGCACATCGCCCAGAAGCTGACCATGGAGAGCCACTGGTTATACGGTGCACGTCCGCGGATTTCCGGCACGGCATAGGCCATCATCGCGAGGTTCAGCATCACATAGGCGCCGAAGAAGGCGAGGTGACCGTGGGCGGCGGTGACCTGCGTGCCGTGGGTGTAGTAGTTCACCGAGGACAGCGTGTGCAGGAAACCCCAGACGCCGGCGCCGAAGAACGCCATCACCGAGCAGCCGATCGACCAGAGGAGCGCGGCGCGGTTCGGATGCTTGCGGCCAGCCCTCCAGGTCATCACGAAGGTGAAGATCACCATGGTGAAGAAGGGCGCCACTTCGAGGGTCGAGAAGAGCGAGCCGATCCACTGCCAGTAGCCCGGGGCGCCGATCCAGTAGAAGTGGTGGCCGGTGCCGAGGATGCCGGAGAAGAGCGCCAGGCCGACGATGACGTAGAGCCACTTCTCGACGACCTCGCGGTCGATGCCGTTGAGCTTGATCATCAGGAAGGCGAGCACGGACGCCATGATCAGTTCCCATACGCCCTCGACCCAGAGATGGACGACGTACCACCAGTACATCTTGTCGAGCGCGAGGTTCGCCGGATTGTAGAAGGCGAAGAGGAAGAAGATCGCGACGCCCCAGAGACCGAAGATCAGGATGTTGGTGACGACGGTCTTGCGACCCTTCAGCACCGTCAGCGTGATGTTGAAGAGGAACATCAGCGCGACGATCACGATGCCGACCTTGATCGCGAAGGGCTGTTCGAGGAACTCGCGGCCCTCGTGGATGTGGAACAGATAGCCGACCACTGCGACCGCTGCGGCGCCGAGGAAGATCCAGAACTGGGCGATGGCGATCTTCGTGCTGAAGAGCTCAGTCTCGGTCTCCTCGGGGATCAGGTAGTAGGTGGCGCCCATGAAGCCCATAAGCAACCAGACGATCAGCGCATTGGTGTGGATCATGCGCACGATGTTGAAGGGCACAAGCTCGGAAAGCGTGTTCGGCAGCACGTAGATCGTGCCGGCGAGGACGCCGAAGAGAACCTGGGCGAGGAAGAGGCCGAGCGCGCCGTAGAAGTACAGCATCGCGACCTTTTGGGTTTGATATTTCATCGTCTTTTCTCCTTGTCGCTCGCTCTCAACCGGCGTCGTTCGGCGGCCAGTTCTGCGTCTTGATCTTGCTCGTCCATTCAAGGAAGTCGGCGAGATCGTTGAGCTCCTGTTCCGTCAGGTTGAACTGCGGCATCTGGCGGCGTCCCTCGACGCCGGAGGGCTGGGCGGCCATCCAGGCCTTGAGGGTGTCGCGCGCGGCGGCGGGATCGGTGTCGCCACCCCAGCGCTTCCAGACGTTTCCGAGTTCCGGCGCGAAATAGGCGCCCTCGCCGAGCAGCGTATGGCAGTTGATGCAGGAATTCTTTTCCCAGACGTGCTTGCCGCGGGCGACGCCGTCGGTCAGCGTCGTCTCGTCCGTGGAGGTCGTTCTCATGTAATAGTGGCTGTGGGCCGTGAGGCCCACGAAGATCGTGAAGAAGAAGATGGAGCCGCCATAAAAGACGTTGCGGGCCCCGGTCTTGGTTAGGCGCTCTGCCATCCCATGGTCCTTTCCTAGTCCAGGCGGGCGCGTCGGCGCGCCAGCGTGGGTTGTCCCCCGTGTCCCGTGCCAGGCGTCGCTGGGAGTACGCACACTGGGCGGGACGAGCCTCTTCTAGAGCTTCCCCCGATCTGTTCTTTGCGTTTTGGCAAAGATCAGAACGGAGGCTCAGCCGGCGAGTACCGCCGAGAGCACGATCTTGCCGAGGCCGGCGAGCGCGAAGGCGACCGGCCAGGCGATGAGGCCGATGCGCAGGGCCGGCGGCGCCGCGCCGAGCCCCATGAAATCGATGATGACGAAGCGCGCCTTCAGGACCGCAAGCACGAGGATTCCCGCCCCTGCCGCAGGAAGCGCGGCACCCCATGCCGCGAGCACCACGCCGGAAAGTGCCAGCGCGATCAGGATCGCGTAGGCGAGGTTGAGCTGTCTTGTGGTTCCGTGGGCCATGGCGTCAGACCAGATAGAAAAGCGGGAACAGGACGATCCAGACGAGGTCGATCACGTGCCAGAGCGTGGTGATGAGCGCGACGTTGCTGCGCGTCGGCCGCCAGGCGACCAGCGCAAGCACCGCGGAGCCGAAGACGACGTGGAGCAGATGAAAGCCGGTCACCAGGAAATAGAGTTCGAAGAAGACTCCGAAGCTCTCGTCGCCGGCCACACCGATCTCGCCGCTGTACTCGAAGAGTTTCACCGCGAGGAAGACGAGGCCGAACAATGCCGCCAGCAAAAGCCCGCGGCGGGTCTCGGCAAGCGACGCGCCGGGACGGGCGGCGAGCGCCGCCTGCCAGCCGCTCGTCAGGAGGACGAGCGTGTTGATTGCGGCAAGCCCCGGCCGCAGATGCATCTGCGCGGTGGAAAAGGCCAGCGGATCGATGACTGACGCGATCAGAAAGGCACCGATCAGGATGCCGAAGGCGACGAGTTCGCTCCAGGCCAGAATCCACAGGAGGAGTGTGTCGCCCTCCTCGCTCTCCGCGAAAGTCGTTACGGTCATATCGGCCATGGCAAGGGCACCCCGTTCCGTTTCGGTCGCCTCTCTTTAGTGGATGGGCCGCATGCTTCTTTGCGAAATCACAAAGAACGGCACGGCAGGCGGCCTAGGATTGCGGCAGAACAGGAGAATTCCCCGTGACCGACGCCCATATCGGCCTTTCCGTGGCCACCCCCGTCATCATCGCGTTCGCGCTCATGCTCTATCGCATGGGCGTCCTGCAACGCACCGGGACGATCTCGGCCGTACTTGCCTCGGTGGCGATCGCCGCCGTGCTCTTCATCGACCGCTAGGACCCTCGCAATGATGCCCCCCAGCACCAAGACCGAGGCGATCCGGCACAACCACGAGGAACTTCTGAGCCTCTGCGACCGCCTGGAGACAATCGCCGATTCGCTTCCCTTCAGCCTCGACTACGACCTCTGCCAGCAGGTCGCCACGGAGATCGTTCCCGTGCTCACCCGCACGCAGACCGTGGAGGAGCTGGTCCTCTATCCCTTTCTTGAGGAAAGCGCCGGTTCCTGCTTCTCGGCGATGACGATCGACCGGCTGAAAGGCGAGCACATGTGCGACAGGATTGCCGCCGAAGAGGTGGCCCTGACGCTGGATGCGATGCTCGACAATCACTGCGGCCTTTCCTTCGACACGGTCGGTTATATGCTGCGCGGCTTCTTCGAATGCCTGCGCCGCCATGTCGCGGCGGAAAAGAGCCTGATCGAAATGTTTGGCACGCCCGACAGCGTCATGTAAGCTCGCCGCCATGACCGAATTCGTGATCGCCTTCGCCGTGTTCCTCGCGCTGCATTCGGTTCCGGCGATCCCGGCCATCCGAGGGCGGCTGATCGCCACGCTCGGCCGGCGGCTTTATCTCGGCCTCTATTCGCTCGCTTCGGTCGCCGCTATCGCCTGGCTGTTCTATGCGGCACTCCGGATGGATTATGTCGAGCTATGGGAGCCCGCGCCCTGGCAGGCGATGGTGACGCTGGTCGCCGCGCCGGTCGGCGTGTTCTTCGTGCTGGCCGGGCTCTTCTCCGGCAATCCGTTCTCGATCACGCTGCGCAGTTCCGAGGCGCCGACGGGCGCGATCGTCGCCGTCACCCGCCATCCCGTTTTGTGGGGCTTCAGCTTCTGGGCGCTCGGGCACCTCGTGCCGAACGGCGACCTGCGTTCGCTTCTGCTCTTCGGCGGACTGGCACTCTTTTCCTTCGGCGGCTTCTTCATGCTCGACCGTCGCGCCCGCCGGCGGCTCACCGGCGACTGGACGACCGAGACGGCCCCTACCCCGCTCATTCCCTTTGCGGCGATCCTTACCGGACGGGTCTCCTTCCGGATCGACCGGGAGATCATCGCAGCCTTCGTGCTGACGGCCCTCATCACCCTCTGGCTGCTCGCCGGCGGCCATCTTTTCCTCTTCGGCGCCGATCCTCTTCTGCTCGCCGGCTCCTGACGCTCAGCCTTCCCATTCGCGTGCAAGCGGCGGGATCGGCAGGCCGAGGAGATCGATCGCGCGGGCGGCGATATGATCGACGATCGCCTCCACGCTTTCGGGCCTGTGATAAAAGGCCGGAACCGGCGGCATGACGATCGCGCCCATCTCGGCGACGGAGCACATGTTGCGCAGGTGGCCGAGATGAAGCGGCGTTTCCCGCGCAAGCAGGATCAGCCGGCGGCGCTCCTTGAGATGGACATCGGCGGCACGGACGAGAAGGTTGTCGGCGATGCCGGTCGCGATCGCCGCAAGCGTGCGCATCGAGCACGGCGCGACGATCATGCCTGCCGTGCGGAACGAGCCGCTGGCGATCGCGGCGCCTACGTCGCGGATCGGATGGTTCTCGGTTGCCATCGCCAGCAGGCGCCCCAAGGCGCCGGGACCGCATTCGTGGGACAGGGTCCGCCGCGCCGCCTCGGAAACGACGAGATGGGTTTCGACATCCTCGATTTCCTGCAACCGCTCCAGGATGCGGAGCGGAATGGCGGCGCCCGAAGCACCGGAGACACCGAGTACGATCCGCGTCCGGCTCATGGCGTCTCTCCGATCCCGAGGTCCGCCCAGATCGCATCGACCTTCGCCGTGACCTCCGGCGACATCTTCAGCACCCGGCCCCACTCGCGTTCGCTTTCCGGCGTGATCTTGGTCGTGGCGTCGAGGCCGAGCTTGCCGCCGAGGCCGGGTTTCGGCGAGGCGAAATCGAGATAGTCGATCGGCGTGTCGGCGATCACGGTGACGTCGCGGCTCGCGTCAAAGCGGGTAGACAGCGCCCAGGCGATGTCGGGCCAGCTGCGCACATTGATATCCGGGTCGACGGCGATGATGAGCTTCGTGTAGCTGAACTGCGGCAACATCGACCACAATCCCATCATCACCCGCCGCGCCTGTCCGGGATAGCGCTTGTCGATTGCGACCACCATGGCGCGGTAGGAGCATGCCTCCGGCGGCAGCCAGAGATCGGCAATCTCCGGATACTGCCGCTTGACGAGCGGCAGGAAGATCTCGCTCATCGCATCGCCGAGCACGGACGGCTCGTCGGGCGGTCGGCCCGTATAGGTCGAGAGATAGACCGGGTTGCGACGCGTGGTGATCGCCGAAAGTGTCATCACCGGGAAGCGCTCGACGCTGTTGTAGTAGCCGGTATGGTCGCCGTAAGGTCCCTCCTCCGCCGTCTCGCTTGCGGACACCGTGCCTTCGAGCACGATCTCGGCATTGGCCGGCACGCAAAGCGGGACGGTGAGCGCCGGGGCAAGCTCGGAACGCCTGCCCTTCAGAAGTCCGGCGAAATTCATCTCGCTCATACCCTCCGGCAGCGGCATGACAGCGGCGAGGATCGTCGCCGGATCGGCACCGATCGCGACCGTCACCGGCATGTCCTGCCCGAGCTTCTGCCACATCCGGTGGTGGCGGGCGCCGCCGCGATGGGCGAGCCAGCGCATGATCAGGCGCTTTCCGTCGAGGACCTGCATGCGGTAGATGCCGACATTGACGTCGGTCGGATCGTCCGGCGCCCGGGTGATGACGAGCGGCCAGGTGACCAGCGGCGCCGGTTCGCCCGGCCAGCACCACTGGATCGGCAGGCGCCCGAGATCGATCTCCTCGTCGCGCCAGACAATGTCCTGCACCGGCGGACGGGTGACGTTTCGCGGACGCATGGACAGTGCAGCCCTCAGGAGCGGCAGCTTGCCCCACGCATCGCGCATGGATTTCGGCGGCCGCGGATCGCGCAGGTCGGCGAGCATGGCGGCCAGCCGCGGCAGGCCACCGTTCTCGAGCCCGAAGCCCCACTCGATGCGTTCGCGCGTGCCGAAGAGATTGGCGAGAAGCGGGACGCCGCAAACCTTGCCCGCGGCATCGACCGGTTTTTCGAAGAGCAGCGCCGGACCACCGGCCTCAAGCGTCCGCCGGTGGATTTCGGTGATCTCGTGGACGAGCGAGACGGGCTTTTCCACCCGCTTCAGACGGCCGCGCCGCTCGAGTTCGCCCATGAAATGCTGGAGATCGGAGAAACGGCGGATGGCTGGGGGAGCTTGGGTCATCCCGCCTCTGTGGCGGAGGAAAACCTGCATGTCTTTGCGCTGGCTCAAATGACCGCATCCTCGATGCCGTTAGCATGGCGCGACCTCCCCTTTCGAAAGGTGCTCCTGATGCGTGTTCCGCCTGCCCTCGCCGACCCCCTTGGCGTCATTCCGGTCTTCATGATCGAACGTGCGGCGAGGCTGGCCTTCACCCGGGTCCTGAAGGCCCATCCCGGCCTGTTCGAACGGCTGGGCGAGTATCGCCAGAAGCGCTATGGCTTCGTGCCGGACGACCTGCCGATCGGCTTCCTCGTCGAGCCCTCCCGCCTCTCGCTCACCGTCGTCCGCAAGCCGAAGCGGCCGGAGGCCGATGCCGCCGTGCAGGGGCCGCTCTTCCTGCTTCTGGCGCTGCTCGAAGGTCGCTGCGACGCCGACGCCCTGTTCTTCTCGCGCGACCTGACCGTCACCGGCGACATGGAGGCGATGCTGGCACTGAGGAACGCTCTCGACGACAGCAATATCGACCTGCCGAAGGATCTCGGCCAGGCCTCCGGCCCCCTTGCGCCGCTCGTCAGCAGGGCGCTCACCTATGTCCGCGACCGCGCGCTGACCGGGGAGGCCGGCCAATGGAACTGATCTGCCCGGCGGGAACGCCCGCCGCCTTCCGCGAGGCCGTCAATGCCGGCGCGGACGCCGTCTATTGCGGCTTCCGCGACGAGACCAATGCCCGCAACTTCCCCGGCCTCAATTTCACGCCGGCCGAACTCGGCGAGGCGATCGCCTTCGCCAAGCGCAAGGGCGTCATGACCTTCGTCGCGCTCAATACCTTCATGCGCGCCGGCGCCGAAGACATCTGGTACAAGGCGGCCGACGAGGCCGTGCGGCTCGGTGCAGATGCGCTGATCCTCGCCGACTTTGGCCTCATGGCCTATGTCGCGGAAAAGCATCCCGACCAGCGCCTGCATGTCTCGGTGCAGGCCTCCGCCTCCAATGCCGACGCGATCAACTTTCTGGTCGACGCCTTCAATGCGAAGCGCGTGGTGCTGCCGCGCACGCTGACGATTGCCGACATCGCCCGGCTGGCGCCGCAGATCCGCTGCGAGATCGAGGTCTTCGTCTTCGGCGGGCTCTGCGTCATGGCCGAAGGGCGGTGCTCGCTCTCCTCCTATGCCACCGGCAAGTCGCCGAACATGAACGGCGTGTGCTCGCCGGCAAGTCACGTGCGCTACCGGCAGGACGGCGCCGAACTCGTCTCCGAGCTCGGCGAATACACGATCAACCGCTTCCCGGCCGGCGAGGCCGCCGGCTATCCGACGCTCTGCAAGGGGCGTTTCGAAACCGGCGGCGACAGCGGCTACGCCTTCGAGGACCCGGTCTCGCTCGACGTCATGGATCACCTCGACGCACTTCGCGCGGCGGGCGTCTGCGCGCTCAAGGTCGAGGGGCGGCAACGCGGCAAGGCCTATGTGGCCGAGGTGGTATCGACGCTGCGGCAGGCGCTTGCCGCCGATGCGGCGGCGCGACCGGCATTGCTCTCTCGTCTCCGGCTCCTCAGCGAAGGCCAGAAGACGACGTCCGGCGCCTACGAAAAGCGCTGGAGATAACAAGGACATGACCATGGTTTCAGCCAATCCGGCACTGGTACTCGGGCCCGTTCTCTATCTCTGGGACGGCCCGAAATGGCGCGACTTCTATTTCCGCATCGCCGACGAGGCACCCGTCGGCGAGGTGGTTATCGGAGAGACGGTCTGCTCCAAGCGCCTGCATTTTACAGAGCCGCATCTCGCCGAGGTGGTGGAGCGGCTCGAGGCGGCGAGCAAGTCCGTGCGGCTTTCGACGCTGGCGCTGGTGACGATCGAGCGCGAGGCCCAGCACGTCCGCAACCTCATCCGCGACAGCGCCCATATCGTCGAGGCGAACGACCTTTCCGCGCTCGGACTTCTGGCCGGCAAGCGGCACACGGTCGGGCCACTGATCAACGTCTACAACGCCGCGACTGCGAAGCTTCTCGCCGCCCGCGGGGCGAGTTCGATCTGCCTGCCGCCGGAGCTTTCGATGGCTTCCGTAGCCGAGATCGCGGCGGGCGCCCCCGGCATCGCCTTCGAGGTCTTCGCCTTCGGCCGCATTCCGCTGGCGATTTCCGCACGCTGCGCGCACGCCCGCGCCAAGGGCCAGATCAAGGACAACTGCCAGTTCGTCTGCGGCGAGGAACCGGACGGAATGCCGGTCCGCACGCTCGACCGGCAGTCCTTCCTCGCGCTCAATGGCGTTCAGACGGTTTCCCACACCTGCCAGGCGCTGGTCGGCGAACTGCCGGATCTCGTCACCGCCGGCGTCTCGCGCTTCCGCTTGTCGCCGCAGGACTGCGACATGGCGGCGATTGCGCAGGTCTATGAGGACGCGCTTGCCGAACGGATCGACGCGGACGAGGCGGTCGCCCGGATCGGGGCAATCTATCCCGACGTGCCGCTCTCGAACGGCTTCCATCATGCGCGGGAGGGGGCCGCCTGGGTCGCAAGGGCCCGCAACACAGCCCACGGAGCGCAGACATGACGCGCGACACTTTGACGGTCATCGACAATGCCTCGCCTGCCCCGGTGCACCGGCGCGGCCTTCGCGAGGCGATCGGCCAGGTGCGCACGGTGGTGATGAACACGGCGCTCGATTGCGCCTGCCGCGAGAAGGTGGAAAGGGCGCTGACGCGGATGGAACAGATGGAGCAGCGGAAGGAGCAGAAACGCCTGCTCGCCGCCGCCCATGACCAGCAGCACAAGATCGCGGCACTGCTCGGCCTGCTCTACGATTTCGACACGATCACCAGCGTCGATCCGGATCCGAGCCTGCTTGCCGAAGCGAGCCTGCTCTTCGACGACATCGCGGCGGCTGCCGCGGACGGCTCGGCCCAGCTGCGCGAGCTGCTGAACCTCGAAAACGGCGTCGCCCCACCGGCGAGCGGCGAGGCGTAACAGGGATCTCCATCTCCAGGACGCTTCACCGGGCGAACGCGCGTCCGCCCGGCGTCCCCGAAGTCGGTCTTACATGCCGAGGAACCGCGGCAGGAAGAGCGAGATTTCCGGGATGTAGGTCACCGCGAGCAGGAAGGCCAGCATGGTGAGCAGCCAGGGCATGACGGCGACCGTCAGCTCGGTGATCCCCATCTTGGTGATGCCTGAGGCCACGTAGAGATTGAGGCCGACCGGCGGGTGGCACATGCCGACCTCCATGTTGACGACGATCATGATGCCGAAATGCACCGGATCGATGCCGAGACGCACGGCGACCGGGAAAAGGATCGGCGCCATGATCAGCACGATCGACGACGGCTCCATGAAGTTGCCGGCGGCGAGCAGCAGGATGTTGACGGCGATCAGGAACATCCACCAGTTCAGGCCCGAGTTCACCATCCATTCGCCGAGCGCCTGCGGAATGTTCTCGTGCGTCATCAAGAAGGAGAACAGGACGGCGTTGGTGATAATGTAGAGCAGCATCGCCGACATGTTGGCGGAGGACAGCAGCACCCGCGGAATATCCGAGAGCGTCAGGTCCTTGTAGACGAAGACGGCAATGAAGAAGGCATAGACGGCGCTCATCGCCGCGGCTTCGGTCGGCGTGAAGACGCCGGTGTAGATGCCACCGATGACGATGATGATCAGCAGCAGACCCCACACGGCCTTGCGGAAGGTCTGCCAGCGTTGGAGCCAGGTCGCCTTCGGCAGCCGCGGGTAGTCGTTCTTGTAGGCGCGGTACCAGGTGGTGGCCGCAAGCAGCGAGGCGAGGATGAGACCCGGGATCACGCCGGCCATGAAGAGCTCGCCGACCGATGCCGACGAAACGACCTGACCGTCGGGGCCGGTCGCCTGCATGCCCGAGGTGGCGACCGAATACATGACCATGACGATCGACGGCGGGATCAGGATGCCGAGCGCGCCGGACGTTGTGATGACGCCTGCGCCGAACTGTTTCGGGAAGCCCTGGCGGGTCATCGCCGGCAGGATCACCGAACCGATCGCCACGACGGTCGCGGGCGAGGAGCCGGACACGGCCGCGAACAGCGCGCAGGCCATGACGCCCGCAAGCCCGAGCCCGCCGTGCCAATGCCCCACCATCGACGTCGCGAAGTTGATCATGCGGCGGGCGACGCCGCCATGGGTCAGGAAGTTGCCGGCGAGGATGAAGAACGGGATCGCCATGATCTCGAACTTCTCGATGCCGGTGAAGAGCTTCAGCGCCACGGTGTCGATCGGCACCGCCGTCATCGTGAACAGGAAGGCGAGAACGGTAAGGCCGAGCGCGATCGAGATCGGCATGCCGGTCAGCATGAGGGCGATGAGCCCTCCGAAAATGAGTGTCGCGTTCATGGCTCAGTGATCCTTCGCAGTCAGCGGGCTTGCGGCAATCGCCTCGGCCTCTTCATCCATCCCGTCCACGTGTCCGTGGTCGTGGTGGGGCAGTTCTCCTGTACGGCTGAAGTTCCAGGCGACCTGCAGAAAGCGGAAGCACATGAGCGCGGAGCCGAGCGGAATTGCCAGATAGACGAGCCACATGGGTACTTCGAGGTCCGGCGAAATCGCATCCGTGTGATACATGTGGAAGACGAAGTTCGCACCGAGTGTCGCGATGACGCCGGTGAAGAAGGCGCCCGCGAGGAGGCCAAACAGGATCATGCGGCCACGATTCCTGGGTTGCATGCGGTTGATCACGACGTCGATGCCGACATGGATACCGGTACGCACACCGTAGGCGGCGCCGAACTTGGCCATCCACACGAAGAGGATAATGCAGAGCTCCTGCGCCCAGACGAGATTGACGGAACGCAGGCCGAAATAGAGCGTGCGCGAAAATCCCATCAGCCAGGGCATATCCAGGCTTCGGGACAGACTGACCGCGTCAGCGAGCAGTCCGAGGGAGTATCGGTGAACCACAGCGACGAAGATGATCCCCGTCGCCACCGCGATCAGAGTGGCGATCAGGATCTCCTCGAGCCTGTCAAGGATGCGAAGCATGAAAGGGACCTCCTCGGTCGCATCGACCGACCTCATGCGCCCGCTCGTCGGATCCGGAAAGGCCGGAACATCGATCTGTCTGGCGAGCTGCCGGGCCGTGCCGGTCACGCCCGCTTGCCGATACCCCGAAAGGCCGGACCCGCGCGGGCCGATTGTCCAGAAAAGGCGCCGCACCGTTCCGCATCGAGGGGCGGACAATGCGGCGCCGATTGTCGCTGAGGCGCGCCTTACTTGGCGACGCCGGCTTCCTGCTGCACCTGCTTGACGAGGTCGGCGCCAATACGGTCGGCCATCTCGTCGTGAACCGGCAGCAGCGCCTTGTGCCAGGCGGCGAGTTCGTCGGCGGTGAGCTCGTGGAACTCGGTGGTGCCGGCGGCCTTCATCGCTTCCAGCGCCTTATCGTTCTCTTCCTTGGCGATGCCGTTGGCGTATTCCGTCGCTTCGGTCATCGCCTTTTCGAGGTTGCCGCGGACGTCGGCCGGCAGTTCGTCCCAGAACTTCTTGTTCACGATCACCGCATAGCCGAGGTAGCCGTGGTTGGAGAGTGTCGCGTGCTTCTGCACCTCGTGCATCTTCTGCGTATACATGTTGGACGGCGGGTTCTCGGTGCCGTCGACGACGCCGGTCTGCAGCGCCTGATAGACTTCCGAGAAGGCCATGACCTGCGGAACTGCGCCGAGCGCGTTCATCTCGGCTTCCAGAACCTTGGAGGACTGGATGCGCATCTTCAGGCCGAGGAAGTCGTCAGGCGTCTTCAGCGGGCTGTTGGCGCTCATGATCTTGAAGCCGTTGTCCCAGAAGGCGAGACCCTGGATGCCCTTGGAACCGAGCAAGTCGAGCAGGCCTTTGCCGACGGGGCCGTAGGTCACCTTGTGCAGGCTGTCATAGCCGGAGAAGATGTAAGGAAGGTCGAAGACCTCGAATTCCTTGAGACCCAGCGGGCCGAACTTGGCGAGCGACGGCGCGAGCATCTGGACGGCGCCGAGCTGCAGGGCCTCGAGTTCTTCCTTGTCCTTGTAGAGCTGCGAGTTCGGGTAGACCTCGATCTTCACGGCGCCGTTCGTGTACTTCTCGGCGAGTTCCTTGAACTTGTCCGCGCCCTTGCCCTTCGGCGTATCGGGTGCGACGACGTGCGAGAAGCGGATCACGATCGGATCGGCAGCGACGGCGCCGGATGCGGCGAGCGCGAAGGCGGAAACGGAGAACGAGACTGCAGCGGCAGTCCTAAGGAAAGTGCGGCGGTCGAACATGGGATATCTCCTCCTGATATGCTCCGGGCCCACGCGAGAACTGTCCCCCCGCGTTCCACCACCCGGACTGTCGCTCTCTTAGGCCCTCGTGAAATGTGGCGCTATTGTGGATTTCCACATGGCCATGCCCGTCCGCCCGCCGGCGACAGACACGCGGATCAGCGTGAAGCCAGCGCCTCTCGACGGGCGACCGTTTCATTCGGACGTCCTGATTTTCGCGTTCTGTCAATTACTTCGCACGTTGGCAGCAGCGATCCGGCATTGCCGGAGGCCGCTTTCAGGATTACTAATTAAGCTTATCGTGATTTTCACCAGCTTGGGAGTCTCAGATGTACAGCAAGACTTTCGCCCGCACGGCGGCCACAGCCGCAATCTTCGCAGCATCGGCAATTCCGGTTCTCGCCCAGGCCGGATCCGACCCTCGGGACAGACCGTATTACTATGGCCACGGAATGATGTGGGGCGATCAGTGGGGAGGCGTTGGTATGATATTCGGGCCGATCTTCATGATTCTCATCCTGGTGGCGATCGTCGTCGGGATCATCTACGCTCTCAAGTACATGGGCGCGATCAACCTGCCTTCGAACGCGTCCGGCAGCGGCAAGGCGCTCGACCTTCTCAAGGACCGCTATGCGCGCGGCGAGATCGACCACCAGGAATTTGACGAGCGCAAGAAGCGGCTGATGGACTGAGCCCCGCGGCCTGTTTTCTGCCGAACCGTGCTCCGGCCCGTCGCCGGAGCCGAACACCGGTCATGACCGCCGCACCGCCTCCTGATGCCGGCTCCGGCGGCTGGACGCCGGTGCGCTTTTTTGTCGAAATCCCGCCGCTTTTGGCGTAGAAGTCGCGCGGGGAGGCACCAAAAGCGGCTTGACGATCTTCAGATCCAGCAGTGACGGACCCGATTCCGGTGACGGCGGCAGGCACGACCTGCTGCAGGTGATCCCGCTCGTGACCATCGTCGTGCTCACGGCGATGATTTCGCTGCTCCTCTGGGCCATCAACTACAATGAAAACGAGCGGCTGCGCACCACGCTCATCTCGGACGCGCTCTGGGTCGAACAGACGCTGCGCTTCCAGCTCTCCGTGGACGAGGATGCCATCGCGCGGCTGGCGCTCGATCATGCTCATCACCAGATCGGGCTGCCGCAGTTCGGCGACCGCGCCCGTATCCACCTGCAGAACAATCCGGAAGTCCTGAGCATCGCCCTCTTCGACGCCGAGGGCCGGCCGGTCTTCTCCGTTCCGGAAGGTGCTGCCGAGGTCGACCGGACCCCGCCGCTGCCCCAGCAGGCTGCCGCGGCTGCGAGCGTCAGGCCGATCTACGGGCCGCTCACCAAGACGGCCGACGGCGATCTCGTGACCAGCATCTCGACTGCGCTCGGGGATGGCGGCAGTGTGTCCGCGATCATATCGATCCGCTCGCTGATCGCACGCCAGATCCCCTGGTGGATCACCGAGAAATATGCCGTACAACTCGTCGACATCGACAATGTCGTGCTCGCGGAAAAGACTCGTGTCGAGCCGACCGACACGAGCCTCACCCACAAGATCAGTTTCGATCCGCCGCTCGCCGGCGCGTGGCTCGCCATATCGAGCTACCGCGTCGGCGGCAACCTCTCGAACAACCTGCTCGTCGCCGGTATTCTGGGGCTGTCGCTCTTCGCCGTCTTCTCACTCCTCGTCCTCTACCGCAACGGCCTCAAACGCCAGGCTGCTGAAATGCGGCTGCGGTCGGAGATGGCCTTCCGGCGATCGATGGAGGAAAGCCTGACCGTCGGCCTGCGCGCCCGCGACCACGACGGCAAGGTCCTCTACGTCAACAACGCCTTCTGCCAGATGACCGGCTTCACCTCCGAGGACCTGACCGGGCGCAAGCCGCCGATGCCATATTGGCGCGAGGACCGCATCGCCGAGACGCTCGCGCGCCACGAGGCGCTGAACAAGGGCGGGCTCCAGATGCAAAGCTTCGAGACCTGCTTTCGCCGCAGCGACGGCTCCGACCTCGAAGTGCAGGTCTTCGAGGCGCCGCTCGTCGATGCCCATGGCCGGCATCGCGGCTGGATGGGCTCGATCATCGATATTTCCGACCAGAAGCGGGCCGCCGAGATCGCCCGCATCCAGTCGCAGAACCTGCAGCGCACCGGCCGCCTCGTCACGCTCGGCGAGATGGCTTCCTCGCTCGCCCATGAACTCAACCAGCCGCTGGCGGCGATCGCGAGCTATGCGGCGGGCTCGCTGAACCTCTTGCAGTCGCCCGATTGCGATCACCGGCAGGTGGCCGGGGCACTCGAGAAGCTTTCGCTCCAGACCGAGCGCGCCGGCCAGATCATCCGCCGCATACAGGATTTCGTGCGCAAGCGCGACCCGCAGTTCCAGGACGTCGAGCTCGCCTCCGTCATCGTCGAGACGGCGTCCTTTCTCGAAGCCGATGCCAGCAACCACAATGCGACGATCAAGGTCGTGACGCCGAAGGGCCTGGCGCCGGTGCGGGCCGACCGCATCCTGATGGAGCAGGTGATGATCAACCTGATGCGCAACGGCATCGAGGCGATGGGGGGACCGTCGACGCGGCGCGTGCGGCTGGAGGTGGAACTCCGCCAGGAGGGTGACCAGCAGATAATCGAGGTTCGTGACAGCGGGTCGGGCATTTCGCCGACGGTGGCCGGCCGTCTTTTCGAGCCCTTCGTCACAAGCAAGCACGACGGCATGGGCATGGGCCTCAACATCTGCCGGACGATCGTAGAACTCCACCACGGGCGGCTGGAACACCGGCCGGGCCCGACTGGCGGCACGATCTTTTCGATCGTTCTGCCGGTGCCCCAACCCGAAAGGGCGGCGGCCGAATGATCACAGCGAAGCCCTTCCTGAAGGACGCCGCCGTCTATCTCGTCGACGACGATCCGGCGATCCGCGATTCCCTCGCCTTCCTCCTGATGTCCAGGCAGATGCGCGCCATTCCGTTCGAGAGCGGTGAAGCGCTGCTCGGCGCCCTGCCGCTCGAGCCCTTTTCCTGCATCATCCTCGACATGCGCATGGGCGGGCTGTCAGGGCTCGAGACCTTCAACCGGCTGAAGGCCGCCGGCTCCGAGGCGCCCGTCGTATTCCTCACCGGGCACGGCGACGTGCCGGTGGCCGTCGAGGCGCTGAAGACCGGCGCTGCCGATTTCATCGAGAAGCCCTTCAACGACAACCAACTCGTCAACACCGTCATCGCCTGTCTCGAAAAGCGCTTTGGCAAGATGGCGGAAAGCCGCCAGCGAGCCATCATCGAACAGCAACTGCAGCAGCTTTCGACCCGCGAGCTCGACGTGCTGAAGCTGTTGATGGCAGGCATGCTGAACAAGCAGATCGCGGATGCGCTTTCCATTTCCATGCGCACCGTCGAGGTCCACCGCGCCCGTATCCTCGCCAAGATGCAGGCCCGGAATGCCGTCGAACTGGCCGCCAACCTCGCCTCGCACGGCATCGAGCTCGCCTGAACCGGGCCGGCGCCTACTTGTATCCCGTCATTTCCAGATAGCCCTGTCCCTCGTGCGAGCCTGAGAAGCGGATCGGCCCTTCCCAGTAGGGAAATGAAACGGCCATCCAGGCATCGTCGTTCAGTGCTTCGGTCGTCACGTCGACGCCGTGGCCGGGAACCTGCACCCGCCAGCGAACCGGCAGGACGTGACCGGCGACCCTTGTGGTATCGAGGGGCGTGACCATGAGGTCGGAGGGACCGAGCGGCGTCGGCCGCCCGTCGGCGGAAATCCACGTGCCGGACATGTAGCCCTCGCCATTCCCGCGCAGCCGGAAGGCCATCAGTTTCTCGCCGCCGCCGAGATGCAGGGAGAACCAGTCCCAGCCGGTCTGGCCGGCGGAGAGCGGCTGCGACGACCATTCCCGGTCGAGCCAGGCCTCGCCCGTGACGGCCACCTCCCCCTCCGGCAGGATCAGCGTGCCGACAATCGTGTAGAACGGCTGCGAATAATAGTAGCTCGCCTGCCCCTCGGCCGATTTGACCGAATAGCCGCGGTCCCCCTGCGGCACGAGTGGTCCCTTCGCCTGCAGATCCATGGAGTAACGGAAATCCTTGCCCGAGGCGCCGAGCGCAAGCTGCGACAACGGGTCGGCACCGGTGGCAAGCACGTCCTTGCTCACGCGGCTTTCCATCTTCCAGTCATCGATCCATGCCGAAAAAGGCGTTAATGCCACACCCGCCTGCCCGGTGCCGCCGCGGGCGAGGCGTTCGGCGACCAAATGCCGTTCGGCCGATGTTGCCGCCGCATGTCCCATCCAGATCTGGGAAGCTTCCTTGCCGCCGGGCTCCAACGCGGAGCGGAACAGCGTCCATTGCAGCCCGAAGCTCCGCCCGTCGGCCGATTTCAGGTTCGCCGTCAGGTACCACCATTCGATGCGATAGTCGGGATGAGCGGCATGATCGCGCGGGAAAACGAGAGGCACGCCCCGCTCCGGCACGGCGAAGCCCTCGGCCTCCGTGCCGAGGCCGGCAAAGCCCTGCGCCCATGGTGATGCGGGGGGCACCGCAAGCGCTGAAAGGACGAGGAAAAGAAGGCGGACGAGGTATGGTCTAACGTTCATTGGCGAAGACCTTGAGAAGATCGGCGGGTGTCACCCTTGCGAGCCGGCGCAATGGTAGCGCAACCGAGACGAGTGCCGCAAGTCCGGCGAAGAAGGCAAGGCGCAGCCAGTCGGCCGGGAAGAGGTACATCGGCAGCCGCCAGCCGAAAGCGGCAACGTTGACGACCGAAAGCAGCACCCAGGCGAGGCCGATGCCGGCGGGAAGCGCCGCAACCAGCGTGAAGGCCGAAAGCAGCATGGTCCTCAGGAGTTCGAGCAGCACCAAACGCTTTCGCGTGAGCCCCATCGCCCAGACCGGCGCGATCTGCGCGAGGCGGATGCCGGAAAGCGTGGTGAGGCTCGCAAACATCGCCACGCCGGCAACCCCGAGAGTCAGCACGTTGAGCGCAGCCGTCACCGCGAAGGTGCGCTCGAACACCTGCAGCGAGCGCTGCTTGATCGTCGCCTGATCGAGCACATTCTGCGGCGGCAGACCGAATTCCGTCCGCAAAGCCTCGGCAAGCGCCGGCGCTTCGGCCGGCGGAAGCCTGAGGCCGAAGCGCAGCCGCGGCACCACCGGGTAATGCATGGTGAGCGCATCGATGCCGACGATCACCTGGCCGATCGGGTTGCCGTAGTCGGAATAGACGCCGGCGATCGTGACCGTCCAGCCTCCCGGCAGGGCCAGCCGGTCGCCGGGCGCGATACCGTGGCGGCGGGCGAGCTGCTCGTTGACCACCGCTGCGTCTCCGCGAGCAACGGCGTCCCAGACGCCCTGCACGGACTCGATGAGCGGCCATTTCTCCCGGTAGGTCGCATGATCGACAACGCCGTAGATTTCCGCCGGCTCGCCGAGTACCTCGCCTTCGGCATGCCAGATCGGCAGCACGGCGTCGACGCGCGGTTCGAGCCAGCTGCGCAGCGCACGCGCCTCGGCCTCCGTTCGCGCGGTCACGTAGAGCTCGGAGGCCAGCCGCTGGTCGAGCCAGCCGGTGAAGGTGAGCCGGAAGCTCGCAACCATGGTGCCGACCCCAACATTGGCGGCAAGGGCCAATAAGAGCGCCATGAGTGCCAGCGAGAGCCGTGGCAGCTGCTGGCGGGTGTCGGCCCAGAACCAGGCCGAGACCGGTCCCGACGAGAGCCTCTCGAACAGCGCAAGCAGCACCATCAGTAGCACCGGCAGCAGGAGCGCCGCGCCGAGCAGCAAGGCGCCGAGCAAGGCGAATCCGGCGAGGAGGCCCTTTCCCCAGAGGGCAAGAGCGAGTGCCACGGCAAACAGAGAAACGGCGGCGGCGGCCTGTACCCGCAACCCCGCCTCCGAGGCGCGCGCCCAGGCGCGTGGCTGGGCGGGGGCGAGAAGCGGCATGCGGGCGGCACGCCAGAGGTTCTGGCCGGCGGCGGCAAGCGTTCCGGCAACAGCGATCGCGAGCCCCGTCGCCCACCACTCCGGCCGCAGCTGCAGCGTGCCCGGCACGTCGGCACCATAGAGGCCACGGAGGGTCGCTGCGACGTCCGGCAGCAGCACCGAGGCGACGAGATAGCCGAGCGCCACGCCGACGAGCCCGGCAACCAGCGAAAAGATCGCCAGTTCGGTGACGAGCAGGATGGTCAAGGCGCTCGCCGGCAGACCCAGTGAGCGAAGCGTGCGCAGGGTCGGTCGCCGCTGCTCGAAGGCGAGACCGATCGCCGAGTAGACGATGAAGAGACCGACGACGAAAGCGAGCATGCCGAAGGCGGTAAGATTCAGGTGAAAGCTGTCGGTGAGGCGGGCGAGATCGCCCTGCGCGTCGGGCTTTCGCAGCTCCAGATCCGGTGCGATATCGGCAAGCGGCGTTCGCCCCAGAGGCTGTTCCGGAGCGACGACGAAGCGCGATATGGAATCCGTCTGCCCGAGAAGCCGTCGGGCGACACCGATATCGGTGATAACGGTTCCGGCCGGCAGATCCTCCGAGATCTCGACGGGAGGCAGCCCGTCACCGGCAAGTTGCCCTGCCGTCTCGGGATTTGCAAAGAGGAGGCCCGGCGGCGTCAGGAAGCGACGCAGTGCGTCGCCGCCGGTCACCTCCACCTGTCGCGCCTCGGCGGGGAGCGTCAGGGGATCAATGCCGATCAACCGCAGGCGCAAGGTGCCCACCCGCAACTCGCCCTCGACAAGCGGCGAGACGAGCCAGCCGCCGCGGCGCAGCGTCGCGAAACGATCGCCGGCGATCGATCCTCCGTCCTTCGACACCAACTGTTCGAGCCGGTTCTGCCCGAGCATGGCGGCAGCCCGGCCATAGCTCGCCCGCGCCTCGGCATTGATCGCCTGCACGCCGGACCAGAGTGCGGTTGCAAGTGCCAGCCCGGCGAAGAGCATGGCGAATTGGAGCGGCTGGCGCCGCCAGTGGGAAAGGAGTGCGCCCAGTCCCGCGAGCCACATCATGCGATCCGCCCGGCCTTGAGATGCACGCGGCGATCAAGCTGCGCGGCGAGCCGCTCAGAATGGGTGACCATCAGGAGAGCGGCCCCGGTTTCGGCGACCAGCGTCAGCATCAGGGCCAGCACGGCGTCGCCCGTCGGCTCATCGAGATTTCCGGTCGGCTCGTCGGCCAGCACCAGCTTCGGGCGCGCGGCAAGTGTCCGGCCGATCGCGACCCGCTGCTGTTGGCCTCCGGAAAGCTGCTCGGGATAGCGCCGCGCGAGACCGGTCAGCCCGAGCCTCTCGGTCAGTTCGGCCTGCCAGTGGGGATCATGCCGACCGGCGAGACGCGAATGAAAGGCAAGGTTCGCCGCCACATCGAGCGAGGGAATGAGGTTGAACTGCTGAAATACGAGACCGACGGTGCCGCGTCGCAAAGCGGCCCTTCCCCCGTCATCGAGCGTCGCGATCTCCTGACCTGCGACCTCGACCACACCGGAATCGGCCTTGTCGAGGCCGGCGGCGAGATGAAGGAGGGTCGACTTGCCGCTTCCCGATTCCCCGGTGAGCGCCAGCGTGCTCCCGGCATCGAGCGCGAGATCGACTTCGTGCAGGATTTCGAGCGGCCCCTCGGCCGTCATGTAGGATTTGCTGACCTTGCGCAGTCGAAGCAGCATCACGTCTCCCCTGTTCCGCGCGGAGCAGGTCCGGCGCGGCGTCAATTACATACCGCGGACGGAGACGGCCGCCAGTTCCGGTTTGGCAAGAAAATGCCCTGCAAGCGCGATGTAGCGGTCGGTCTTGCGTTCCCAGGCGGAGCGGTTCGTCGCAGATCCATAGACGAGGTGGCCGAGCGCCATGCGGGCGCGCATCGTCGCTCGGAAGGCCGAATAGAACTGGTAGAGCTCCGGCGCGACCGAGTCGTTCAAGGCTGCTCCGAGACGCGCCGAAAGCTCCTCACCGATCTCCGGTACGCCGAGGAAGGCGCACTCCATGCCGAGGAAGGCGATCTCGTCGAAAGGATCGACAAGGCGGAGCTGATAGCTGAACTCCAGGCAGTCGATGATGACGATCGGCTCAGTCAGGCAGACATGTTCCGGGCGAAGGTCACCGTGCCCCTCGACGAAGCGGCCATCGGCCACCCGCGCCTCGATGAGCGGCCTGAGCACATGCAGGCATTCATCGAGGCGGCTCAGCACATGCCGGATCGCCTCTGCGTCGACATCGAATTCCCGATGACAGAGCACCTGCCGGTTCTGCGCCTGCTGGCTCTCGAAACACTGCACATGCTCCTGCGGGGAAAGCGGCGAGCGCTCCGCCTTGCGATAGAAGTCCGCAAGCACCCGCGTCAGCCGGTCGGCGGTTATCCCGTTGGCACCGCCGGCAGCGAGCACCGCGCTCAGCATGTTTTCGGCCGGCAGACGGCGCATCCGGACAAGCCAGTCGACCGTCTCGCCGGGTCCTCCGAGCGCAAGGAGACCGTCCACCCGGCGAACCAGCGCGACGACGCCGAGATAGACATCCGGCGCCAGCCGGCGGTTCAGGCGCACTTCCTCGCGGCAATTGTGCTCGCGCGCCTCGAGCGCCGTAAAGTCGACGAAGGGAAAATGCACCGGCTTCTTGATCTTGTAGACCTCGCTGCCGACGAGAAAGACCCAGGACATATGGGTTTCTACGGCCTTCACCTCGCCCGCCGCGTCGCCGTAGGTCGCGGGATTCTTGAGCGCGTCGAGCTTTTCTTCGATCGTAACCGGCATGAGGCCTATGGCTTCCGTTCATGAAGGCATCATAATATGCGAAGGATTAGACAGGGATGCCTTGACGCGTGTCAACGTGCGTCTTGCGGAAGGCCGCCTACTGTCCTTTGATGCCGATCAAGACGGAGGCCCTGCAGACGTGACAAGGCTCAAGGCCGACGCTCACGCATGCAATGCGAGGTTATCATGACGGTGCTTGCCCAACTCGACCCCGGCCTGAAGCAGTTCTTCAACCGCATCGACAGCGCGCCCAGTCCGCGCGACGAGGTGCTCGCGACGCTTCTTGATGTGTGGAAAGACAAGCGCGCCGACCTGATCGCCCCAACGGTCGCGGCGCTCGAGCCCGCGGCACAGGCCAGCCCCCGGGCGGCCTTCATCTTTCGCCGGGCAAAGACGGCCGAGCGCGACTACGTGCTCCATGCAGGCGCCGATGCCGTCCGCCCCCTGATCGGCGACGAAGGCGACACGCGGTTGCTGTCGGATGCGGCCTTCCCACGCGGCAGCGTCCGGCTGCGCATGCTCTTCGAATTCGTCTGCCGGACGGGAGAGCCGATCTCAGCCACCTTCACGACGCACGCCGCGGACGGCGGCCGCATTGTCGCGGAAATCGTCGTCGCGCCACTCTCCGGGGACGGTCGATCGATCGATGCGGTCTTCGGCGGCGTCCTGCTGCGCCCGGTCGCCGCGGCCGCTGCGGGCCCGGCCAAGTCTGTCGCCGCAACCGCGCCCCTGCTGTTCTCCTTCGCCCGCGACATCGAGTTCGGCGGCCGGGTCGCCCGCGCAATGGGACTTGAATTGAGCCTGCTCGAAGAGCGGGAATTCGAGGACGGCGAGCACAAGGCGCGGCCGCTCGAAAGCGTGCGCGGCCGTGACGCCTTCGTCATCGCGAGCCTCAACGGTGGCGGCGGCCATTCGACCAATGACAGGCTCTGCCGGCTGCTCTTCTTCATCGCGACGCTGAAGACCAACGGCGCGAGGAGCGTGACCGCCGTCACACCCTATCTCTGCTACCTCCGGAAGGACCGCCAGACCAAGTCGCGTGATCCGCTGACCGGCCGCTACGTCGCCGAACTCATCGAGGCCATGGGCGCCGACCGCGTGATCACGATGGAAGCTCACAATGTCGCGGCCTACCAGTCGTCCTTCCGCATTCCGACGCTGCATCTCGACGCCTATGACGCTTTCGCCCGCCACACGGTAGAGAAGGTCGGCTCCGCCGAGGTCACTGTCGTCTCGCCCGATCTCGGCGGCGGCAAGCGCGCCGACAGCTTCCGCGAACGGCTGGAAAAGCAGCTCGGACGACCGGTCGGCAAGGCTTTCATGGAAAAACAGCGGAGCGCCGGCGTCGTTTCCGGCGACCTCTTCGCGGGCGACGTGAAGGATCGGGTGGCGATCATCATCGACGATCTCATCAGTTCCGGCGGAACGATGGTCAGGGTGGCCGAGGCCTGCATGGCGCGTGGTGCGAAGGAAGTTCGGCTGATCGCGACGCATGCGCTGTTTTCACAAGGAGCGGAAGAACGTCTCGCCAGAGCGCCGATCGCGGAACTGCTGATCACCGACACCGTGCAGGTCGATGCCGCCGCCTCGCCGCTTGGCGAACGGCTGGAAACCGTTTCGGTCGCGGAGACTTTCGCGGCGGCCATCACCCGCTGCCAGGTGTCTTCCGGCAACTGATCGCCCGCGATCTCAGGTCGGCGGAAGGCCCCCGCCTGGACTCGCGGCCGTTGGCTTTGCCACAGCATCCAGGCAGGCGACGACATCGGCGTCCTCGAGCTGCGGGAAATGGCGATAGTGGGCGCCGACCGCGCCGATCGGACCGAGATCTTCGAGGCAAATGACCTTTTCGGCAAGTTCCTCGAGTTCGGGAAGAAGACTTGCGGGGATCACCGGCATGGCGACGACGATATGGCGCGGGTTCTTCGCCGCGAGGCCCTTCAGGGCCGCCTTCAGCGTCGCTCCCGTCGCCACGCCATCGTCAACCACGATCGCGGTCCTGCCCCCGACCGGCACAGGCTCGCGACCCTTCAGGTAAACACCGCGGCGGCGTTCGATCTCTTCGAGCTGCTTGCGGCAGGCGGCGTCGAAATCCTTGTCCGACACCCCCGCATAGCGGATCACGTCCTCGTTGCGCACGATCTCGGGCCTGTCGCCGTCGACGATCGCGCCCATGGCGACTTCCGGCTGGAATGGAACACCGATCTTGCGCACCAGGAGAAGATCAAGTGGCAGGCCGAGCGCCCGTGCGACGGGCAGAGCTACCTCGACGCCGCCCCGCGGCAGCGCGAGCACCACGGCGTCCGTACCGCGATAGGCGGCGAGCACTGTGGCGAGCCGTTCGCCCGCCTCTTCCCGATCGGCAAAGGACATGAGGCCATCTCCCTTCGAAGAGCAGCTTGCAGGTTCCTGCGCAACCATAACGCCGCCGGCGGGCTCACCGCAATTGCGCGATCGTCGCGGCGGCTCAGCCGACCGAACCGCTGGTCTCGCCACGCCCCCAGGCTTCGGCCCAATCCATCAGGCGCAGCATGTCCCGCTTCAGCTGCTCCTGGCGGACGATCACATCCGCATGTTCGAGATTGCTGCGCGGATCGTAGAACGCCGCGATCTCCGCCCCGGCGGCGCGGCGTGCCGCCTCGAGCTGCACCTTCAGCGCGCCGACCTCGGCCTTGGTTTCAAAGTAGCGCTTCATAACCCGGATCAGGGCGACGTCGTCTTCAGAGATATCCAAGGGTTACCTCCCTCATGCTTCTTATTCGAGCGGGCTCTCTCATCCGATTCGGACGACAAAGTCACGGCGGGAATTGTGCGCCGCCAGGCGCCTCCCGAACGCCTGCCTCGTCCCCGACACGAAAGATCACGGCACTTTCGGGCAAAAAATGGGCAGAATGCGACCTGTTGCAATCCTGCACGCCTGGGAGAAAATCGTTCCTCGACACCCGGCCGCCGCTCAGTCGGCGCCGTCGGACGGGAGGCAAGTCGAGGAGACGGTGATGAGGAACAATGGTTTCGATCTCGAACGCTTCGTCGAGGCGCAGGCGCCGGTCTATGCCGACGTGCTCCGGGAGTTGCGCGAGGGCCGCAAACGGACGCACTGGATGTGGTTCGTCTTTCCGCAGCTCTCCGGCCTCGGCCACTCGCCGATGGCGCAACATTATGGCATCGCCTCGCTCGACGAAGCCCGCGCCTATCTCGACCATCCGCTGCTCGGACCTCGGCTGACGGAATGCGTCGAAGCCGTGCTCTCGCATCCGGGGCGGAGCGCGAACGCGATCTTCGGCGCACCCGACGATGCCAAGTTCCGTTCGTGCCTGACGCTCTTCCTCGCGGCGGATGCCGCGGATCACCCCTTCGGCGAGGCGCTCCGGCATTTCTACGCCAGTCCGGACCCGCGCACGCTCTCGCTTCTCAGCCGCGAGAAATAGCGGCGAGGCCGGGACGAGCTTGTTCCCCGCGTTGATCGCGACCAGGGAACGGCAAATTTCGGAAATGAGTGAAAGAAGAAATGGTACGGTTGGTGGGAATCGAACCTACGACCTCAGGTGCCACAAACCTGCGCTCTAACCAACTGAGCTACAACCGCACAACCAGCGTCCAGGGGACGTTGTAGGGGGTCACATACGAGCACTCGGCGATTTTTTCAAGCCCTTTTCGACAAGGACAAAAAAAGACCGGAGCAAAGCCCCGGCCCTTTCATTTCGGCGATGCGGATTGCCCCGGATCAGGCGACCTTCAGCGAGGACATGGCCTTGTCGGCGGCTTCCTTGCCCTGCTTGGTGACAGTCTCGGCGACCTTCTTGGCGGCTTCCTGCATGGCCTTCGCCTGCTCGACCGTCACCTCGGCCTGCTTGCGCAGGAAGGCGGTCTGCAGTTCGACGAGCTCGGCAACCGACTTCACGCCGAGCAGCGCTTCCATATGGGAAAGCGACATGTCGGCATTGGTCCGCAGGGCTTCGATGGCCTTGAGGCCGAGTTCGACAGTGCCGGCCTGCGCGGTCTGCATCGTGTTCTCGACGGTCTTGCTGGCTTCCTCGGCGGCGGTCTTCATCTTGGCGTAGGCGTCCTTCGACTGGGCGGCGCCCTTTTCGGCGAAGTCGCGGAAAGTCTCGGTGAACTTCGACGGGTCGAAAGCCGAGAAGGAGAAGACGTCGCTTTTGTTTGCATTTGCCATTTCGATGCACTCCTGTGTTGGGACGTCTAAGGCGCCCGAATGGATTGAATGTCCCTTATATAGCATCTCCCGTTGTGCATTGCAACATTTTTGTGCGATGCACAATGACCGGAACGATTAACCGTACTTTCCGAAAGCGACCTGTCGCGCTGGACCCTTGCGGCGCCGGGAGATATTAAGAATCTGTTAATTGCCGAACAACGCGGCGGTTGCTAGCTTAGGTCCATCATGCACGTTCAGCAGTACCCGTTCATCGACGTCGCCGTGCACGAGAGTGTCCGCGGGCGCTTTGCGCGCGGCGAGGCCTTGGTGCTGTTTTCCGCCGGGCTCGAGCAGGTACTCTGGGCGAACGGCGCGGGCGCGCGCTTCTTCGGCAACGGCTCCATCTACGACTTCCTCGACCAGGGACCGGACAGGAACGACCTCGCCTTTCGCCAGATCGAATCGACGGCGCGGCGGTTGCAGAAGGTCGGCGAGCAGCGCTCGCTGCTTCTTCGTCTGACCCAGGGCTTCCAGCGCATCCCCGTCCAGGCGACGGCCGAAATGGTCGAGATTCGCGCCGGAGAGCCCGTGGTCCTGCTCGCAATCCCGCCGACCGGCCGACGGCCGACCACCGACGAGTGCGCGAGCGAGATGCTGACGGGGCTCGACGACCCGGACACGCACATGGCGATGCTCGCCGCCGACGGCCGAATCGTTGCCGCCTCGCCCGCCTTTTCGGGCCTGTCTATCACGCCCCAGACCGCGAGAACGCTGGTATCGCTCGTCGATGCCGACCGCGACCGCCTGGTGAAGCGTCCGATCCCGACCGGCCGCGGCTATCTGCCGGCGGCGATCGGCAAGGTTGCTGACGACCCGGCGCTCTATCTCCTCTTCGCGGTCGAGACCATCCTCGGCAATCTCGACCCGAGCGGCGGCTTCGAGGAACCCGCAACGGAACCGCCGACCGCCGAAGAACCGCCGGTCGAGGATGCCGCAACCGCTTACGGTGCCGTGGTCGACGCGATCGGCGACATCGAGGAGATCGAGACGGCGCCCGAGGTCCTGACACCCGACGCGGAAGGCGCAGAGACGGAAGAGGCCGAGGCGGATGAAGCCGTCCCTCCCGTCGTGGACGTTTCGGAAGCACCGGCCGAAGAAGCCGTGACATCCATGGAACCACAAGCCGCGGAGGAAGGGCCGCGCGAAGAAGCGGGGCTTCCAGCTGCGGTTGAGAAGGCTGCCGCGCCCGAAGTGCATGCGGCCACGCCCGAGACGAAATCCGGCGGCGGCTTCATCTACCGTCCGAGCAATCGCGCCTCCCGCTTCGTCTGGAAGATCGACGCCGAAGGTCGTTTCAGCGAAATCTCAAAGGAATTTGCCGAAGCCGTCGGGCCGCATTCGGCGGCGATCGAAGGGTTGACCTTCGCCGAGGTCGCACAGACGTTCAACCTCGATCCCGAGGGAAAGATCGCCGACCTCCTGAAGCGCCGCGACACGTGGTCCGGGCGCACGGTTTCCTGGCCGGTGGAAGGCACGACCTTGCGTGTGCCCGTCGATCTCGCTGCGCTTCCCACCTACGACCGCAACCGCGATTTCGACGGGTTCCGCGGCTTCGGCATCGTGCGACTGGCGGACACCGTCGTCGACACCGCCGGCACCGGCCTGACGCTCGGCGCACCCTCCGACGAGGTCTCGCCGCCGGCCGGAGAACCCGCCGCAGAGACCCCAGAAGCCCCGGCAACCGCGCCACCAGAGACCTTCATCGTCGCAGAGGCCGCGGAAGTGCGGGAGGAGCCTTCCCTGCCGGAAGGCGAGCCTCCGGCGCTTCTCATCTCCGAGACACCCGGTAAACGGCATTCCGACAAGGTGGTGCAGCTCGAAGAGCGGCGCGCGCGCAGCCGCGACGGCCTCACACCGGGCGAGCAGGCGGCTTTCCGCGAGATCGCCCGGCGGCTCGAGGCGAACGGCCTGATCGGCGCCGAAGCGCCGCAACAGGAGCAAGCTCGCGCGGAGGCCGTGGAGCCGACCGTTGCCCGACCCGATCGGCCCGAGCCGCAAACCGCATTGCCGGAAACGGAAGAGATGGCGGAAGAGCAGGCCGCTGCTGTCCCAGAGAAGCCCGCGGACGCGACGCCGGACGAGCCCGCAGCGGAGATTCCGCAATCGGCGTTGGGAGCCTTGCCACGCAGCCGGCGCGATATCGGCCTTTCGCCGGATGTCATCGACCTGATGCCTGTGGCACTGCTCGTCAACGTCGGTGACCGGCTGATCCACGCCAACCCGGAATTCCTGAACCTCACTGGCTACGACTCCCTGGAAGCGCTGGGAGAGGCCGGCGGCCTCGACGCGCTGCTTCAGCGCCAGGAGCTGGAAGGCGCCGCCGAACAGGCAAGCGGCATTGTGGTGGTGCGCGCCGACGACCAGCTGGTGCCGGTCACCGCGCGCCTGCAGTCGGTGCGCTGGGAGCAGTCGAGCGCACTCCTGCTCGCTCTCATTCCCACCGAAGCTCCGGTGAAGGCCGCTCGCCCCCCCGTACAGCCGACCGTGGTCGAGCCCACGCCGAAGCCCATCGAGGAAAGCCAGGCGCTGAAGGCGGAAATCGAGGAACTGCGTTCGATCCTCGAGACGGCAACCGACGGTGTCGTCGTCCTCGGTCCCGAGGGCGACATCCGCTCGATGAACCGTGCAGCAAGCGCCCTCTTCAACTTCGACGAGGCGGAGACCCGCGGCAAACCTTTCGTGATGCTGTTTGCCCACGAGAGCCAGAAGGCGGTGCTCGACTATCTGGCGGGCCTTGCCGGTCATGGTGTCGCGAGCGTGCTCAACGACGGGCGCGAGGTGATCGGCCGCGAGGCGTCCGGCGGGTTCCTGCCGCTGTTCATGACCATCGGCAAGCTCGCCTCCTCGAACGGATACTGCGCCGTCATCCGCGATATCACGCAATGGAAGCGGACGGAGGAGGAACTGCGCAACGCCAAGCGTGCCGCCGAAACCGCCAACACCCACAAGAGCGACTTTCTCGCACGCGTCAGCCACGAAATCCGCACGCCGCTCAACGCCATTATCGGCTTCGCCGACATGATGGCCGGCGAGCGTTTCGGTCCGATCGGCCATCCGCGCTATACCGAATACGCCAACGACATCGTTCGCTCCGGCCGCCACGTGCTCGATATCGTCAATGACCTCCTCGACATCTCCAAGATCGAGGCAGGCGAGATGGAGCTCGACTTCGAAGCCGTCGGCCTGAACGAAGCCGTTGCGTCTGCCGTCTCGCTCGTCCAGCCGCAGGCGAACACGCAGCGGATCATCATCCGCACGGCGCTTTCGCAGTCCGTGCCGAACGTGGTCGCCGACCTCCGCTCGATCAAGCAGATCGTCCTCAACATCCTGGCGAATGCCATCCGCTTCACGCCCTCGGGCGGGCAGATCATCGTGTCGACCTCCTACGAGAGTAACGGCAGCGTCGTGCTGCGCATCCGCGACACCGGTATCGGCATGTCGCGCACCGAACTCGAAATGGCGATGAAGCCGTTCCGGCAGGTCGCTGCGGGCGGCCGCGGCCGCAGTGACGGCACCGGGCTCGGACTGCCGCTGACCAAGGCGATGGTCGATGCCAACCGGGCGAGCTTCGCGATCCACTCGGCGCCGAACGAAGGCACGCTCGTCGAGATCACCTTCCCCTCGCCGCGCGTCCTGGCGAACTGACGCCACACATGGCGGTAATGCCGCCGGTTCCCTTCCCTGTCCGTTTCCGCTAGATGGTCGTCGTGGGTCGCCCGTCGCGGGCGAGGCATCTGGTATCGGAGGCGAAGGGCTTGTCGGTCGAAACGTCCGAAGCAGCGACAGAATACGCGAGATCGGCGCACGGCCGGTTCGGCATTGCCTCCCTGGCGGCGATCGTCGCCGCGGTCGTCGTGGCCATGCCGATCGTCGCGATCTTCGCGATCGGTCTTGCCGACAGCGGCGACTGGCAGCACATGCTGACCAATGTGGTGCCGCGCGCGACCGGTCGCACACTCGCATTGCTTGCCGCCACCGGCGTCTTGACCGGCATTTTCGGGATCGGAGCCGCCTGGCTCGTCGCCTCCTGCGATTTCCCGCTGCGGCGGTTTCTCTCCTCGGCGCTGGTGCTGCCGCTCGCGATCCCCTCGTATCTCGCGGCCTACGCCTTCGGCGAGTTCCTCGATTTCACCGGTCCGGTACAGAGCGCCTATCGCGCGCTCTTCGGCTTCCGGTCGGCCCGCGACTACAGCTTTCCCGACATTCGCTCGCTCGGCGGGGCCGTGCTGGTGATGTCGGCGGTGCTCTACCCTTACGTCTATCTCGCCTGCCGTTCGATGTTCGTCATGCAGGGCCGGGCTGCGGCCGACGTCGCGCGCACTCTCGGCGCAGGACCGCTCAGGGTCTTCGCCCGCGTGCAAATCCCGATGGCGCGGCCGGCGATCATCGTCGGGCTGACGCTCGTCATGATGGAAACGCTGAACGACATCGGCGCGGTCGAATATCTCGGCGTCAACACGCTCACCTTCTCGATCTACGACACCTGGCTCAACCGGGGCAGCCTTTCGGGTGCGGCCCAGATCGCCTGCGTGATGCTCGTCTTCGTCGTCGGTCTTCTGGTGATCGAACGCCGCGCGCGGCGCCTGCAGCGTTTTTCGTCCAACAAGACGACGGCGGTCGTTCCCGACGCCGTGCGCCTGAAGCTCACGGATGCCCGCCGGTGGGCCGCGACAATCTTCTGCAGCATTCCGGTCCTCATCGGCTTTGTGACGCCGGTCGCCGTACTCTCGACCTTCGCACTTCGCCGCCTCGACGATTTCGCGGATGCGCGCCTCCTGAAGGCGCTCGGCCACTCGATACTGGTGTCCTCTTCGGCGGCCGTGGTAACGATCCTTCTCGCCTTCATGCTAGCCTATGCATCGCGGACCGAACGTACGATGCTGACGACGGGCGCAAGCCGCCTCGCCTCGCTCGGCTACGGCGTGCCAGGAACGATCCTCGGCATGGGCGTGCTGATCCCGTTTGCGGCAATCGACAACGCCGTCGACGGTGCGCTGCGCTCGACGTTCGGCATCTCGACGGGCTTGCTGCTATCCGGCACCGGCTTTGCCATCGTCTATGCCGCGACGGTTCGCTTCCTCACCATGGCGGAGGGGACCATCGACGCCGGTTTCCACAAACTCTCGCCGCACCTCGACATGGCGGCGCGGGCGCTCGGGCGCACCCGTTTCCAGACCCTGAAGGAAGTGCTGCTGCCGAACATGCGGCCGGCGGTACTGACCGCCGCACTCCTCGTCTTTATCGAGACGATGAAGGAGTTGTCGGCAACGATCCTGCTTCGCCCCTTCAACTTCAATACGCTCGCGACCCTCGTTTACGAGGACGCTTCGCGGGCAAAGGTGCAGGACGCTTCGGTTGCCGCGCTCATCATCATTATCGCCGGGTTGATCCCGGTCGTGCTCGTCTCTCGCTCGCTCGAAAACCGGGGCTGAGCGCCCCGGCTGCCAAAAGCGATCAGGACTTCAGCTCCGCGAGATCGGCGAAGAGGTCGAGCGCTTCCGGATTGGCGAGCGCCTCCTTGTTCTTCACCACCCGGCCATGCACGACGTCACGGACGGCGAGCTCGACGATCTTGCCGGATTTCGTCCGCGGGATGTCGGACACCGCGATCACCTTGGCCGGTACATGCCGCGGCGAAGCACCGGTGCGGATGCGGTTCTTCACCTTCTTCACCAGGTCGTCGTCGAGACTGATGCCGGCCGAGAGCCTGAGGAACAGCACGACACGCACGTCGTCTTCCCAGTCCTGTCCGATGCAAAGCGCCTCGACCACCTCGTCCAGCTGTTCGACCTGATTGTAGATCTCGGCCGTGCCGATGCGCACGCCACCCGGGTTGAGCGTGGCGTCCGAACGCCCGTGAATGATGATGCCGTCATGGCTCGTCCATTCGGCGAAATCGCCATGGCACCAGACATTGTCGAAACGCTCGAAATAAGCCGCGCGATATTTCGCCCCCTCCGGATCGTTCCAGAACATGACCGGCATCGACGGGAACGCCTTGGTGCAGACCAGTTCGCCCTTCTCGCCGCGCACCGGCTGGCCCTCGTCGTCCCAGACGTCGACGGCGAGGCCGAGCCCGGGGCCCTGGATTTCACCGCGCCAGACGGGTTTCAGCGGGTTGCCGAGAACGAAGCAGGAGACGATGTCGGTGCCGCCGGAGATCGAGGCGAGGTGGATATCGGACTTGATGCCCTCGTAGACAAAGGAGAAGCCCTCCGGCGAAAGCGGCGACCCGGTCGAGGTCATCAGCCGCAGCGACGACAGGTCGTGGGTGCTCTTCGGCGTGAAGCCTCCCTTGCGCACAGCATCGATGTATTTGGCGGACGTGCCGAAGATCGCGAATTTCTCTGCCTGCGCGTAGTCGAAGAGAACATTGCCGTCAGGATAGAAAGGAGAACCGTCGTAGAGGCAGAGGGTGGCGCCCGACGCGAGGCCGGAAACGAGCCAGTTCCACATCATCCAGCCGCAGGTGGTGAAGTAGAAGAACTTATCGCCGGTACGGAGACCGCAATGGAAGCGCTGCTCCTTCAGGTGCTGCAGGAGCGTCCCGCCGGAGGAATGCACGATGCATTTCGGAATACCGGTCGTGCCGGAAGAAAAGAGGATATAGAGCGGATGGGAGAACGGCAGCCGCACGTACTCGACGGTCTTTGCCTGATAGGATGCCATGAAGCCCGCAAGCGTGCTGCCGTCCGGAAGGGAGGCCGCGAGCGCATCCGCGTCACCGGCATAGGGCACGACGAGAACCGGGCAACCGAGCCTCTCGGCAACCGCCCGCACCTTTTCGGCGACGTCCTGCTTCTTGCCGTTGTACCAATATCCGTCGCAGCAGATGAAGAGCTTCGGTTCGATCTGGCCGAAGCGGTCGAGCACGCCCTGCTCGCCGAAATCCGGGGAACAGGATGACCAGATCGCCCCGATGGACGCAGCGGCCAGCATCAGCGCCACCGTCTCCGGCATGTTTGGCATCATCGCGGCGATCCGGTCGCCTTCTCCGATCCCGAGAGCCCGGTAGGCCTGCTGCAGACGCGAAACCGTCGACCGCAACCTGTCCCAGGACCAGCGGTCTTCCGCCTTGTCTTCACCACGGAAGACCAAGGCGTCGCCTTCTCCGGCGAGAGGCAGCAGGTTCTCGGCGAAATTGAGCCGGGCATCAGGAAAGAACCGGGCTGCGAGCATGTCGTCGCCGTCGACGAGCGGGCGCTCCCCCTTCTCGCCCTTGACGTCGCAGTAATCCCAGACGGCCGACCAGAAAGCGCCGCGGTCCGCGATCGACCAGTCGTAGAAAGCATCGTAATCGCGGAAATCACGTCCCGTGCGTTCACCGCACCATTGCATGAATTGATAAAGCGGGGTCGACTTTCGGAATTCCTCAGACGGCGACCAAAGCGGCATTTCCTGTTGCATGGCGTCCTCCTCACGTCCTTTGCCTGTATAGCAGTTTGCACCGCAATATAAAGATCGCGGCCGCCGTAAGCGGGTGAATTGCCAGTTGCGGGCATTTGCGATATCGGCGGTCGAGACGCCGCATCGCCAAAACCTTGGAACGGGCTTACATTCGAGCATGGCCGACGAACGGAGCAGACCCTTGCGCAGGAAGAGGAGCCGGCAGAAGCGGAAGGCGGAACGCGTCCTGCAATGGACACTCGTCGTCGTTGTCGCGGTGCTTTCGGTCTATTTCGTCTCCCGCCTTGCCGCTCCCTATCTCGTGTCGAGCAGCCTCGTGCGGTCGGCGATGGAACGGGCCGTGGCGGAATGGACCGGACACACCGTCCGGATCGACGGGACGCCGGAAATCTCCTTCTTCCCCGAGCCGCGGATCACCCTCAACGCCGTGCGGATCAGCAAACCGACTGCCGAGGGAGACAAGGTGCTGGCCGAAATCGAACGGCTCTCCGCCTCTTTCGGCTTACTCGATGCCGTCCGTGGCGCGCCGGAATTCCGCGAGTTTCGCCTCGGGCGTCCACGCGTCTTCGTCGAGCGCGACGAGCAAGGGCGGCTTGACTGGGCGAGCGAGGGACGCCTGAGCAGCGCGGTGAAGAGCGTTCGTCCGCGCGAGGGCCGACACCAGACGCTGGAGGCAGCCGCCGATGCGGAGGTCGGATCGGTGACGGTCGAGGAAGGCAGCATCGCGATCCACGACCAGACCTCGCGGCGGACTTTCGTCGTCGACGGCATTCTGGCCGACGTCTCCTGGCCGCGGCTTTCCTCCGCGCTCACCGCCTATGTCACGCTCCGGATCGGTGGCCGGGAGGCCCGGCTAGATCTCTCGACGCCGCAACCGCTGCTGTTTTTCGGCGGACGCGAGGCATCGATCGGGCTTGCCTGGAGCTCGCCGATCCTGACCGCCTCCTTCGACGGGCGCGCGAGTCTCGCCGGGGACGACCTCATTTCCGGTTCACTGAAAGCCGGCATCGCCGACGTCAAGTCGCTCGCTGCGCTGACCGGCGCGCGCCTGCCCGGCATAGAGACCGCGCGAACCGCCAGCGTTTCCGCCGAACTCGTCAAGACCGGCCGCGACCTGCGGTTCGACCAGTTGGAGCTCACGGTCGACGACGCCCATGCGACCGGCATTCTCGAACTGTCGCCACCGGAGCACGGGCGGCGCCGGCTCTCCGGTACACTCGCCTTCGACCGGATCGACGTGACCCGCCTGCTCGACGCCTTTTCCGAGAAGGACGACGCCGGCGAGGCACCCCCGCGCCAACTCGATTTCGATCTGTCTCTCTCGGCCGGCGAAGCGCGGCTCGCGCCCTTCACGATCGAGAACATCGCCGCGAGCCTGCTCGCGACGAACGACAAGATTCAGTTCGACATTGCCGACGGCACCTTCGCAAGCGGCCGGCTGCAGGCGCGGCTCGATGGCGCCGGCCCGAGTTTTAGGAGCGGCGGAACACTGCAACTGTCGCTCGCCGATGCGGACCTGCCGGATCTTGCCGAACGCCTTGCGCTGAAGGGGCCGCTGCCAAGCGGTCGCGGCTCGCTCGACCTCGTGCTGAAGGCCGACCGTCCCATATGGGCGGCAGACCACACCGGCATCGACGGCACAATACGATTTGCGGCCAGCGCCGGCGCTCTGGGAGGTGTCGATACCACGGCACTGCGTCGCCTCGCCGGTGAAAAGCCTTTCTTCCATCTCAGCGAAGCACTCGGCGCCGACCTGCCCTTCGACACACTGGTCTTCGCAGCGCACCTCTCCGCAGGATCGGCGACGATCGACGAGGCACGACTGGAAGGGCCTTCGGAAGACCTGCAACTCTCCGGCATCATTCCCTATGCAAGCCAGGGGCTTGCGCTTTCAGCCGTTCTCTCACCGCCAGCCGTCGCCGGGCAAACGGCTGTACCGCCGCTTCGCTTCTTCATCGGCGGCTCCTGGCCCGATCCCGTGCTGTCGCCTGCTCCCTGAAGAACGCCGTCACGCCTGGGTCGCGGCGACGTGCTCGTCGCGCAGACGCTGCAATTCGCGCTGCTTGGTGGTGATCGAGGCGATGATGACGCCGATCGTCACGATGCCGATGAGGATGGTGCAGACGGCGTTGATCTCCGGCGTGACCCCCAGGCGAACCTGCGAATAGATCTTGATCGGCAGGGTCGTCGCGCCGGGACCGGTCGTGAAGCTCGAGATGACCAGATCGTCGAGCGACAGCGTGAAGGCAAGCATCCAGCCGGAGACGACGGCCGGCATGATGAGCGGCAGCGTGATCCTGAAGAAGGTCCGGACCGGTGGGCAGCCGAGATCGAGCGCGGCCTCCTCGAGGCTGCGGTCGAAGGTCAGCAGCCGCGACTGCACGACGATCGCGACATAGCACATCGTGAAGGTGATGTGGGCGAGCGTCAGCGTCAGCATGCCGCGATCGAGCCCGACCGCGACAAACAGCAGAAGCAGCGACAGGCCGGTGATGACCTCCGGCATGACGAGCGGCGCGTAGACCATGCCGGAAAACAGAACCCGTCCCGGAAACCGGCCGTAGCGCACCAGCGCCAGCGCCGCCAGCGTGCCGAGAACGGTGCCCAGCGTGGCGCTGAGCAGGCCGACGCGGATCGTCACCCAGGCGGCATCGAGGAGGGCCTGGTTGTGCCAGAGCGCACCGTACCATTTGAGCGAGAAGCCGCCCCACACGGTAACGAGCTTCGAGTCGTTGAAGGAATAGATGACAAGGATCACGATCGGGAGATAGAGGAAGGCGAACCCGATGGTGAGGGCGGTGGCGTCGAACTTGCCGGGTTTCATGGCGTCACCTCACACCTTCTGCTGCTGGTTCTGGAAGATCATGATCGGAATGACCAGAAGCAGCAGGAGCACCACGGCGACCGCCGAGGCGAGCGGCCAGTCGCGGTTGCCGAAGAACTCCGTCCAGAGCGTCTTGCCGATCATCAGCGTGTTCGGGCCGCCGAGCAGATCGGGGATGACGAACTCGCCGGTGATCGGGATGAAGCAGATCATCGAGCCGGCGATCACGCCGGGGATCGACAGCGGGAAAGTGATGCGCCAGAAGGCCTTCCACGGCGGGCACCCGAGGTCGCTCGCCGCCTCCAGGAGCGTGCCGTCGAGCTTTTCGAGCGCCGAATAGAGCGGCAGTACCATGAAGGGCAGATAGGAATAGACGATGCCGATGAAGATCGCCGTTTCGGTGCGGAAGATCTGCACCTGCTGGTCCGGCCCATAGATGTGGAGAGCCTGCAGCACGAGCGTCAAAAGCCCCTCCGGCTTGAGAATGCCGATCCAGGCGTAGACGCGGATCAGGAACGAGGTCCAGAAGGGCAGGATGACGAGCATCAGCAACGTCGGGCGGATGGTCACCGACGCCCGTGCCATGCCGAGCGCGATCGGATAACCGATCAGGAGCAGAAGCAGCGTCGAAATTACCGCGATCCGAAGCGACGACAGGTACGCGCTGTAATAGAGCGGATCCTCGGTGAGGAAGAGATAGTTTTCGAAATCGAGCTGGGAGACGAAGTCGCGAAGCGCGGAAAAGCCCTCGAACACGGGGAGGTAGGGCGGCATCGCGATCGCGGTGTCGGAAAGAGAGATCTTCACGACGATGAAGAAGGGCGCAAGAAAGAAAAGCGCCATCCATGCATATGGAACGAGAACGACGAGCCAGCGTGCCGGACTTGCCTTGGGGAGCGATATCTCTCCGTCCATCACCCTCTCCTCAGCGCGTCAGCACAAGGCCGGCATCGGCCGGCCAGGTCAGCCAGACCATGTCGCCATAGGTGATCGGCCGGTCGACAAGACGGGAGATGTTGGCCTGCGCGGCACGGAAGGTGCGCCCGTCCTCCAGTTTGACGACGAATACCGAAAAGTCACCGAGATAGCCGATGTCCCAGACCTCGCCGTAGAGCGTGTTGGTCGCGGTCTCCGCCGGCTTGTCCAGCGAGATGCGTACCTTTTCGGGGCGAACCGCGAAAGCGACGCTCGCGCCAGGAGCCACGTCGCATTGCTGCTCCACCGCAGCCGTGAAGCTTCCGCAGGAAACCCTGACCACCTCGCTGCCGTTGCGGCCGCCGTTCGTCCGGCCTTCGAAGGTGCCTTCAACGATGTTGATGTCGCCGATGAAATCGGCGACGTAGCGGCTGTTCGGCGCCTCGTAAATCTCGGCAGGCGTCGCAACCTGCACGATGACGCCCTTGTCCATGACGGCGATGCGGTCGGACACCGTCATCGCCTCTTCCTGGTCATGGGTGACGATCAGGAAGGTGAGGCCGAGCGTCGTCTGGATGTCGATCAGCTCGAACTGCGTCTCCTCGCGGAGCTTGCGATCGAGCGCGCCGAGCGGCTCGTCGAGCAACAGCACCTTCGGGCGCTTGGCGAGCGAGCGGGCAAGCGCCACACGCTGACGCTGGCCGCCGGAAAGCTGGTTCGGCTTGCGCTTGGCGAACTGCTCGAGCTTGACGAGCTTCAGCATCTCCTGGACACGCGCGTCGATCTCGCCTTTCGGCAGCTTGTCCTGCTCGAGTCCGAAGGCGATGTTCTTTTCAACCGTCATGTGCGGGAAGAGCGCATAGGACTGGAACATCATGTTGGTCGGCCGCCGGTAGGGCGGCACGCCGGAAATATCCTTACCCTGCAGCAGGATACGCCCCTCGGTCGGCTCTTCGAAGCCCGCGAGCATACGCATCAGCGTGGTCTTGCCGCATCCCGAAGGCCCAAGGAGCGAAAAGAACTCCCGCTCGTAGATATCGAGGCTGAGATTGCTGACCGCCGTGAAGTCACCGAAGCGCTTGGTGACGTTCTCGAAGCGAATGAAGGGCACCGCCCCCGGATCGGTCCATGGTGAGAATTTTCGCTTTACCGGTCCCAGAGACTTCGCCATAGCCCGACCCAAATTCCTGAATGTAAAAGATTATCCCGTGAAAACGACACCGGGCGCGTCAATGCGCGCCCGGTCAATTCGCCTGTGGGTCAGTTGCCCGTTTTTATCTGTGTCCAGACCCGGTTGAGGACACGCTGTTCCTTCGGGCCATACGGCGAGATGGTGAAGAGCTTCTTCATCGTCTCCGGATCGGGATAGACGGAGGGATTCTTGAAGACGCTTTCGTCCAGGAGCGGCTGCGAGGCGAGGTTGCCGTTCGCATACTGGACGTAGTTGGAAGCCTTGGCGATGACATCGGGCTTCATCAGGAAGTTGATGAACTCGTGGGCTTCTTCGACGTTCTGGGCGTCCGCGGGGATCGCCAGGTTGTCGAACCACATATAGGTGCCTTCCTTCGGAATGACGTATTCGATGTGGACACCGTTATTCGCTTCTTCGGCGCGAGCCTTGGCCTGCAGCACGTCGCCGGACCAACCGATGGTCATGCAGATGTCGCCGTTGGCAAGGTCGTCGATGTAGGCCGACGAGTTGAAGGTCTTCACCGACGGACGGATGTTCATGTAGACCTTGCCGCCCTCTTCGAGCTCGGCCGTATCCTTGCTGTCCGGGTTCTTGCCGACATAGTTGAGCGCGATTGCGAAGGTCTCATCCGAGGCATCGAGAATGTTGATGCCGCAGGATTTCAGCTTCTCGGCATTCTCCGGCTTGAAGAGGACGTCCCAGCTGTCGACCGGCACGTCGCCGAGCGCGGCTTTCACCTTGTCGACGTTGTAGCCGATACCGGTCGTGCCCCACATGTAGTTGACGGCGTATTCGTTGCCGGGATCATACTTGGCCAGACGCTCCATGACTTCCGGCCACATGTTCTTCAGGTTCGGCAGCTTCGATTTGTCGAGCTTCTGGAACACGCCGGCCTGGATCTGACGCGCAAGGAAGGGAGCGGTCGGGACGACAACGTCGTAGCCGGAGCCGCCGGCGAGCAGCTTGGTCTCGACCAGTTCGTTGCTGTCGAAGACGTCGTAGACGACCTTGATGCCGGTCTCCTTGGTGAATTCCTCCAGCACCGACTCATCGATGTAGTCCGACCAGTTGTAGACGTGGACCACACGTTCCTGAGCATTCGCGGCGGCCGCAAACAGCAGCGTCGCCGTGGCTGCAGACGCCAAACGGATGAAAGCGGATATCATAATATCTCCTGTCTTATATTCACCGGGCTGGGCGAACGCCCTTCATTATTCTTTGTTTTTTGCAGACTAGAAAGGAAATCGACAGGCGACAAGGGGAAAAAGGTGACCCCCGAGAAGAAGACGTCGCTTACTGGAAGTCGAAGGCGGAGAGGCCGGTCACCATTTCGTCCAGGCCGAGCGGACGTGTCACCGGGGGCTCGGCGCGGGCAAGACAGCCCTGCCTCTCGCAGAGCCGACACACCGTGCCCACCGCCACCGGCGGCAGCCCTCCGGCAACGGCCTGCCCGTAGACCACCTCGTCGCGATAGGCGATGTCGCAACCGAGCAGCAATGCCGTGCGCCGCACCCGCTCGTTGAACCCCGCCTGCGGCCCGTCGAGGGTCCGCGAAACCGTCAGGAAGCCGGCGCCGTCCGGCATCTCCACGTGGTCGACGAGAATTTGCGCCGGCTGGGCGAAGGCGGCGTGAATGTTGAGCTTCGGGCAGCCGCCACCGAACTTCGCCTGCGGGAAGCCGTTCGCACCCGCTTTGCGGAAACGGTGGCCGGCATTGTCGACCTCGAGCATGAAGAAGGGAATGCCTGCGGCGCCCGGACGCTGCAGCATGGTCAGCCGGTTCGCCACCTGCTCGTAGGATACCGAAAACCGCGAGCGCAGGACGTCAACATCATATCGGGCACGCTGGGCAGCCGAAAGAAAGGCGCCGTAAGGCATGGTAAGCGCGTGGGCGGCATAGCGGGCGAGCTCGAAGCGGCCGAGCCGCTTCGCCTCGCCGGTCGAGAAGGAGAGCGCCTCCAGCTCGGCGAGAATTTCCTCGCCGAGCGCCAGCAGACAGACCTCCATGGCGATTTCACGCAGATGATCGAAGGGCGAGAGCCGCTCGGACAGGAAGAGCCGCATCGAATGGCGGTCGTAGCGCCGACGCAGATTGGGCATCGCGTGGATCGGCAGCGTTCGGACGACGATGCCATGTTTCGCGCGAAGCCAGCTCTTCAGCGCGACGGCGAGATCATCACCCGCCGAAAGGGCGAGCCCGGCATGAAAGGCTTCCGCCGCATCCTCGATCCGCGCGAAGAAATTCGACCGTTTTTCGAAGGTCTCGCGCACCTCGTCGATCGGAAGTCTCGTACCGGAAAGCGAGGTCGCATGGCCCTCCCGGGCCAGAAGCTCGGCAAGATCACTCAGACGGCTCGCCTGCTCGCGATAGGCCCGATAGAGCTTTATCACCCCGTTAGCCGCGTTTGGCGCGGCTTCCGCCACCTCGATCAATTCTTGGTCGCCCGGCACCTCACCGGCGAGCAGCGGATCGGCGAAGACCTCGCGCAACTGGCTCGCGGTGCCGCCAGCCTCTCCTTGCAGTTCGTCGAGATCGACCTTGTAGACGGCCGCGAGCTTCAGCAGGAGTTGGACCGTCAGCGGGCGCTGGTTGCGCTCGATGAGGTTCAGGTAGGAGGGCGAGATTTCCAGCGCCTCGGCCATGGCCGTCTGGGTAAGGCCGAGACCGTTACGGATACGCCGGACCCTTGGGCCCGCAAAGATCTTGTGTTCCGCCATTTTACATACCTTTACAGAACGAGCCCGTCCTGATGCCTAGGGGCAGCTTTACTATTTTTACAATTTTACAGCTCCTCATTGTCAAACGCAAGACATTCTAACCTCTTTCATCCTGTTGTTTTCTCGAATTTTCTGGCCGTTTTTTGCGCCGCACTGTAAATGTCGTCACATCAAGAGCGAGGAGCCGCCGATCGAAAAATTGGGCTCCTTGGGCACCGGAGCAAAAGGGAGTTTGCTATGACTGATTTTTACAATCTCGTTCCGAGCGCACCGAAGGACCGCTATGACGGTATCCAGCGCCCGTACGCGCCGGAAGACGTCAAGCGCCTGCGCGGGTCGGTCGAGATCAAGTATTCGCTCGCCGAAATGGGTGCGAACCGCCTGTGGAAGCTGATCAACGAAGAACCCTTCGTCAACGCGCTCGGTGCACTCTCCGGCAACCAGGCCATGCAGATGGTCCGCGCCGGCCTGAAGGCGATCTATCTCTCCGGCTGGCAGGTCGCCGCGGACGCCAACACCGCCTCCGCCATGTATCCGGACCAGTCGCTCTATCCGGCGAACGCCGCACCGGAACTTGCACGCCGCATCAACCGCACGCTGCAGCGCGCTGACCAGATCGAGACCCAGGAAGGCAAGGGCCTTTCGGTCGACACCTGGTTCGCCCCGATCGTTGCCGACGCGGAAGCAGGCTTCGGCGGTCCGCTCAACGCCTTCGAGATCATGAAGGCCTTCATCGAGGCGGGCGCTGCCGGCGTTCACTTCGAGGACCAGCTGGCATCGGAAAAGAAGTGCGGCCATCTCGGCGGCAAGGTTCTGATCCCGACCGCCGCGCACATCCGCAACCTGACCGCTGCCCGCCTCGCCGCCGACGTCATGGGTGTTCCGACGCTGATCGTCGCCCGTACCGACGCGGAAGCCGCAAAGCTCCTGACGTCGGACATCGACGAGCGCGACAAGCCCTTCGTCGACTATGACGCCGGCCGGACCGCGGAAGGCTTCTACCAGGTCAAGAACGGCATCGAGCCCTGCATCGCCCGTGCGATCTCTTACGCTCCCTACTGTGACCTGATCTGGATGGAAACCGGCAAGCCGGACCTCGAACAGGCCCGCAAGTTCGCAGAGGCCGTGCAGAAGGCCCATCCGGGCAAGAAGCTCGCCTACAACTGCTCGCCGTCGTTCAACTGGAAGAAGAACCTCGACGACGCGACGATCGCCAAGTTCCAGAAGGAGCTGGGTGCGATGGGCTACAAGTTCCAGTTCATCACGCTCGCCGGCTTCCATCAGCTGAACTTCGGCATGTTCGAGCTCGCCCGTGGCTACAAGGATCGCCAGATGGCGGCCTATTCGGAGCTACAGCAGGCGGAATTCGCGGCCGAGGCAAACGGCTACACGGCGACCAAGCACCAGCGCGAAGTCGGCACCGGTTACTTCGACGCCGTCTCGCTCGCCATCACCGCCGGCCAGTCCTCGACGACCGCGATGAAGGAATCGACCGAAACCGAGCAGTTCAAGCCGGCGGCTGAATAAGGATCGCACCCTCCCCTTGGGGGGGAGGGTCGGCACACAAGTGCCGGGGTGGGGTGACCTTCGCAACCGCTAAAGGTTCACCCCCACCCGCAGCTACGCTGCGACCTCTCCCCTCAAGGGGGAGGTGCTTCAAGAACCCCGTATATAAGAGGAGAAATGCAATGACACCCCAGACCCGAGTCAAGGAACGCGCAGAAGAACAGGCATCGGCAATGACCGCCGAGCAACAGGCAATGATCCGCATGGTCGCAAACGACCTGCACCGCCTGAACCAATCCGTCATGAAGGCCGTCGACGCCGGCGTATCCGTCGAGCTCGTCCGCTCCGCGCGCCATCACGGCGGCGACGGCAACTGGGGTGACCTGCTGATCCCGGTCATCGTTACCCAGGGCCGCAACGCCGCCTGAGGAAGACTATCCCCACCGGCGCCGATGGGCGCCGGAACTTGCCCGCGCGAGCCCCGGCAGAGGAATCCGGGCACCTGCGCGGGCTTATTTTTTCCGTAGACGGATCAGGTTTGGCCTCGCAGGCGCTTCCGTCCGGCGCGAGAGTTCGGTCGCGAACTGCGACATCTGCTGGCCGTCGCCCTGGTGCGCTACCAGACAAGTAGGCCAAAGGGCCGCCCGACGATGGGACTTCAAGCCAGGGGGCGTTTCCCGCAGAAGAGGTCCTCATGCGCCTTCAAGAGCCGCGACAGGCGGTCGGCGACGGTTCGTATCTCCCGTCGGTGGCGGTCGTCGTTGTTCATCACGATCCACTGACGGTGCCGCAGTTCGGCGATCTCGGGCCCCGCTCGCTCGAGCTTCGGCTCAAGATCACCGACGAAGCAAGGCAGAACGGCAATCCCCGCGCCGGCAAGCGCAAGGTCGCGCAGCGAGCGCGGACGATTGACTGTCACTACGATGTTCTCGGCCTTGTTCTGGTGCGGCCAGCGCAGATAGGCGGAAATCGCGTTTTCGGTGTCGACCGCCAGCCAGCGGCCCGGTCCGTGATCTGCCGTGTTGCGCGCCCGGTAAGGGGCGTAAGCGGTGGTGCCGACCGGGATTTTGGCGAGGTTCAGTTCCTCTGGCTCGAAGGCGCGGATGCCGATATCGCACTCACGGTGAGCCAGGGCCGCCCGTTGCTCGGCGATGTGGAGATCGATACGGAACGGATCGCGCTCGGTAAGCAGCGCCGGAAAATTCTCGCTGACGAGCCATGCGATCCAGGTCCCGGCCGCCAGCCTGACCAGTGCCGGAGCCGCGGCTTCTTCGCGCCACGCTTCTATGCGGCGGGCCGCTGCCTCCATGTCGCCCAACTGTTCCAGCAGTCGCCGGCCGTCGCCCGTGAGGGCATAGCCGGTCTGGCTGCGTACGAAGAGCGGACGGCCGATCCGGCGCTCGAACTCGATCATCCGCCGGCCGATGGTGGCCGGACTCAACCCGGTCTCTCCGGCCGCGCCGGAAAGGCCCCCATGCCGAGCGACGAGCAGGAAAATCTGGTAGGCGTCCCAGGATGCATTTTTCATGGGTGAAAAATGTAATGCATTTTCGTCGGTTTATGAAGCAAATTTGGCGCTATAGATAAGTGGATGTGTTTCACCCAGAGGAGATACATCCATGTACGAATTCGCAGGATTGCTGCTCGCCCGCCTGATCTCGTCGCAGCCCGCCGTACGGCCGCCGACGCTCGCAGAGGAGGATGCCTATTATGCGCGCTTCGGCGAGGCTCCGTGGCAAAGGGCTCGCAAAATCTTCGCCCGGTCGTTTGGCCGGGCGGAGACAGTCGCCGCGGACGGGGAGGAACAAGCCGCCTCGTCCGGAGGCAGCGTTGTGGCAATGGCCTGTCGCCTACAGGGCGAGTACGGCGAAGGCCATCAGAATGCAGCAGGCGGCAAAACCGAGGGGGGCCGTGCGCCGAAGAAGGACGCGGCGATCATCCTGCGCCCTGGCAATGGCGATTGCGCGTGCTCTGCGATTTGACTGTCTCATCACTGCTACCCCACGAATACTGTTGAGCAACCTAGTCCACGGTTGTCGCGGTTCGCCACTCGACAAGATGTCGCAACGACGATCGTCGTATCCCGTCGGACGAGCATGCGCCCGGCCCGTTAACAAGTGCTGAAAAAGCGTATCACGCGCTCTCGCCGGCGGCATGGCCGGAGGCCCAGGCCCACTGGAAGTTGTAGCCGCCGAGCCAGCCGGTGACATCGACACACTCGCCGACGAAATAGAGACCCGGCACCCGCTTCGCCATCATCGTCTTCGAGTCGAGTTCCGCCGTATCGATACCGCCGAGGGTCACCTCCGCCGTGCGATAACCCTCCGAACCGGCCGGCTTTATCGGCCAGTTGCCGAGGAAGGCGGCGATCTGCCCGAGCGCCTGATCGGACAGATCCGCGAGCGGCCTGTCGACGGCGAGCCGTTCGACGACATATTGCGCAAGCCGTTTCGGCAAATGCCGGGCGAGTACGGTCTGCACCGCCTGCCGGCCGTTCTCGCGCTTCGCCGCCTTGAGCAGCGTGGCAAAATCGACATCCGGCACGAGCGACAAGATAACCTCGTCGCCTTCCCGCCAGTAGCTCGAGATCTGCAGGATCGCCGGACCGCTCAGGCCACGGTGGGTGAAAAGCAGCGCCTCCCGGAAGGACGTCTTGCCGTGCCGCACCTCGGCATCGACGGAAACGCCGGCGAGCGGCGCAAGATCGGCAAGCAGCGCAAGATCGAGCGTCAGCGGCACGAGCCCGGGGCGCGTCTCGGTCACCTTCAGGTCGAAGTCGGCGGCGACGCGGTAGGCGAACCCCGTCGCGCCCATCTTCGGAATCGACTTGCCACCGGTGGCAATCACCACGGAAGCGGCGCGGATTTCTCCGTCCGTCGTTTGCAGGCGAAGGCCGTCCTCACCCTTTTCGATCGCGGAGATCTCGATGCCAAGCCGCAGGTCGACACCGCCCGAGCGCATCTCGTCGAGCAGCATACGGATGATATCCTTGGCACTGTCGTCGCAGAACAACTGGCCGAGCGTCTTTTCGTGCCAGGGGATCCCGTGGCGATCGACCATCGCGATGAAATCGGCCGGCGTGAAGCGGGCGAGTGCGGATTTGGCGAAATGCGGATTGGCCGAGAGGAAGTTCCTCGGCCCGGCATGGATATTGGTGAAGTTGCAGCGGCCACCGCCCGAGATGCGGATTTTCTCGCCCGGCGCGCGGGCGTGATCGAGCACCACCACCCGGCGGCCGCGCTTGCCCGCGACGAGCGCACACATCATGCCCGCGGCACCCGCCCCTATCACAGCAACATCAAATATACCCGCCAAGTCCCGGCCCTCTGACAAAGAAGACCTGTGTTTTCGATCGGCGCCGTAAAGTCAATGTCGTTTCCCCCCTCGCCAATTTACGAAGTCCGGTTATGATGGCGCCATCAACAACCCAACCGGTGAGACATGCCTGCAAAGAAAACAATGCTCAGACCCCATGGCGCGGCATCAAAAAAGGCAAGCATTCCTCCGGACATCCAGTCGACCCGCGGTGTAAAGACCTGGAAGGACGCCACTGCCTGGCTTCGTGCCCGCGGCATCGAGGACATCGAATGCATCACGCCGGACCTCGCGGGCGTCCCGCGCGGCAAGATGATGCCGACGTCGAAGTTCACCGGCGACACATCGCTCGCCCTGCCTTCGGCGCTCTACCGCCACACGATCTCCGGCGAATACCCGGAAGAGAGCGGCCAGTTCCGCTACGAGCCGCGCGACAGCGACCTGAAGCTCGTGCCCGACCTTTCGACCCTTTCCGTCGTGCCATGGGAAACCGACCCGACCGCACAGGTCATCTGCGACGTGGTCGGATCGAACGGCGAGCAGGTTTCCTACACGCCGCGCAACGTCCTGAAGAACGTCATGCGGCTCTACGAGGAAAAGGGCTGGCGGCCGGTCGTCGCGCCGGAAATCGAGTTCTATCTCGTCGCCATGAACGACGACCCCGACTATCCGCTGCATCCGCCGAAAGGCCGGTCCGGCCGTTCGATCCTCGGTGGCCAGGGCTACTCGATCGCCGGCATCAACGAGTTCGACGAACTTATCGACGACATCTACCACTTCTCCGAAAAGCAGGGGCTCGAGATCGACACCCTCATTCACGAGGAGGGGCCGGCCCAGCTCGAGATCAACCTGCGCCATGGCGATCCGATCGAGCTCGCCGACCAGGTCTTCCTGTTCAAGCGGACGATCCGCGAGGCGGCGCTGAAGCACGGCATCTACGCGACCTTCATGGCCAAGCCCATGCAGGGGCAGCCGGGTTCGGCCATGCACATCCACCAGTCCGTCGTCCACATGGATACGGGCAAGAACATCTTCTCCAATCCGGACGGGTCGGCGTCGAAGGAATTCTTCCACTTCATCGGCGGCATGCAGGCCTTCGTGCCGAAGGCCCTCGTCATGATGGCGCCCTATGTGAACTCCTATCGCCGGCTGACCCCGGACATGTCCGCGCCGGTCAACAATGCCTGGGGCTACGACAACCGCACCACCGCGTTCCGTGTGCCGGTGTCGAACGCCGCCGCCCGCCGCGTCGAAAACCGCCTGCCGAGCTCGGACGCCAACCCGTACCTCGCGCTCGCCGCCTCGCTCGCCGCCGGCTATCTCGGCATCGTCAGGGGCGCGGAACCGACGGAAGCCTCCGAAGGCACCGCGAACGAAGGTTCCGTCGAACTGCCGCGCGGGTTGCTCGAGGCCGTATCGGTGATGGAATCCGAACCGGCGCTCGCCGAGGTGCTCGGCGACGAGTTCATCGGGCTCTATGCCGGCGTCAAGCGCGGGGAATTCGAGACCTTCATGCAGGTGATCAGCCCGTGGGAACGCGAGTTCCTGTTGCTGAACGTTTAAGGGGCTTCCATGACCTGGCAAAGCCCGATCGCGCCAGGGATCTCCTGGTACCAGGCAACCGTCGGCGAGCGTCCCGAATATCCGGCGCTCGACGGCTCGACCACGGCCGATGTCGCCATCGTCGGCGGTGGCTATACCGGCTTGCAGGCCGCTTACACCCTCGCCAGGGGCGGTGTTTCGGTCGTCCTGATCGAGGCCTGCCGGATCGGCGACGGCGCTTCCGGTCGCAACGGCGGGCAGTTGGGCACCGGCCAGCGCGCCTACCCGGATGAGCTCGAAGCCGAACTCGGCTACGAACGGTCGAAGGCACTGTTCGACCTTGCCGAACACGCGAAGAAATACCTCCTCGACTTCGCCGCCGAACACGGCATCGACATGGAGTTCATGCCGGGGCAGATGAACGTCGCCCACAAGCCGGGGCATGAGAAGGAGTACCGGCACACAGCCGAGATCGCCGCGACCCGCTACAGCTATCCGCATCTGCGGTTCATGGATGCGAAAGAGACTGCCGAACGCCTCGGCTCCAGCCATTACCATTACGGCGTCCATGACAGCGGAACCGGTCACATCCACCCGCTGAAGCTGGTGGTCGGGCTGGCGCGTGCGGCAAGCGCTGCAGGCGCCGCAATCCACGAGATGACGCCGGCCGCCGCCATCCGGCAGGCCGGCGGCAAGACGCTGATCGACACGCCGAAGGGGACGATCACCGCGAACCGCGTGCTGATCGCCACCAATGCCTATATCGGCAATCTCGAACCGGTCACCGCCGCTCACGTGATGCCGATCCGCTCCTTCATCGGGGCGACCGTGCCGCTCGACAAATTCCCGGGCGTCATCCCCGGCGGCGAGGCCGTCGCCGATTCCCGTTTCGTCGTCCGCTATTTCCGCAAATCCCGCGACGGCCGGCTGCTCTTCGGCGGCCGCGAGGCCTATACGGCCGATGCACCGCGGGACATCTCGGCCCACATCCGCCGGCAGATCGCCGAGATCTATCCGGAGCTCAGCACGATCGAGATCACCCATGGCTGGGGCGGCTCGGTCGGCATCACGATGCCGCGCAAGCCTTTCGTTCGCGAGGTGATGCCGGGCGTCACCTCGATCGGCGGCTATTCCGGCCACGGCGTCATGCTGTCGAACTACTGCGGCAAGCTCTATGGCGAGATGGTGCTCGGGCGTTCGTCGGAGCTCGAATACCTGAGGGACCTGAAAATCCGGCCCTTCCCCGGCGGTCCGCGGCTCCGCAGCCCGCTCCTCTTCCTCGCGTTGACGTGGTATGCGTTGAGGGACCGGTTCTGAACTTTTCGCGATCACGCGCGAAATCGGCCTCGCCCTACTGGCTTTTTTAAATCGATTAGATTAGAAACGCACCAACGTTTCCGACTGAGAGATGCCTCGCATGAGCAGCCAGATTATCCCCGTTGAGCCCTTTGACTACGTCGTCTTCGGCGGCACCGGCGATCTTGCAGAACGCAAGCTCTTGCCAGCGCTCTATCACCGGCAGCTCGCCGGCCAGCTGACCGAGCCGACCCGCATCATCGGTGCGTCGCGCACGCCGCTTTCCGACGACGACTACCGCAAGTTCGCCGAGAACGCGCTGAAGGAGCATCTGCGGCAGGGCGAATACGACGACGCCGAGGTCGCGAAGTTCTGTGCTCGCATTTTCTACGTTCCGGTCGATGCGAAGTCGCCGGAGGGGTGGGACCGGCTGAAGACGCTGCTCGACGACGGCAAGGATATCGTGCGTGCCTTCTATCTGGCCGTCTCGCCTTCGATCTTCGGCGACATCGCCGACAAGATCCGCGATTTCGACCTCATCACCAAATCCACGCGCATCGTCGTCGAAAAGCCGATCGGTCGCGACCTCGCCTCCGCGCAGGCGCTGAACGACACGATCGGCAAGGTCTTCAAGGAAGAACAGATCTTCCGCATCGACCACTATCTCGGCAAGGAGACGGTGCAGAACCTGATGGCGCTCAGGTTTGCCAACGCGCTTTATGAGCCGCTGTGGAACTCGGCCCATATCGACCACGTGCAGATCACGGTCGCCGAATCGGTCGGCCTCGAAGGCCGCGTCAGCTACTACGACAAGGCCGGCGCGTTGCGTGATATGGTGCAGAACCACATCCTGCAGCTTCTCTGCCTCGTCGCCATGGAAGCGCCGAACTCGATGGATGCGGAAGCCGTCCGCGACGAGAAGCTCAAGGTGCTGCGCTCGCTGAAGCCGATCGACCCCTCGAACGTCGAGCGGCTGACGGTGCGTGGCCAGTACAGGGCCGGCGCCTCCGCCGGTGGCCCGGTCAAGGGCTATACCGAGGAACTAGAAGGCCCCTCCGACACGGAAACCTTCGTGGCCATCAAGGCCGAGATCGGCAACTGGCGCTGGGCCGGCGTGCCCTTCTACCTGCGCACCGGCAAGCGGCTCGCAACCCGCATGTCGGAAATCGTCATCACCTTCAAGCCGATCCCGCATTCGATCTTCGGCGATGCCGCCGGCCGCATCGAGGCGAACAAACTCGTCATCCGCCTGCAGCCGGACGAGGGCGTCAAGCAGTGGCTGATGATCAAGGATCCGGGTCCGGGCGGCATGCGGCTTCGCCACGTCTCGCTCGACATGAGCTTCGCGCAGGCCTTCGACGTGCGCAATCCGGACGCCTATGAGCGCCTGCTGATGGACGTCATCCGCTCCAACCAGACGCTGTTCATGCGCCGCGACGAGGTCGAGGCCGCCTGGCGGTGGGTCGATCCGATCCTGACCGCCTGGGAAGATACCGGGCAGAGGACGCAGGGCTATACGGCCGGCACCTGGGGGCCGAGTCAGGCAATCGCACTCATCGAGCGTGACGGCCGCACCTGGCACGAGATCGAGTAAGCGCCATGACGAGCAAGGAAAACACATTCGAAAACGGTGCAGCACTCGCAATAACACTTGCCACCACGGTCGCCGCCGCCCTTTCGGCAGCGGTCGCCACGCGCGGCAAGGCCTCGATCGCCGTCTCCGGCGGATCGACGCCGAAGGCCTTCTTCGATGCTCTCTCGCGCGAGGCTCTCGATTGGGAGAAGGTCACGGTCACGCTCGTCGACGAGCGCTTCGTGCCGGCCGACAATCCGCGCTCCAATCATCTTCTGGTCGCAACCCATCTTTTGAAGAACGCCGCGGCAAGGGCCCGCTTCCTGCCGCTTTTCAGCGCGGCGGCCTCGGCTGAAGAAGCCGCGGAACGTGCGACGAAAGCGGCGGCGGCACTTGCGCAACCCTTCGACGTCGTCGTGCTCGGCATGGGCAATGACGGCCACACCGCCTCCTTCTTCCCCGGCGGCAACCATCTGGCGGAGGCGCTCGACCTCTCTCTGCCCAGGCGGGTGATGACGATGGAGGCCGAAGGGGCCGGCGAAACCCGCCTCACCTTCTCCTTCTCCAGCCTTCAGGATGCCCGGCTTCTGGTGCTTCATATCGAAGGCGCGGAGAAGAAGGCCGTGCTCGACAAGGCGCTCGCCGGCAAGGACGAGGCCGAAATGCCGGTCCGCGCGGTTCTCAATCGCTCCGCCTCGCCCGTCGAGATATACTGGGCGCCCTGACGCCCTTCTTGTCGTGTCCGCACTGCCGGCAGCCCGACTGCCGGCAGGGCCGGCGCCGAGATGAGCCCGAACGGGCGTGCGATCCTCCCTTCGCGGTCCGTTCACCCGAACAGACAGGATGATATCCATGACCGCCGACAAACGCATCGAAGCCATCACCAAGCGCATCGTCGAACGCTCGAAGCCGAGTCGCGAGCGCTATCTCGACCGCGTCCGCAGCCAGATCGCCAAGGGCGTGCATCGCTCGGTGCTCTCCTGCGGCAACCTCGCCCACGGCTTCGCCGCCTGCGCGCCGTCGGAGAAGGCGGATCTCGCCGGCGACACCGTGCCCAATCTCGGGATCATCACCTCGTACAACGACATGCTCTCGGCGCATCAGCCGTTCGAGACCTTCCCCCCGATCATCCGCGAGGCGGCGCGCGAGGCCGGCGGCGTGGCGCAGGTGGCCGGCGGCGTTCCGGCCATGTGTGACGGCGTGACCCAGGGTCAGCCCGGCATGGAGCTCTCGCTCTTTTCCCGCGACCTGATCGCCATGGCCGCAGCCGTCGGTCTCTCGCACAACATGTTCGATGCGGCCGTCTATCTCGGCATTTGCGACAAGATCGTCCCGGGCCTGGCGATCGCAGCGCTGACCTTCGGCCACCTGCCGGCGGTCTTCATTCCGGCCGGACCGATGACCAGCGGCCTGCCGAACGACGAGAAGTCGCGCATCCGACAGCTCTATGCCGAAGGCAAGGTCGGCCGCGCCGAACTTCTGGAAGCGGAATCGAAATCCTATCACGGTCCCGGCACGTGCACCTTCTACGGCACGGCCAACTCCAACCAGATGCTGATGGAAATCATGGGCCTGCACATGCCGGGTGCATCCTTCGTCAATCCGAACACGCCGCTGCGCGACGCGCTGACGCGTGAAGCCGCCAAGCGGGCGCTCGCCATCACCGCTCTCGGCAACGAGTTCACCCCGGTCGGCGAGATGATCGACGAACGGTCGATCGTCAACGGCGTCGTCGGGCTGCATGCGACCGGCGGTTCCACCAACCACACCATGCACCTCGTCGCGATGGCGCGCGCCGCCGGCATCGAGCTGACCTGGCAGGACATCTCCGATCTTTCCGACATCGTGCCGCTTCTCGCCCGGGTCTACCCGAACGGCCTCGCCGACGTGAACCATTTCCATGCCGCCGGCGGCATGGGCTTCCTCATCAAGGAGCTCCTGAAGGGCGGTCTCCTGCATGAGGATGTCCGCACTGTCTACGGCCACGGGCTTGCCGCCTACACCGTCGAGCCGAGGCTGGCGGAAGACGGAACCGTTCAACGCGAGGCGACACCCGAAAAGAGCGCCGATCCGAAGGTGCTCGCCGCGATCGAGACACCGTTCCAGCCGACCGGCGGGCTCAAGATGCTCACCGGCAATCTCGGCAAGTCGGTGATCAAGATCTCCGCGGTCAAGCCCGAGCGGCACGTGATCGTGGCACCGGCGATCGTCTTCCACGACCAGCAGGAGCTGCAGGACGCCTTCAAGGCTGGCAAGCTCGACCGGGACTTCGTCGCCGTCGTCCGCTTCCAGGGCCCGCGCGCGAACGGCATGCCGGAACTGCATCGCCTCACCCCTCCGCTCGGTGTGCTGCAGGACCGCGGCCACAAGGTGGCGCTCGTCACCGACGGGCGTATGTCCGGTGCTTCGGGCAAGGTGCCGGCGGCGATCCATGTGACGCCGGAGGCGAGCAACGGCGGGCCGATCGCCAGGATCCGCAACGGCGACATGATCCGTCTGGACGCCGTCGCCGGAACGCTGGAAGTGATGGTCGACGCGGCCGAGTTCGACGCGCGCCCTCCGGTCACCATCGATCTCTCCGACAATGAATTCGGCCTCGGGCGCGAGCTTTTCGCCACCTTCCGCCGCACCGCCGGCCCCGCCGACCAGGGCGCGAGCGTCCTCTACTGAGCGTAGACGCGACGCGCTGTACGCATGAGGAAGGGCGGGCCACCCGGACCCGCCCTTCGCCTCGTCCATAAACTGATCGTCAGGCAGCGACAGCGACCGGCGTCCGCGAACGTACCCCCACCACGATGCTGAAGGCGGCGAGGATCAGCACGATCCCGCTCATGGCGTTCGTGGCCATGCCACCGCCGAAGTCGAAGATCACGCCGCCCAATCCGGCGCCGAGGCCGATCGCGAAGTTGATCGAGGCGACAAACAGGCCGCCCGCGCTTTCGGTCTCGTCGGGCACGGTGAGCGCAATCCAGCTCGACCAGGCCACCGGCACACCGCCGAAGAACAGGCCCCAGAGGACCACCACAAGGACGTCGAAGACGGGATTCGCGCCGATCGCGACGATCGCCAGCGCCAGCGTGCCCATGAGAAGCGGCGCCATCACCAGCGTCAGGCGCAGGCTCTTCTGCACGAGCTTTCCGGCCAGAAGCGTGCCGAGGAAATTGGCGACGCCGAAGCCGAGCAAAATCGTCGAGATAGAGGCGATCGAAAATCCGCTGCCGCTCTCGAGATAGGCACGAAGATAGGTGAAGAAGACGAAGTGGCCGCCGAAGACGAGGAGCACGGCCAGCATGCCGAGGCCGATGCCCGGTCGACGGAGCACCTCGACCAGTGTGCCGAGTTTTGCAGTGCCGGTCGGGCGCAGACTCGGCAGGCTCGACCATTGCGCCAGCAGGGCGACGAGCCCCAGCGCGGCGGCGAGCAGAAAGACGTCGCGCCAGCCGATGAGGTCGCCGAGATAGCTTCCCACCGGTGCCGCGAGCACGGTTGCGATCGATACACCGCTCACGAGGATGGCGAGCGCCTTCGGCACGAGTACCGGCGGAACCAGCCGCATGGTGACGGCGGTCGACATGGCCCAGAATCCGCCGAGCGCCACGCCGAGGAGCACGCGGCCGAAGAGCAGCAACGGCAAGCCTGGTGCGAAGGCGACGAACAGGTTGGAGGCGACCAGCAGCGCGGAAAAGAACATCAGCAGTTTGCGACGGTCTGTCCCGCGCGCTGCGGCGGTAATCAGCAGACTCGAGATGAACCCGAAGAGCGCGGTGGTCGTCACCGCCTGCCCCGCCGAGCCTTCGCTGATCGACAGTTCGGCGGCGATGGGAGTCAGGAGGCTCGCCGGCAGGAACTCTGCGGTCACCAGACTGAAAACACCGATCGTCATGGAGGCGACCGCGGACCAGGCCGGCACTTGCGGTCCGCCGGCGCCCCGGTCGCGGTTGGTCGTGGAAGTCATCAGTTTGTCCTTTCGCGATGGGAGGAGTTACACGGCAAAAAGCTAGGCTGGACTTTCCGGACTTTCTATGCCACATAGTCCGTTATGCTTGATCGAAAGTCCGACAATCCAAATCCGTCCGGCTTGCTCGATACGGACCTGGTCAGCGAGTTGCTGCTCGGCATGCGGCTCGTGGGCGTCGACTACCGCCGCATGGAACTCTCGCCACCTTTCGCCTATGCCTTCGGCGAGGGAGACAGCCGGGCAAAATTCATGTTCGTCGCACGTGGGTCGATTGCGCTGCGGGCGCCGAGCGGCGTGCTGCACGAGATGAAGGCGGGTGATGCGGCGCTTCTGCCGCGCGGTGGCCTTCACCTGATCGGTTCGTCACCCGACGTCTCCCAGCCCTGCACCGAGCTCGCCTCGTTGCGGCGGGAGCCTCTCTGCTCGATGGTGAGCGACATCAGGGCCTGCGACGAGAGCGCCTGCAGCGAGAAAGAGCGCGTCCTGATCTTCTCCGCCTGCATGGATTTCGATCTCGGCAGCATGCATCCGCTCGTGGCGCTGATGCCCGAGGTCATGAGGGTGGGCACGATCATGGTGCGCTATCCGGAAATCCTGCCAATGCTGGAGGCGATGGCCCGGGAGGTCAGCCAGGGCCGCGCCGGCTATGCGGGCATCCTCGCCCGCCTCGCGGATGTGGTCGCAGCCTCCATCGTCCGGGCATGGGTGGAATGCGGCTGCGGCGACGCCAGCGGATGGATTGCCGCGCTACGCGATCCGCGTCTCGGACGCGTACTGGTCGCGCTCCATCGCGAGCCCGGTCGCGACTGGACGCTTGCGGAACTGGCAAAGCTCATGGGCGCATCACGCTCCGTCTTCGCCGAACGTTTCCTTTCGGTCACAGGCGTGACGCCGGTGCGCTATCTGACCGAGCTACGCATGCGGCTTGCCGCACAGTGGATCAGCCGCGACCGCATGCCGATCGAGACTGCCGCCCATCGGCTGGGCTACGGTTCGCAGGCGGCCTTCTCACGGGCCTTCAAACGGGTGACCGGGCGTTCGCCCGGTGCGCTTGCCGGCGAGGCGCGACAGGAGCGGCCCCGCGTCGCGGTGTAATGCCTCAGAGCATCGCCATGTAGCGGTTGAGATCGGCCATCCGCGGCACGACGATGAGGGTCTTGACCTCGCCGCGCTTGAAGGCCTTCAGGAAGCGGTTGTAGTCGTCGAACACGACGCAGCCGGAGGAATCGCCCCGTACCCTCAGGAGATAGGTGTGGGTGAGAAAGCCGTCGCGACCGTACATCTTGGCGTCGCCGACTGGCGTCATGCGGATCGCCTCGATGCCGTGGAAACGTGACTCGCGCATGCGCAGGCTGTAAACATTCGGCGGCGTGGAGCCGCGGTTCTTCACGTGCACGTATTTCGGATTGTCGCGGTAGGAACCGCGGCCGGAATGGGCCTCGAGCCTCTCTCCGTTCGGCATGTGAACGACACCGGCGGAAATGTCATAGACGGCGATGCGGCTGCCGCGGCCAGGAAGTTGCGCCTTGCGGCCGAAGATCGACGGGCGGTCCTCGTCCTCCTCGATGATCGACTTCGAGGGTTTGGCGTAGGTGAGGAGCGGCGACTTGGCCGGCTTGTCTGCCGGCCTGGAGTCTTGCTCAACATCGGCCTTCGCGGCCGGCGCGGCGACCCGCGGGCGCGTCACAGGAAGAGGTCCGTCTTCTGGCAGCCCTTCGTCCATCTCCGCACCGCCGGCGAGCACTTCGCCGAAGGCGTCCTCGACGAGCGCGCTGTCGACCGTTTCGCGCGCCGAGGTGGGTGCGGCATAGGCGAGCGCCGTCAGCGCACCCGCAGCGGCAGGCACCGAGCCGGTGGTGAGTTCGTCATTGGTCGCGGCCGCGGAAGCCGTCATCTGTGCCTTGGCGAGTACCGCCTGCTCCTTCTCAAGCTCGGCAGCAAGCGCGAGTTTCGCCACGCGTTCGCCCTCGGCGCGCGCCAGAGCCTTCTTCAGGACAGCCAGCGCCTGCTCATCAGGGGACACGCGGGCCCGCGACCAGTCCAGACGGTCCGACTTGTCGACAGAGGCGAGGCTCATCGCGTCCGGAAGAACGGCGAATTCGGCATCGTCAGTGCGGGCGACGGCCGCGGCGATCCGCATCTTTGCCGCTTCGATGACGGCCGGCGCTGCCGGCCGGGAGGTCTTGGAAGGTGCGGCGGCGGCAAGCGCGGGATCGTGGAGCATGAGCGCTAGACCCGCTCTCGTGCCGTGCCGGTATGCGACATCGTCGGAACCGCCCATCGTGTGGACCGTCGCGATGACAGCGGTGGTCCAGAGCGCCGTCACCGTGCCGGCGCTCAGCAATCCGGCGACGACGAGAGACTTGCGCGACAGACCGCGGCTTCGAGGGGCACTGTTTTGATGGCGAGGCAACTCACGCGACGACGACATACTCTTACTCGCTACCGGACACAAAACTCATCCGCCGCTCCTGCCCAGCAACTTTGCCGAATTGATGATCCGGTTGTGGCCAAAGGGGGGCGGCGTCTTTCGAACAAGCTAAACTATGAAGAAAGTTGGTAACCAAGAGGTTTACGCCCTGCGAAGAACTGTGCCGCGGCTGAAAAAGGCGACACAGGCGCAGATAGGCCCGGAAAAACAGAAAGGCCGTGCACCGGCACGGCCTCCTACACGTTCATGGTCTTCTTCCGTCGAAACGGACAGGCACTCACCACGAGCGTATGTCGAGCACCTTGTCGCGATGGGCCGGATGGGTCGAGAAGACGAAGATGCGATCGAGTTCCTTCTCCGACAGCAGGCGAAGGAAACGCACTTCGATCGTGTTGTTGACGAAGACCTTCATGAGGACACAGCCGATCTTCGAGATCCGTGCATCCGGGATATCGAGGTAAAACTGCTGCGGCAGGGTGTACTGCGTAAGCAGGCCGAGGATGGCGCTGCTGCGGGAAATCCTGATGACGTCACAGCGGCGCGACGCCATGTGCATGACGCCCTTCTCGGTATACTCGATGCGCGCCGCATTGCGGGTGTCTTCCATGCGGAACCGCCCTTCGCGGTCGTACATGAAGGATTCTTCCCGTTGCAGGTAGTTCGTGCTACCCGAAAAGCTTCCCATCTCGGTTCCCCTTCCACGTCGTCTGATGGAAAAGTAGCCCTTCGGGATTTAACAGAACGTGACATAACAGAGGCTCAAACCTGCATTCCGCCCGGGTTCTGCATCATGGCAAACGAGAGGTTAACGGCCGATGGTCAACCCTTGTAATAGCTGTGCCCGCTCTCGTCGAAGAGATGCAGTTTCGCCCGGTCTGCGGCAAAGCGTAGGGTCTCGCCCTTCTTGACGTCAGCCACGCCCGGCAGCTTGACCGTGATCGGTTCAGCTTCGACAGGACCGTCGACGTAGAGCAGTGTCACCTCGCCGAGCGCTTCGACGAGACTGACGGTCCCCTCGAAAAGCTGGTTGCCGCCATTGGCGATGCTGAGGTCCTCCGGCCGCACGCCGAAGCTCGCCTGCTTTCCCTTGTCGGAGGCCGGCGTCTCGATATCGACCGAAACCGTGCTGCCGTCCTTGAGCGTGATCGTCGTCGTCTTGCCGGTTTCCAGGATCGTCGCCGGCATGATGTTCATGGCCGGCGAGCCGATGAACCGCGCGACGAAAAGGTTGGCCGGACGCTCGTAAAGTTCGAGCGGGGCGCCGACCTGCTCGATACGGCCGGCCGACAGCACGACGATGCGGTCGGCAAGCGTCATGGCCTCGACCTGGTCGTGGGTGACGTAGATCATCGTGGTATCCGGCATGCTCTCGTTGAGCTTGGCGATCTCGATGCGGGTTGCCACGCGCAATGCCGCATCGAGGTTCGACAGCGGCTCGTCGAAGAGGAAGACCTTGGGGTCGCGGCAGATCGCCCGGCCGATCGCGACACGCTGGCGCTGGCCGCCGGAGAGTGCCTTCGGCAGCCGGTCGAGATAGGGGCCGAGCTGCAGGATATCGGCGGCCGCACGCACCCGGCGGTCAATCTCGTCGCGAGGGAGGCCGGCGATCCGCATGCCGAAGGCCATGTTCTCGTAGACCGTCATGTGGGGATAGAGCGCATAGGACTGGAAGACCATGGCGATGCCGCGCTTCGATGGCGGGACGTCGTTGACGATCTGATCGTCGATCATGAGTTCGCCGGAGGTCACATCCTCCAGCCCGGCGATCATGCGCAAGAGGGTCGACTTGCCGCAACCCGACGGCCCGACAAAGACGATGAATTCGCCCTGTTCGATCTCCAGGTCGATGCCGTGCAGGACTTTGACCTGCCCGTAATTCTTGCGGATATCCTTCAGAACGAGACCTGCCATGTTCTCCCCTCTCTCTGTCAACCACGACGCGCGAAGAACGCGCCCCAGGCCGGAAGCCTGATATTGCCATCGATGACTTCGGCTGCGAAGCCGTGCCCTTCGAGCGCCGTCCAGCGGCCGGCCGGCGTGGCCAGCATTGCCGGTTCCGAGCTCATGTTGAACGCGCAGAGGACGGTTTCGTCGCCGAGAATGCGGCTGTAGACGAGCGCCGTCTCGCCAACGCTGTGGAACTCGATCGCGCCCTTGGCGAGCGCCGGATGGCTACGCCGGAAGGCGAGGAAGCGGCGATACTGCTCGAGCACCGAATCCTCCCTGCCCTCCTGTATGCTCACGGCGTTCAGAACGTGCTCGAGCGGGATCGGCAGCCAGGTCTTGGAAGCGGTCGAAAAACCTGCCTGAGCTGCGAGATTGTCCCAGACCATCGGCGTGCGGCAGCCGTCGCGGCCCTTGAACTCTGGCCAGAACTCGATGCCGTAAGGGTCCTGCAGGTCCTCGAAGGCGATGTCGGCTTCGGTGAGACCCAGTTCCTCGCCCTGGTAGATGCAGACCGAGCCGCGCTGGGTCATCAGGATCGCCGCCATCAGCTTGGCGAACGCGGTACGGTCGGCGACGTCGGCACCCCAGCGGCTAACGTGACGCACCACATCGTGATTGGAGAACGCCCAGCAAGCCCACCCCTCCGGCGCGGCGAGCGCGAATGCCTTCTGGGTCTCGGCGATCACCTTGGGCGTCAGCGGCTCGGGAGCCAGGAACTCGAAGGCATAGCACATCTGCATCTTGTCGTTGCCGGAAGTGTATTGCCCGACGATCTCCAGGCCGTACTGGCTGTCGCCCACTTCGCCGACGGCCGCGATCGCCGGATACTCCTCGAGCAGCGCACGGAAACGCTTCAGGAATTCGAGGTTCTCGGGCTGGTTCTTGTCGTGGATATGGTCCTGGAAATTGTAAGGATTGACCGCCGGCGCGGTCGAGGCGTTGCGCCGCTCCGGCGCAAGCGGCGGGTTATCGCGCAGCAGCTTGTCGTGGAAATAGAAGTTGATGGTGTCGAGGCGGAAGCCGTCCACGCCCCGCTGCAGCCAGAAGCGGGTGGCGTCGAGCACCGCGTCCTGGACCTGCGGGTTGTGCATGTTGAGGTCCGGCTGCGAGGTCAGGAAGTTGTGCATGTAATACTGCATGCGGGTCGGGTCCCACTGCCACGCGGACCCGCCGAAGATCGACAGCCAGTTGTTCGGCGGCGTGCCGTCCGGCTTCGGATCCGACCAGACATACCAGTCGGATTTCGCATTGATGCGGCTCGAACGGCTTTCGACGAACCAGGGATGCTGGTCGGACGTGTGCGAGATGACGAGGTCGATCATCACCCTGATCCCGAGGCGATGGGCCTCGGCGATCATCGCGTCGAAATCGGCCAGCGATCCGAACATCGGATCGACGTCGGTGTAGTTCGAGACGTCGTAGCCGAAATCCTTCATAGGCGAGGTGAAGAAGGGCGAAATCCAGATGGCGTCGGCGCCGAGCGCTGCGATATGCGGCAGACGCGCGGTGATCCCCTTGAGATCGCCGATCCCGTCGCCGTTGGAGTCCTGGTAGGAACGCGGATAGATCTGGTAGATCACCGCGCCACGCCACCAGTCCTTGTCGGGCGAAAGCGTCGCCTCAGTCATTGCTGTCATGTCTGTTCCTTCTGGATTGTACAAATCGGCCGCCGCTCCTCAGCCGCCCTTGACCGAGCCCGCGAGCAGGCCGCGGACGAGGTAGCGCTGCAGGCTGAAGAAGACGAGAAGCGGCACGATGATCGTGATGAAGGCGGAGGCCGTGAGGATCTCCCACTTGCCGCCGCGCGAACCGAGCAGGTTCACCAGGCGCCCCGTCAGCACCAGTTCGTCATTGCCGGTGCCGAGAAAGACCATCGCCACGAGAAGGTCGTTCCAGGTCCAGAGGAACTGGAAGATCGCGAAGGAGGCGAGCGCCGGATAGGAGAGCGGCAGGACGATCTTCGTGAAGATCGTGAAATCGGATGCGCCGTCGACGCGGGCCGACTCCATGATCTCGCGCGGCAGACCGGCGATGTAGTTGCGAAGCAAATAGATCGCGAGCGGAAGACCGAAGCCCATATGGGCGAGCCAGATGCCGAAGTAACCCTTGGACGATATCCCGAAGAAGGCCCCCACCTCGTTGTACATTTTGAGGAGAGGAATGAGCGACATCTGCAGCGGTACGACGAGAAGGCCGACGATCACGGCGAGGATCAGCGATCTCCCGGGAAACTGCATCCAAGCGAGCGCGTAGGCGGCGAAGGCGGCGACCAGGATCGGAATGATGGTCGAGGGGATGGCGACCGTCAGCGAGTTGAGGAAGGAGGCGCCGATGCCTTCCGCAGAGAGAACCGTCCGGTAATTGTCGAGCGTGAAGCGCGGCGGCACCGCGGCCTTGAAGAAGATGCGGTCGCCGCGCGACCCCTCGAAGGCGGTCGCGGATTCGATGCGGAAGTCACCATTCTCCTGCACCGTGAGCTTGCTACCGTCGTTGCGTTCGGCGGCCTGGCCCGGCTCAAATTCGGCCGGCCTGTTGATGTTGGTGCCGAAAGCCGACACCATGCCGGCATTGCCTTCGAAAACGTTGCCAGAAATCACGTAGACGCCGTTCTCCTGCACCTGCGCGCTGGGCGGCGGCGCGCGGTAGATGGCGTTCTGGCTCGACGTGGAAAGCGCTGTCCACCAGCCGGACGCGACGATCTGGTCCTTGTCACGGATGGCGGAGATGAAGAGACCTGCCGTCGGCAAGGTCCAGAGCACGACGAGGAAGACGACCGACAGGTGGACGAACCAGGTGAGCGGGGATCGGATGCTGCCTGCATGCATGTCAACGACCCTCCATCTCACGCCGGGCATTGCGGATGTTCCAGATCATGATCGGCACGACCATGACCATGATGACGACGGCAATCGAGGCGCCGCGGCCGAAGTCGCCGCCACCTCGGAACATCCAGTCGAACATCAGGTTCGCAAGCACCTGCGTCTGCCACTGGCCGTTGGTCATCGCCAGCACGATATCGAAAACCTTGAGGACGAGGATCGTGATGGTCGTCCAGACGACGGCGATCGTGCCCCAGATCTGCGGCACCTTGATCCGGATGAAGATCTGCCACGGATTGGCACCATCGATGACGGCGGCCTCGATTGTCTCCTCGGGAATGCCGCGCAGTGCGGCGGAGAGCAGCACCATGGCGAAGCCCGTCTGGATCCAGACGAGAATGACCATCAGAAAGAAATTGTTCCAGAAGGGCAGCGTGATCCATATCTGCGGGTCGCCGCCCAGTGCCACGACGATGGCGTTCAGGATGCCGATCTGCTCTGCTCCAACGTCACGGTAGTCGTACACGAACTTCCAGATGACCGAGGCACCGACGAAGGAGATCGCCATCGGCATGAAGATCAGCGACTTGGCGATGTTGCCCCACCAGATGCGGTCGGTCAGCGCCGCGATGATCAGGCCGAACAGCGTCGACGCCGCGGGCACCACGAGCAGCCACAGGATGTTGTTGAAGATCGACTGGCGGAACTCGGCGTCGTTCAACATCCAGCGATAGTTGGCGAGCCCGACGAAGTTCTCGCCGGCACGGTCGTGAAGAGAATACACGACCGACGAAAACACCGGATAGATGAGGTAGACGGTCAGCGAGACAAGTGCCGGCCCGAGGAAGAGCCAGGGGCGCACCATGCCGGCGCGGCGCAGGTTGCGCGAAGCGCGCACCGTATCGGGGATATTCGCGGGGAAGATGAGGTCGAGCAACAGGTTCGACCCGTAGAAATAGCCCAATGCGGCCGCCACCCCGATGGCGATCGTCACAGAGGCATAGAGCAGCTGTTCCAAGAAGTCCCCTCCCGGCGAGACGTCGACTGTTTACGCGACGCCGTGCGCTGGCGGCCGGCGTCGCGATCGGTTCGACAAACCTTATTTCAGGCCGTCCCAGGCCTTCTGGATGCCTTCGGCGACATCCTGCGCGGACTTGCCGCCGGTGTAGTCGACCATGCCGGTCCAGAAGGCGCCCGCGCCGATCTTGCCGGGCATCAGGTCGGAGCCGTCGAAGCGGAAGGTCGTGGCGCTGAGGAGGATGTCCCCCTGCTTGCTCATCGGCGCATTCGCATAGGCAGCCTTGTTGGCGCCCTTGAACGGCGTGAGGAAGCTCGACTGCGCCATCCACAGTTCATGGGCGATTGGGGTCTTCAGGAAGTCGAAGAAGACGCGTGCTGCCGGGCTGTCCTTGGTGAGGATAGCCAGCGTGCCGGCACCGAGCACCGGATTGCCGAGATCCTTCTTGGACTCGTAGGGCGGCATATAGAAGAAGTCCGCGTCCTCACCGACCACAGTGCCTTCCGGGAAGAACGACGGAATGAACGAAGCCTGGTGGTGCAGGTAGCACTTCGGCGGCGAGGTGAAGAGGCCCTTCGGGCTGTCGCGGAAGTCGGTCGAGGCGACTGCGGCAGCACCGCCGTCGACGAACTTGTCGTTCCTCGCGAACCAGCCGAACTCCTCGATCGCGCCGATGACGGCCGGATCGGTGAACTTGATCTCATTGGACACCCACTTGTCGTAGACGTCGGCAGGCTGGGTGCGCAGCATCAGGTCCTCGACCCAGTCCGTCGCCGGCCAGCCGGTCGCGCCGCCGGAACCGAGCCCGATGCACCACGGTGTGCCGCCGTCGGCGACGATCTTCTCGGTCAGCGCCTTCAGCTCTTCCATGGTCTTCGGCACTTCGTAGCCGGCATCCTCGAAGTTCTCTGGGACGTACCAGACCAGCGACTTCACGTCGATTTTATAGGGAAAGGCATAGATGGCAGCCTTGCCGTCCTTTCCCTTGTACGTCGAAAGATCGACCCAGGACTGGCCGGCGGCGTAGTTGTCGAGAAGCCACTGCTTGTTCTCTTCGCCGAGCGGCACAAGGTAGCCCTTGGAGGAAAGGTCGGCGATCAGGCCCGGCTGCGGCAGGATGGCGATGTTCGGCGGGCTGCCGGCTTGGGTGTCGATGACGATCTGCTGCTCGTAGTTCTCCGAGGAGGAATATTTCACGTCGATGCCGGTGGCGTCCTCGAAATAGGCGAGAATGCTTTCGAAGAGCGTCTGGTCCTCACCACGCCAGGGTCCGAAGATGGTGAGCGTCTCCCCCTTCAGGTCGTGGCCCTTCTTGAACTCCTCGAAGCTCGCCCAGTTGAATTTGCTGTCTTCGCCGGGCTTGAATTTCAGGTCCGCGGCGAGCGCAGACGCGGCAGTGAGGGCGAGTGCAGCGACGCCCAGCATAAAGGCCTTTTTCATGTGATTTTACCTCCCATCACACATTCCGCCGGTCGGACCGACGGGCCAAATTATCAATAAGCGGGTCATTCAAAGCGCTTTGGCTTCTCCTCATGTCACTTTGCTGGAAAAAGAGTCAAGCGCTTTTCACCACGCCGGCTCCTGACTGCACGTGATTTCACGACCCCTCAAACAACCCGAGATTGCCCTTTTATTTTCTTGTTGTCAGCCCCCGACCTGCTGCTAAATAGGCCGAGCGCTGCGGCGGGCCGACCCCTTGTCCGGCCGACGCGGACAGCGCCTGGGAGGAGTGGCGGACGGTGAACCTCAAGCAACTGTCGGAACTTCTCGGCTTGTCGCAGACAACGATCAGCCGGGCGATCAACGGCTATCCCGAGGTCAACGAGGAGACGCGAAAGCGCGTACTCAAGGCGGCCGAAGAGACCGGCTATCGCCCGAACCGTGCCGCCCAGCGGCTTGCGACCGGGCGAGCGGGGTCGATCGGCCTCGTGATGCCGGCTGCTCCCGGGCATGCCTCCGACGTGCATTTCGGCGAATTCTTGTCCGGCATCGGCGAGGAAGCGCTGAAGCACGACTTCCATTTCGTCATTATGCCCGCCCATCCGCGGGAAGAAGAACAGGCCATCCGCTGGCTGGTGGCGAGCGGCAGCGTCGACGGGTACTACCTCGCCTACATGCGCGAGAAAGATCCGCGCATAGCCATGGCGAAATCGCTGCGCGTGCCGTTCCTCATCCACGGCCGTTCGCACGGCATCGAGGAGGATTATCCCTATCTCGACGTCGACAACGAGGGCGCCTTCCGGGACGCGACCGACCTCCTGCTCGATCTCGGCCACCGGCGGATCGCACTTCTCAACGGGCCGCGGGATCTGGATTTCGCCATTCGCCGCAAACTGGGCACCAAGGCGGCGCTCAAGGCGCGTGGTCTCTCGCTCGACCCTGCCCTCACACGTCACACGGCGATGACTGACGAACAGGGCTTCCGGCAGATGTCAGCGCTGCTGCAGGAACAGGATCCGCCGACGGCGGTGCTGTGCGCCAGCACCGTGCTGGCGCTCGGTGCGGTCCGGGCAATCAATCTCGCCGGCCTCCGGCTCGGGCACGACATCTCGCTTGTCGCCCATGACGACGTCCTGCCGCTTCTCAAGCCGGAGAATTTCACGGTGCCGCTGACGACCACCCGTTCGTCACTGCGGGCCGCCGGCATCCGCATCGCCGAGCGGCTGATCGCGCAGATCAAGCGGACGGAACCGCAGCCCGCGGAGCAGGAACTCTGGAAGGCGGACCTCGTCATCCGCGCCTCGACCGGACCGGCGCCGCGCTGAGCGCCGGTAAGACCGGGACTATGGTGTCAGAATTTCGGCGCCGGCTTGCCTTCCGCCCGGTAGGCGGCGATCACCGTGTTGGCCATCAGCATGGCGATCGTCATCGGCCCGACGCCGCCGGGAACCGGCGAGATCGCACCGGCGACCGCCGCGCATTCCGGGAAGGCGACGTCGCCAACGAGGCGTGTCCTGCCCTCGCCCCGCTCCGGTGCGGCAATGCGGTTGATGCCAACGTCAATCACCGTCGCGCCGGGCTTCACCCAGTCCGCCTTGACCATCTCGGGTCGGCCGACGGCGGCCACCAGGATATCCGCGTTGCGGGCAAGGGCCGGGAGATCGCGGCTGCGCGAATGGGCAATGGTGACGGTCGCGTTGGCGGCAAGCAGGAGCTGGGCCATCGGCTTGCCGAAGAGGTTCGACCGGCCGATGACAAGCGCGTTGAGGCCGGAAAGATCGCGGCCATGGATCGAGCGGACGAGGATCATGGCACCCGCCGGCGTGCAGGAAACGAGCCCGGTATCGCTGTCTCCGGTCGCGAGCTTGCCGGCGTTGACGACATGCAGACCGTCAACATCCTTCTCTGGCAGGATCGACTGGATGACCTTTTCCGAATCGAGATGCTTCGGCAGCGGCAACTGGACAAGCACACCATGCACCGACGGATCGGCATTGAGCTCCGCCACCAGCGCCAAAAGCGCTTCCTGGGTCGTTTCCTCGGGAAGTGTGTGCTGGACCGAGGTGAAGCCGCACTCCTTCGCCATCCGGCTCTTGGAAGCGACATAGGTCTGGCTTGCGGGATCGGTGCCGACCAGGACGACGGCCAGTCCTGGCCGCCTGCCGGTATCTTTTTCCAGATCCGTCGCCGCCTTCGTCACAGCCTCGATGACCGAAGCTGCCGCCTTCTTGCCGTCAATAACCGTCGTCACGCTGATCCCCTTCACGTTGGTTCGCTGCCGGCAAAGCTAGCGTCCGGGAAGTAGCGCTGTTTGCCTGTGTCCGCCCTATGGTGTCAAAAAACGGCAATTGCAAGCGGAAACCGGGGTGTCACATGGCCGCAAGTCCGCGCATCAGCGGGCGGCGGAGCCGGGCTCTTGCGGACTTCGGTTGGCGATCCTGTGCCACGCGACCCTGAAGAGGAAGACCGGTATGCCGACAACATAGCGGTACCAGAGGCGCGTCGGCTCGATCCAGAGCCGGTAGGCCCATTCGCACCGCAACCGCCGCACCCATTCCGGTGCACGCGGCACCCGACCGGCGAGGAAGTCAAAGAGCGCACCGACACCGATCACCACGCGGGCATGTTCCTCGGTGATATGACGGCCGATCCATTTTTCCTGCAGCGGCGTCCCCATGGCGACGAGCAGGACGTCGATCTTTGTCGCAGCGAGCTTCTCCAGCACTGCGCCGCTGTCGTCCTTGTCGAAGAAGCCGTCGGCGATCTCGATGATCTCATGCCAGGGGCTGTGTTCGCGCAGCCGCGCCGCAGCCTTCGACAGGACTTCCGGGTGGCCACCGATGAGGCCGATTCGCCGTTTCGTCGCCATGTAGGTGAGCAATGCGGGGACGAAGTCGGTTCCGTTGAGGTTTGCCGCGAACGGCACCCCGTTGAAGGACTTCGAAGCGATATCCATCCCGATCCCGTCCGGCAGGATGAGACGCCCCTCGAGCACCCGGCGGTATTCCGGGTCGACGAAGGTGATGTTGGCGTTGTTGGCGTTGAGGAAGAAGATCTGGGTTTGCCCGGACGACGAGGCGGCCAGATCGCTCACATGCGCAAGCGCTTCCTGCCAGCTCAAGTTGCTGACCGGGAATCCGAAGACGGGCCGATGAGGCGGGCGGGCTGTCTCGCTTGCAGCAGCGGTCATCTCAGGTCCGCTCCGGTCGACCGCGGGAGCGCCGTTCGAAAATTCGGGAAGGAACCGCATCAGGCGACGGCATAGGATTCACGCTCCGGGATAACACTCGGCATTCCCTTAACATGAGGACATCACCTGGCGCTTAAGGGCATTGCTCGAATGCGCCGCGGCTCATTAACCGCTCATTTGATATATATGGAGGGCAACTCTTCCGTTGAAGGTCCGCTGCTCCAGACGGGGTAGGCTTCCGGATCGAAGCCGGTCCTCACCATCAGTGGGAAGCAGGGTCTTCGACCTTGACACCCTCGACGATCTTGACGGGCGGGGAAGCGGGACTCTTCGGTGCCTCGGCCGTGGCCCGGACGTCTTCCTTCGAAAGGTAGTCGAGCTGTTCGACCAGCACTTCCTCGATGAGATCGTCGCCAAGCCGCTTGTTGATGTCGCCCTTGATCGTCTCACGGAACGCCACGAGGTCGAAGGCCTGCATGTCGGCGATATCGACCATCTTGTTGCCGACGAGCAGCGTGAACAACTCGTCGGTCATCAGCTCCGACATCGGCAATTTGATGCCCTTGAGCTTCTCCTTGTTGACCATGAACGAAATGCGTCCGAGGAAGTAGCCTTTGATGCCCCCCTCGGAAATCATCGGAACGGTGATCGACTCTCCGCGGACAAGCTCCGTCGGCGCCTTGGCGTCGGCCTCGGGAGCGGCAACAGGCGCCGTCGCCAGGCGGACGGAGAAGAACACCGCCCCGAGCGTCACGATGCAGACCCACAAACCGGCGACGAGCAGCTTGACCATCAGTTTTCGTTGTACCGGAACTGTTCCTGAGAATAGGTGCCGTCGGCGTCGGCGTCCCTGACGGCTCCCTTGAGAAGATCAGCCACGGCGCGGACGGCGTGAAGATGCGCCTCGACGCGCTGCGCATTCAGCGCGAGCTTCTTCTTCAGGCTGTGCATCTGCTCGATATAGCCGGCGGCCAGGTCTCGGGGATCGGAATCGCGGCAGAGCATGGTGAGTTCGTAGAGGCAACGGCTCTTGTGCGCGTTGGAGACCTTGAGGTCGAACTCGGGGTCCTTGCCGATACGCTGGTTCTCGTTGTCGATAATCATTTCAAGGCGGCCGAGAACCGTCTTGATGCGGTAGTCGCTAGAGGTGACTTCCATTTGCAGCCCCAGATCTTGGTTGTTATGCGCTGTGCTTTTCGGTTTCCGAGACGCCGAGCGTGCGTCGCTCGAGATCGGTCACCATGCTGAGGGCGACACTGCGGTCCTTCTCGTCGACGGCGGCGTTGACGACGCCCTTCGAACGGTGGCGCGCGAGTTCCTGCGAATACATCTGGTCGGCGATGCCGATGCCGCCGTTTTCCGACAGCACACCACCGATCTGCTCGGCCATCATGCTCTTCCACATTTCACCAGCATTGCCCTTGCCGTAGACGGCTTCCGCATCCGTCGGCAGCATGGACTTCACGAAGTTCTGCAGCACCACCGATTCGAAGTCGCGGTAAACCTTCGGCGTTTCGTCGTGTGCGGTCTTCTGGACGTTGCCGAGACCGGCCTTCGATGCGGCGCCGTCCAGAATATCGACAGCCGCCCCGAAACCCGCCCCCTTTTCCGCAAGGCTGGTCGCGGCGAAGGCCGCCCGGTTCGCCTTCAGGCGAGCCTGTGCCGCCTGAACTTCCAACGGGTCGGCCGCCTGGACCACGTCCAGGACGAGATCGCTCGGAGGTGAGATTGCCACGTGATCGTCCTCATTGCTTGTTCGCGGGGACTATCACTCCTGAAGCTTGCTGGAGGCTGGCGTTGCGTAACGCATGTCGACGAGGTCGTAGATGGCGTTGTCTTCGGCCTCCCGGTCCTCGTCCAGCCGGGCATCCCGCCTGTTCTCCTCCAGGCGGTCTCCCTTCACGCGTTCCCTGACGACCTTCGCCTCCTGCGCCTGCTGGATGCCGGCAAGCTGCTTTTCCATGTTCGCCAGACGGTCGAAACGCTCGGCATAGTTCTGGGCGAAGAGACGATGGACCGGGTCGAGCGACCCGATGGCATCCATTACCATGTGCATCGAGGCCGAAACTTCATCCCGCTGCCTCGCCGTATTCGAAAGGTCGCTCTCGGCCATGCGTTCCATGTGCCGCTGGACGGAGACGAGACGGGCAAGCTTTTCCGATTTCTTTTTCGGTCCCATGCCTCGCCCCTAGTCCAGGAATATGACTGCGAACTGGGATGCGAACTGGCTGACCAGCGCGGCGATCCCGAAATAGAGAAGGAAGAGTCCACCGATGATGAGATACGGCAACGAGATGAAGTAGATGGGAATCTGCGGGGCGAGCTTGTTGATCAGACCGACGGAGAAGTTGAACATCAGCCCGAAGATGATGAAGGGGCTCGCGAGCCGCAGCATCAGGTAGAACGTCGCTCCGAGAGTATCCGTCAGCGAGATCAGCATCTTTTGGGCATCCGGGAAGACGCCGAGCGGCATCAGCCCGTAGGAATCGACGAGCGCCCGCAGCACGGTGTGATGGAAGTCCATCACGAAGAGCAGCATGAGGCCCGCGAAGCTGATCATGTTGGTGAGCTGGTTTTCGCTCGTGTCCTCGAGAATATCCGCGCCACCCGGTGCGTTGAAGCCGATCGACATCGAGATTGCCGACCCGGCAAATTGCAGCCCGAGAACGAAGAGACGCGGAATCATTCCATACATCGCTCCGACCAGCGCCTCTCCCGCGACGATGCCGATGTAGCCGTAGCCGGCGGACTGCACCTTCGGATAAATGACATCCCAGAGAACCGGGAGCACGGCGAGCGAGACTGCGAAGGCGATGAAGAGCCGGATCTGGGGAGCGACCCGCGCCGACGAAAAGCCGGGGAGAACCATCAGACACGTCCCGATCCGGCAGAAGGCCGCAAACAGGGCGAGCACGGTCCCCTCGGGGTCGGTTATCATGAAATGGAGCCCAGGATCTTGATTTCGATGCCCTTGGCCAGTTCGACATGCGACAGGACCGGCAAGGTCGCGAAGAGGCGTTCGATGATCATACGGACATAGGAGCGTGTTTCCGGAGACGTGACAAGCACGAAGGGCATGCCGCGGTCCATGAATTCACGGATTACTTTGCTCGCCTGCTCGCTGAATTCCTCGAGGCTGCGCGGATCGATGTCGAACTCGACGATTTCGCCCTTGGCGTCGCGCTTCAGCGCCTGGTGGAAAATCAGGTCCCATTTGCTGCCGAGGCGCAGCACACGCAGCACGCCGTTGTCGGCGAGATCGCCGCAGAGCTGCTGCGCCATGCGTACCCGGACGTGTTCGACGATCTGTTCGGTCTTGCGGACGTGGGGCGCAAGTTCCGCCACCGCTTCGAGAATGAGGTGCAGGTTCCGGATCGATACCCGTTCGGCCAGCAGAAGCTTCAGCACCGCCTGCAGTCCCGAATAGGACATGTGCGAGGAACAGATTTCGTCTGCGAGCTTCTTGTACTCCGGATCGAGCCGGTCGATCAGGATCTTGACGTCCTTGTAGGAGAGAAGCTGCGGCAGGTTGTTGCGAATGACTTCGCTCAGATGCGTCAGCACCACGGAGACGTTGTCGATCGGGTGGAAGCCTTCGCGCTTGAGATCCTCGGTGAACGCTTCGAGGACGGAGACGGCCGGCATTCCGAACGCCGGCTCCCGGATTTCGTCGCCGGGGACCTTCGGCTTGCGGCCGGAACCGGTGATGACGAGCACCTCGCCCACCCGAAGCTGGTTGGAGGCGACCGTCGTGCCGTGGATGCGGATCTGATAGGCCTTTTCGGGGATCGCGATATCGTCGGTGACCTTGATCTCGGGAACGACGAAACCATACTGGCTCGCGAATTTCCGGCGCATCTTGCCGACGCGGAATGCGAGTTCCTGGTGAGCGCCGAGCAGCCGGGTCGAGACGAGCTTGCCGAGCGCCAGCTCGATCTCGGCGGTCTTCAGCACCGACTTGACCGAGTCCTTCTCCGCCTCCTTGGTCTGGATGACCTTCTTCTCCTCCTGCTCGCGCTTCAGCTTGTTCTCCGCCTCGATCTGGCGCGGAATGAACCAGCTGCCGAAGGCCATGATGCCGCCGAGGGCGAGGAAGGGTATCATCGGCAGACCGGGAATGACGGACAACAGCACCATCAGCGCCGCAGCGACGGAGAGCGCCCGAGGGTAGCCGCTGAGCTGGTTGACGACGGCCTGGTCGGTCGAGCCGGGCGTGCCGCCGCGCGAGACCAGAAGGCCCGCGGCAAGCGAGACGATGAGCGCCGGCACCTGCGACACGATACCGTCGCCGACCGAGAGCTTCACGAAGACGTCCGCCGCCTCGCCGATTTCCATGCCGTGGCGGAAATAGCCGATGATGATGCCGCCGAAAATGTTGATGGCGGTGATGATGAGGCCGGCGATGGCATCACCGCGGACGAACTTGGATGCACCGTCCATGGCGCCGAAGAACGAGCTTTCCTGCTCGAGTTCGTGGCGGCGACGCTGGGCCTCCTTCTCGTCAATGATGCCAGCCGACAGGTCGGCATCGATCGACATCTGCTTGCCGGGAATGGCATCCAGGGTGAAGCGGGCGCCGACTTCCGCGATACGCGTGGCACCCTTGGTGATGACGATGAAGTTGACCGTCACCAGGATCATGAACACGATCAGACCGATGACGAAGTCGCCGGACATCACCAGGCTCGAAAAGCCGGCGATGACCCCGCCGGCGGCCGTGTGTCCTTCATTACCGTGGGAAAGGATAACGCGGGTCGTCGCGATGTTGAGCGACAGCCGGATCATCGTCGAAATGAGCAGAATCGTCGGGAAGGACGAGAAATCGAGCGGCCGCTGTATCCACAACGAGACCATCAGGATGAGAACGGAGAAGGCGATCGAGAAGGCCAGTCCCATATCGATCAGGAACGGCGGAATCGGCAGGAACAGGATGCAGAGGATGACCACGATGCCGAGGGCGAAGCCGACGTCACGGCCGTTCGGACTGACCTTCGGAAGGGGGACTGCGGTAGGTTGCGCCATAACTCGTTCCGTCTCTTCATGAGAAGGCGGCCGAAGGCTGGACGCAGTCGGCCGTATTCACCAGAAGGCTTAGGAGACGAAGCTTGCGCGAGGGTGACAGACGGGACGAAGAGCCGGCCTAGAAACCCGATTGCACGCGCGAGAAGACGAGGTTGGAAAAGAGGGCGATCTGCCCGCCGACGAAGGGCGCGCTGATGCCGATCACGATGAGGATCGTGACGATCTTCGGGACGAAGGTGAGCGTCATTTCCTGAACCTGGGTGAGCGCCTGGATCAGGGCTATCACCACGCCGACGACCATGGCCGCGAGTACTGCCGGACCGGATGCCACAAGCACCGTCCACACCGCGGCCTGCATGATGTCCAGGGCGTCGGCCTCGTTCATCGAGCGAAAATCCCTCTTTTCGACACGGGAATCACTTCCCGCATATCCTCAGGCAGGGGTATCAGCACTGTCACCCGACGTCGAGGGCTTGCCGACCGTCACGCCGACCGTGATCGGGACTTCCTTCCCGTCGGTCGTGGTGGCAACCATCGTATCGGCATAGACGCGTACCGATTCGATGATGCCCGTGGTCCTGCCGTCGGCACTGGTGATCGTCTGGCCGATGTAGTTCGACGCGGCGCTCAGCGCATCGCCGGTAATCAGCGTTTCGAGCTTCGCATTGGTCTGGATCGTCTGCTCGACCTGAGAGAACGTCGCAAGCTGCGCGATCTGTTCCGTGGCGTCCATCGGATCGGTCGGATCCTGGTTCTGCATCTGCGCGATCAGCAGCTTCAGGAACGAGTTGTAGTCGAGAGAGGCCGAGGCCGCGGCACTCGATGCCGACTTGTCGTCGGTCGCCGCCGTCTTGGTGGTCGACGCGGTATTGTTCGTACCGGTCGCAGCGCTTACCGCGTTTACCGCCATGGTGCGATCTCCTTGCGAATCTGCTCCACCGTCGCCGGCGTGATCTCCTGGTTGTTGAGAATGCGATCCTCGATCGGATAGAGGCCGCGGATCGCCTTCAGGGCGTCAAAGGCGCGGCCGGAGGCGACCATGCCGTCGATGCGCTTCAGTTCCGCCAGAACCTCCTCGTTCTGGAAACAGGCGAGCAGCATGGTGATCGACTTGCGGAACATGGTCATCGACTGTTCGCGTCCGTCCGGATTGATCAGCATCATCTGCGCGATGAAATAGAGCTGCCGCAACGGGGTCGTCGCGTCTTCCGGCTGCAGAACGTGGTTTTCGAGCAGGAAGGTGACGTCGTTGAGGAACTCCAGCGCGACCTTGCGGTCGACACGCAGCACTGCGCCGTTGATGAAGATACGTTCCCCGGACTTGAGAGAGATGCGCAGTGTACTTTTCATTTCAGTCCATCCCTGATGATGGTTGTCACGTCTATTATGCTCTGGAAGTTGCTGGACTCGCGCTTCCTGATCCGATCGCACTCCTTCAAGATCCAGATGGCGATGGAAATCAGATTCGCGCGCAGCTCTGCCCCGAGCTCGTTCTCGGGCTGCTTCAGATCCTCGATGAGGCGGATCCAGACCCGACGAGTATAGAAGAGCGCCTCAATAGCATTGCGGGAGTACTCCCCGTCGTCGCGTGCCTTCTCGAGCAGCTCGATCGATCGCGACAGCGCCTGCCGTTCACGGTCCTTGGCGTTCGCGACGTCATCTTCCATGATCTCGGCATATGTGAACTGATACATTCAACTGTCCTTCATAGTCATGGCGTCCCTTTGATCATCAAAGGTAGTTCACGAGACTCAACTGCTGGATCTTGGCCGTCAGGGTGTAGGATGCTTCGGCTAGCGACAGGAGATTGTTGACCCTCGTCGAGGCTTCATACGCATCAACCTCAACGCGGTCGGCTTTCGTTGTGTCGAGAATATTGATCTGAATCTGCAGCGATGTATTGGCCTTCTTCACCCGGCTCTGGGAAAGGCCGAGCTGGGTGCGCTGCTCGTTCAGCCCGGCAGTCGCCTTACTGATGTAGGCGATCGCCTTGTCGGTGACGACCGAGCGCACGCTTTCATCCAGATCCTGACCGAGCAATTCCTTGGCGACCACAGCGGCGAGCGCAAAGTAGCGCATCCCGTCCTCATTGGCGCTGGTCGACGTCTCCACGACCTCGCTCTGGCTGATGCGGCTCGTCATCACGCCGTCGGCGGCGTTCGACCAGTCCGTCGTCCACCCCGCTCCGGTATACATCGGCTCGACGACGTTGGTTATGAAATCATCCATTTCGGAGGCCGTCTTCGGCGTCGACCATGGATAAGCGGCATAGGCCGCATCAAAGGAGGCTTTCGCCGCCGAGCTGGCATCGTAGTCGGTGAGCGGCTGTACGTCAGTGTTGACGCCCGAGAACAGATACTCGCCACTGAATGAGGTGTTCGCCAGGTTGGTGAAGTTCGACAACACGTTTGAAACTGTGTTCACAGCCACGGTGATCGTCGTCGTCGTGCCGGACTGGCCGAGCGCGATCAGGGCATCCTGCATTTCCTGCGCGGAAGCGGCCATCTGGTTGAGCGCCTCCTGCGAGGCATCCAGACGCTGAGTGACGATCGCATTGGTGTCGATCATCGACTGCAGACGCATGCTGTCGCGGGTCAGGTCGAGGACCCTGGACGTCTCGCTGCCGATCGATGCCCCGACGTCGGCATACATGCCCGTCGTAACCTCTTGCTGCGCCTTGATGAGTTCGGCCTGCGCCTGGCGGATCGTCAGGCGCATCGAGGTCTGAATGGAGAGGTTCGAAACGTTGCTCGTCGACATAAGATTACCCCGCCATGTCCAGGACCGCCTGCATCATAGAGTCGATGGTCGACACCAGTTTGGCGGAGGCCTTGTAGGATTGCTCGACATCCAGCAGCAGTGACAGTTCCTCGTCGAGGCTGACGCCGGTCTTGGAGGAATACACCTGGAACGCTCTTTCGTAGAGTGCGTCCTTGTTATCGGCGGCCGTCGTGGCGTTTGCCCGAAGCTCCTCGAGCCAGCCGAGAGAGTTCGTGGAAAAGGTCAGAAGCCCGGACGAGGTGTCGAGTCCAGCGGCCGGATCGAACGGTCGCGACGTGCTGAGATTTTCCACATAGGTGAGCAGCAGGTCGGAGTAGCCGCTTCCGCCGGTCGGGTTCTTGACGTAGGCGGCACCGTTGATGCCGCCATCGCGCAGCAGGGTGGGATCGCCACCCGACGAGGTCACGAGCGCGCTGTTGATGGTGATGGACGCGGCAAGCCCGGGTTCCAGCGTACCGGATGCCGGCACGGTTCCGGCCGACCAGGTGAAAAGCCCAGGCAACGGATTGGCGCCACCGCCATCGGTTTCCTGGAACGCTTCGATCAGACCTCGCGCGACCTCGTCGAGCTGATTCTGGAAGGTCGGCGCGATGTCGTCGCGCAATTGCAGAAGCGCGGCGAGCGAACCTTCCCCGCTGGTATTGCCGCCGACACCGGCCTCGACCGCCACACCGTCGATGTAAACGGCGTTGCCGGTGACCGTAGCCGAATAGGTATAGGTGCGGCTGAAGGAAACCGAACGCGGAATCGTCTCGAAGAGGGTCGTGCCGTCCGCCGTATAAAGGGCGACGTCGTTGTTCTCCCTCACGACAACGGAAACACCGACGATGCCGGATATTTCCTTCAGAAGCGTCTCGCGCGTATCGAGCGCGTTGCTCGGATCGTTGCCGGTCGCGGTCGCCTGGACGACCGTGTCGTTGGCAGTCTTGAAGTCGGCGAGCAGCCGGTTGAGCTCGGCGACCTGCGACTCGATCTCCGCATCGGCATCGGCCCGCAGGTTCTGGACGGTTGTCGACACGCGGTTGAGCGAGTTCGCAACGTCGAGAGCGTCCGTAACGACAGTCTGCGCGAGGGCGAGTTGCCCCGGTGAGGCCGCGAAGGCCTGGAGGCTGCTCTGCAGCGTCGACATGTAGGTCGACGGAGCCAGCTCGTATTCATTGCCTCCGAGGCTCGACTTCAGCGTTTCCAAGCCGTCGAGAAGCGTGCTTTGCGCCTTCGACTGAGAGTTGGCGCTGACCGTCTGAAGGAGCAGGGCCAGCTCCTGATTTCGCTGCGTAACGACGGTGGAGGCGCCGAAGATGGTATTGGTTACGACCGCCGAACGACGCACATAGTTTTCGTTGCCGTCATTGGCAACGTTCGTCGAAATTACGGAGGACTGGTCCCCCATATTCCGGAACGCTGCCTTAGTCGTGTTGATTGCAGACGTGAGCGACATTGGCTAGCCGAACCTTACATTATCTCTTCAGGTTGACGAGAACGTCCATCAACTCGGAGCCGGTTTGGAACACCTTGGAGTTGGCCGTATAATTGCGCTGCGATTCGATCATCGCAGTGAGCTCTTCGGCGACATCGACGTTCGAGTCCTCGAGCGCACCCGACAGGATCGTGCCGAAGCCGGCGGAGCCCGCGTAACCCATGACGATCACGCCCGAGTCGTTGCTCTGCGAGTAGAGATTGCCGGCGACAGGCGTCAGATTGTCCGGACTCTGCACGGTCGCGAGCGCGACGCGGTAACGAGGCGTCAGGTCGCCGTTGTCGTAGACCACCGAGACGACGCCCTTTTCGTCGATCTCGTAGCCGACCACTTCGCTCGCCGCATTGCCGTTGATCTTGGCACCGGTTTCGACCGAGAAGGCCGCAGCGAGCTGCGTGGAACCGGAGATGTCGATCGCGATCGCACCCATGTTGGCGCCATCGACGGCAAATGCCGTGGTGGTCAGTGAGGTCGGAGAGGTGAGCTTCCCGTCGGCGTCGAAATTGAGCGTCGTCGTCGGAACGACGGTGGTTACCGGCGGACCCGCATAGCTCGCCTCGACCGTCCAGGTGTTTGCCGCGGTCTTGGTGTAGGTGAATTCGAGCAGGCGGCTATTGCCCTGACTGTCGTAAGCCACCAGCGAGGTGGACTTGCTGTAGCCGGCGGCTTCGCCGGACGGCAGGTTGACGTTCAGCTGGCCCGCCGTGGAGGCCGTCGCGGAAATCGATGCCGAGGAGAGATTGACCGACGTCAGGCCTTCAAAGCCGTTCACGACGATCGTCGGATCCGAAGCCGAGGAATACTCGTAGCCCATCAGGGTATAGCCAGCCGCATTGCGCAGCGTGCCGTCGTCCATCATCTCGAAGGAGCCGGCGCGGGTCAGATATTCGACGCCGTCGCCGCCACTCACGATGAAGAAGCCGTTGCCGTTGATCGCGAGATCGGTCGCCGAGGTCGTGTAGCTGAATGTGCCCTGATCCGAGATCGAGTAGCGGATATCGGTTTCGACGCCACCCGAGTTGTAGGCTCCGCCGGTCGCCGGCAGGATCATGGAGGAGAATTGGACCGAGGCCTTCTTGTAGCCCACGGTACTCGAGTTCGCGATGTTTTCAGCGACCGTTCCGAGACGGTTCGCCTGGGCATTCATTCCGGACACGCCGGTTCGCATGGTACCGTAAAGGCTCATGAAACTTCCTCGTTTCTATCGTCTTTGGGAGAGTAGGAGACGGGCCTTGCGTGAAGCTGTCTGGTGCGCCGAAGCCGATGACCCGCTGTCGAGGACGGCAACCGGGGTCATCGAGGCCCCGATCCTCCAGTCAGTTCCAATCGATGCAGTAGCCGAGGAAACGCTTCGAATCGACTGGATCGAAGCCCAGCTTCTTGCGCAGTTTCTTGCGCAACTTGCTGATGTGGCTTTCAACGACGTTCTCTTCGACTTCTTCGTCGAAAATGCCGTAAATCGCATTGAATATCTGCGACTTGGATACGCGGCGGCCGCGATTGAGCACCAGGTATTCGAGAATGCGCCGCTCGCGCCGCGGCAACGGGAAGACTGTCCCGTCGATCTCCGGATCGCGGCCATCGTTGAAGACACGGATCGGGCCGATCTCAGTGTAATTGCTGATCGCGCGCAGCCGGCGGCGGATGGCCGCCGCACGCGCAAGGATCTCCCTCGGGTGCACGGGCTTGCGCACGACATCATCCACGCCGCAATCAAAGAGCGCAAGGGTCGCTTCAAGCGACGGCTGGTCACTCACCGCGATGACCGGAGCCTGCGTGCGATCACGGATCGCTCGCGGCAGTTCCATGGTGTGATCCCCCTGCCCCAGAAGGAAGGCTTCCACGGCCGCGATGTCCCCGTCCGCTGCCGTATTTACCCATTCACCGAATTCCGCCGGATCAAACCCGGTCGATGGAATTCCTTCACGCCCGAAAAGGGAGGTGTATCCCTCCTTCACGAGCTCACGCTCATCAACCACGACGATCATTCGTCCGCCTCCGAATCAGTGTGGATACTTCGATGGACTATGGGTACGAATCGGAGGAATCAGGGACAACTGCTTAATGTTAACGATAGATATTAATAGTTGATTAAGGATTGGGTGCTGATTTGATCTACATCTAGTAGGTACCCGCACGTAGAGGCACTAATCTGTGGTGGATAATTTCGACGATAGTTAATAAGGCTCTTGCCGGCCATAATTCGTCAAAATCCGGCCACATTGCGGACAAAACCGACAACCGAAACAAAACTACAACTTACAATTGATGTGCGCCGCAGAAATTCCGCGCGTTCGGAGTCCATTTTCCGTAGCCGGTCGCGACCAGATTGGCGATGACGCGACAGACGTAACGCTTCTGTGCGGGGTCGTTGTCGGGACCGGCGTGATAGCGTGCAACCGCCATGGTCCACGTATCGTGACGTCCATGCAAACGCAACAGAAACCGTGCCGCATAGTCGACGTTCTGCCCTGGATCGAACATCGCCTCGATCGAGGGAAAGTTCTCCAGATGGAAGTGCTGGTTGATCTGCATGCAGCCCACATCGATGAGCTTGGCTCCTTGCCGGCGGGCCTGCATGAAGGCGTCGATGGCGTCGTTGCGGCTGTCGAAGAACAAGGCCTTACCCTCCACGTTCAGCGCGTAGGGCTGCAACGAACCGCGACGGCCCGTCTCCGTCAGACCCACGGAGTACAGGATACCCTCAGGGATGGTGTACCGGGCGGCAGCCTGCTGGATCTCGCGTTCGCAGGCGCCAGATGAGGCGCGGCTCTCAGAGGTAAACGTGGTCAGGACGAGCGCCGCCAGGGACGGCACCGCCGCCGTTGCCAGCCGCTTCAGCCAAGCCTGCTTCATCGCCGATCCTTCCGCTGCCGTCGTCTTCACCGCGCGAGCTGCTGAACGCATCCTGTCGCGGACCTCCACCGGCACCCTGACCACCGCCCTGCTGCGCCTGCTGGCCTCCCTGCGGCGACTGGCCGGTCCCCTGGCTGCCATCGCCGCCTGCCCGCTCGACCGAGGGCGCCATGCTCACATGAACATGATCGACCGTTAGACCCTGCGCCCTCAGCGCCTTCAGGATATCGCTCTGGTCGTCGTTGAGCTGCCTGAGGGCGGCGTGGTTCTCCACGGTGAGATGGACCGTCAGCTCATCCCCCCTGAGACGCAGGTTTGCGGTCACGCTTCCGAGCTCGACGGGCGTCATCTGGATTTTCAGCGTGTGGACGACCTTCCCGCCACCCGCCGCTGCGGCGGCGTTCGCAAGCTCTGCTGCGGGCTGCATCGCCTGCACCCATTCTCCGTCGCCCGCAAGCGCCGCCGCAATGCTGGTGGTGTTCGTAGTCGAGACGGGGGCGAGATAGCGTCGGGCGTCTAGTACTGCGACCGTCTGCGCGCCGTCGGCCGGCGCCGCCCCGGGTTCGAAGGCGGCCGCCGCCTCACCGGACTCGCTCACCCGCATCGTCAGCGACTGCCCCTTTCCGTCGAGACGCGCGAAGCGAAATGTGCGCTCTGCGTCGGTTTCGGGTGCGGAGGCAGCTTCTGCCGGTTGTGTGTCGAGGGATGTGTCGCCGACTACCTGACCCGCCGACGCCACTCTCGTATCGAAGGTGGTGTTCGCAATATCCTTGCCTTCGGTGGACCGATCGGTCCGGCCTCTCTTCGCGCCTGCAGGCTCGGCATCGGCGGGAACGGTCTCTGCCGTACCGCTGAGCAGGGATAGCACCTCGCCGGCATCCGTGGCCGGGACTTCGCCGGGATCCTCGACTGCTTGATCGGTCTCGACGTCGGCAACCTCCCGCCCGGTCGCGGACCGAGGTCCGCGTGCCACCGCCTTGTCGGGTTCGGCGACGCGGCGCCCCGTCACCTCTCCACGCACCGAAGACGTCTCGTGCAAGCTCTTCGCCAGCCCCGGCGTTCGCGACAGGAAGGCCGCGGTCGCCTCCTTGCCGTCACGGTCCGGAGCCTTTGCCGGCATTCGTGTGTCTGTCTCTTCGGGGATTTCCTCCTTGGTCGCAGGTGCGCCTACAACGGGACGTTCGCGTAAGCTCCTTCGCGAAATCTCGACCCGCGGTCGCGGACGCTCGTCATCGACCGGCGCCTTGTCACCGCGACGCTCGGCACCCTCCAGCGCCTCCGAGAAACCGCCGTCAGTCGATCGAGCGGACGTAGCCGCACTTCCTGCCCTGCCCGTGGCATCGGTCGAGGGAAGCGTTCCTGTGATACCGATATCGATCATTTCACTGCGCCTCTTCTTGTAACAGGCTGTCAATTTCGCGAAGTTTGGAACGCCCGGACGAAACGAAGTCCTGCAACGGGGGGTCCATCGCGACCTCGTCCGGCTTCGTGCCGGAGGGTGCGACATCCCTGGTGACCACTTCGGTTGGAGGTGCCTCGCCCGGAAACTGCAGTGGCTCTCCCTGTTCCTGCGCCACCGCCGCCTCGGCGGTCGCTGCCGGAGTATCGGAGGGCGGCAGCGGGGATGGACCCTGGTGGGCCGGCTCGGACAGAATTTCCCGCGCAACCGCCTCAGCGGCAGCGCGCAGCGCACGATCTGCCGGCGAAAGCTCCTTCTCGGGTATGCTGGCCAGGGCATCGACGGCCGAGAGAATGTCGGACGTCGGAACCTCGGCAAGACCTCCGTAAAGGCGGGCCAGCGTATCCGCACCTTCCGCCGTGCCCGACAGCCCCTTGGCACGTTCGGCGGCAAGACCTGCCAGCTGGTTCTTGCCGCGAACCGCGGCCGCCCTGGCGATCCTCAGATAGATCTCGCGGGCACGTTCCTTGTCCATGTAACCGAGTATGGCGCTAACGTCCTCGGCCTTGAGAGCTTCGTACCGTTCGACGACGAGCCGCACGAAGAAATCGGCGAACTGGCTTGCATAGGGCGAATGGAGGAATCGACGCGCATAACGGTTCGAATACGCCGAGGCCTTGGCGACGTCGCCGGTCTCGACGGCGATGGCGACGGAGCGGCGAAGCGCTGCTTCTTCCACGATCGTGCCGGGCGCAGTGAGGCGCGCCCAGTCATAGAACTTCAACGCACCCTTGGGATTGGTGCTGATGGTCACGTTGCCGGCGACCAGCGCAAGATAGGGGCCGATCTTGCTGTCCTTGTACTCCGTCACCAATTCACCGAGAGATTTGGCGATCAGCGTGCCCTTCCCGGCGAGATACTTGCGGAGCGCATCGGTCACGCGGTTGTCGAAATTGCCGTCGACATCCCGCGCGACGAGATATTCCAGCGTCTGAGGATTGCCGCCGCTCATCGCGTAGATCAGCGCCGCATCGACATTGTCGGTGCTTTCGAAGGTGGAAGCATCCGCCTGCCGCAAGCGCTTGTCGATCGTCTCGAGCATGAAGCGCTGCATCTCGCCGGCGGAATGGTCTCCGAGCACGACCGAATCCTGCACGAACTGCAGCGAACGCAGCATCTTGTAGGGCGCGACCGTCTCCAGGTCCTCCGAACGCGCCTGTCCCGGGCCGGAGAGACCCAGGACGGCGAGTGCAGATCCGAGAAGAAGGCGCCTCAGGCTTGCCATTCGACTATCCCTGGTCCGCTTGAATCAGAATCTCGATGCGACGGTTGGCATCGGCGAGCGGATCGTCCGGCACCTGAAGACGCCGGTCCGCAAAGCCGGAAACCTGCTGGACCCGCCCTTCCGGGAGGCCACCGCGCAGCAGCATGTAGTAGGCGCTGTGGGCACGCGCCATCGAGAGCCGCCAGTTGTCGTTCTCGGCCCCCTTGAACTGGCGACCGTCGGTATGACCGCGTATGACGATCGAGCCAGACCGCTGCTGCAGGAGCTTGCCGATCCTCTCCATGGCGACGACCATTTCCTTGCGCGGTACGGCGGAGCCGACATTGAACATGGGGGTGTCGAGCTGGTCCGAGATGGTCACCAGCAAGCCACCTTCGGATGGCTTGACGACAAGACCCTCTGCGAGCTTGCCGCTCGCGCCGCCGATGGCTTTCTCGATCTGGTCCCTGAGTTCGGTTGCCGCTTTTTCCGGGGCAGCGCCTGTCTTCTCGTCCGCCTTCTTACCCTCCACCTCGGCAGATTTCGTCTCCGTCGTGGCGCTCTCCGGTCGTGTCTCCTTGTGGTCGAGAGCCGCAATCTGCTCGCTCGCCGGATCCCGCGGCGGTTCGGTCGCTTGCACGGTGTCGGAAGAGGCCAGCTGATTCGTCTGCTTGGCCGCCTGAACCTGCTGGCTCCAAAAATCAGGATCGAAGGGGTCGCGGTAGGCTTCCCCACCCGAGGCGCCGGTCGACGGACCGGAGTCGCTTGCCCCGCCTTCGCCCTTGGCGCTGACATTCGCCTGTTGCCCCACTTCCTGCGCGATCTCGGCAAGGACAGAATAGGGATTCTCGAAGAAATCGGCCTCGGAATAGTTCTGCTGGTCGCCTGCCGTCGCCGTCTGGTCCTCGCCGGTCGCCGCCGCCGAGCCCACGGTGTTCTGCTCGTCCTCGACCTGCGAGCGCTCCTTCTTCTTTTCCCCATCGGCTTGGTCGACCGGCTTTTTCACGCCCTTTTCGGTCGGCTTTTCGTCGGCAAGCTTGATCGGATTGAAGTAGCTCGCGACGGAGGCCTTGGTCTCCTCGTTGGCAGCATTGACGAGCCACATCACGAGAAAGAACGCCATCATCGCGGTCATGAAGTCGGCATAGGCGATCTTCCAGGCGCCGCCGTGATGGCCGTCGTGATCGCCGCCACCGTGGCGCTTGATGATCACGATTTCATTCTTGCCGTGGTGATGATTTTCGCTGTCGCTCATACCAGCACTTTCTTCAGGCTAGCCGTCCAGGCCGATATACGCGTAACCAGCGCTGTGCCGCCGATATCGACGGTGAGGTCGAGATCGTCCGCCTCGATGTGGTGCAGCACGTGCGCGTCGTCTCCGAGAGCCTCCTTCAGCATCTCGAAGAGAGGAGCCGGGCCGCTGACGGAAATGATGCCGGCCTCCCCGGAGAGGATTGCGGCCGACAGCTGTCCGGCAAGATCGCCGACGGCACGCGCCACCACCTGTTCGGAAAGGAAGGGGGCGACCGCCGCCGCCGCCTGTTCGCTGACCGCGAGCGCGATCTGCCCCGCCGTGCGATGCAGGCCATCGGCAAGCGCCCTGGCGGTCTCCGCTTCGAATTTCTGCCGAATGGCGTCCAGGGCATGGGCATGTTCGTCGACAAGCGCCTGGCGCTCGGCCTCGAACGTCTGGCGCAGCTCCCGCTCTGCGACCTCGTAACCCTCGGCATAGGCCGCGCGCCGTTCCGCGTCGATGTCGACAGGCTCCGGCTCCGGCGCGGCAAAATCGATGTCGAATGTCGGCTCCTGTTCCGGGAAAGCCATGCCCTTCGACGCGGGTGTCCCCGCGGGCTGGGAAAAGTCCTTGAGATAACGAGCTAGTGGCAGGCTCATGCGCGGCACGCTCCGGCGACCTGCGTTCGCAGCCTTGCTTCCGGAGTGCCGTGCTCGGCGAACAAAAACTGACTGGGTTTCATCCTGACTTTCACCGCGGTTTCAGCCGCCGGGCCGCCGACCAGTCCCTTACAGACAGACGCTCCCGGAGTTTGACGTATTCGCCTCGACGCTAAGCGTCCAAACTTGTGCGAGGATGAATGGCGCGGGGCACTGCCGCCCAGCCGCGGACGAACAGCGGGACTCTCACCTTTAGCCGGCGCGAAGCGTCCTCACTTGAAGAGGGTCAGGATGTTCTCGGCGTTGGTGTTGGCGATCGAAAGAGCCTGGATGCCAAGCTGCTGCTGCGTCTGCAGCGCCTTGAGGCGTGTCGACTCCTCGTTCATGTCGGCGTCGACGAGGCGCCCGACGCCTTTGTCGATCACGTGCATCAGGTTGGAAACGAACTGTTCCTGCATGTCGATGCGCTTGGTGATCGCACCGAGCGTGGAGGCGGAATTGGTCAGCTGCTCGAGCAGATCCGAGACGACGCTGATCATGTCGTCCATCTCAGAATCGGTGGTCGTTCCGTCGATCTTGATCTCCGTGCCGGTGGCCGGCGTCGTTGAGCCGACATCGAGAAGATAGTAATTGCGCGGGGTACCGGACGGGCTCGCCGTGAGAACATCGGCATCAACATCCCGGGTCAGGATGCCACGTGTCGCGTCGACCGTGTCGACCAATACCGACTGGCTGGTGTCAAAATCGAGCGTCGTCACCTGAACGGTTCCGTCCGTCGCACGAACAAAGGAGGAGACGACCTGCTTGACGCCAAGTGCCGAGGGTTCGGTGTTGTAGAGCCAGTTCTGGCCCGAGAAGGATGCGGATTGCGTTGTCGAGACCAGCTGGTTCTTGAGCTGGGTCATCTCGGCATTGATCTTGGTCCGGTCGACACCTGGCTCCCTGGCAGCAACAAGCTTCGCCTTGATGTCGCTCAGGACGTCAATGACGTTGTCGAGCGCCGTATAGGCCGTATCCACGGTCGCTGCACCGAGCCCGAGCGCGTCCGACACCGTCGAGAGCGAGGAATTGTCCGAACGCATCGTCGTGGCGATGGACCAGTAGGCGGCATTGTCGGCGGCCGTCTCCACACGATAGCCTGAAGACACACGGCGTTGCGTGGTCTCCATGTTGTTGTCGATCGCACGGAGAGTCTGGAGTGCCGCCATGGCGGCAGCATTGGTCAGAATACTGGTCATTGAGGGTGCCCTGTTCGCATCATGAGACATCCGGCGCAAATCCGGCGGCGACAGGCGGGCATCATGCTGGCGGCTCCTGACCCGGGGCCGCTCCGTCACCTGTTAACAGACCGTTAACAGGATCATTTAACAAAGACTTAATGTCGTTGGCAAGGCTTGCCACGTCTCACGGCGACAAAAACGAAAAGGCGGCAAGCCTCGCACAAGGTCGAAAGGCAAATCCGCGCCCCTTGGCGGGGACGCGGATCTATACCGAACGCATCTGACACGTCAGCGCGGGACGAAGTCGCCCCTAGCCAGGACGCCGCTTACTGACGGAAGAGAGTCAGGATGTTTTCGGAAGCTGTGTTGGCAATCGACAGCGCTTGGATGGCGAGCTGCTGCTGGGTCTGCAGAGCCTTGAGGCGCGTCGACTCTTCGTTCATGTCGGCATCGACGAGGCGACCGACACCGGAATCGATGGAGTCGGTTAGTGCCGCAACAAAGTCCTCCTGCATGCCGATGCGCATCGATATGGAACCAAGTGCTGCACCGGCGCTTGTCATGGACTGAAGGCCGTATTCAACGAGAGCGAGCGCCTCCTGCATGCCGGCGGTTGTAAGACCAGTGATATTCAGGTTGTCGATCGACATCGTTCCGATCTCGGTCGCTGCAACGCCCTTAGTTCCGTCATTGTCCCAGTCGACAAAAGCGTCAAAGGTCCCGGAAAGGCTACCGAGGATACCGGAGTTGTAATCGATAATGCCGGACGCATCGCCACCAAAGAGTACCGTCATGCCGTCCGCAGTGGTGGCATCGAGTGAGTAGGAGGTGGTGGACACAGAAACGTTGCCATTAGAGTCGCGGATGAACCCCGAAACGACGGTGACATTTTCGGGTGCTGCCACGGTGTTGGCGCCGGTGGCGACCCAGTTCTGGCCACTGAAGCTCGCCGATTCCGATATGGAACGAAGCTGTTCCTGCAGCTGGTCGATTTCTTCCTGGATCTTGGTTTTGTCGACGCCTTCTTCGGTCGCGGCAACGACCTTCGCCTTGATTTCCTTTACGACTTCGATGGCGCTTTCCATCGCGGCGTAGGCGGTATCGATCTTGGCGGCGCCGAGACCGAGTGCATCCTGCACGGCGGAGAGCGCCATGTTGTCGGAGCGCATGGTGGTCGCGATCGACCAGTAGGCCGCGTTGTCGGAAGCTCCGCCGACACGCAGACCCGAGGAGACACGTGACTGCGTGTCCTGCATGCTGGCATCAATGGTGCGTAGGGTCTGGAGTGCAGCCATTGCTGCGTTATTGGTCAATATGCTGGTCACGGTCGTGTCCCTTGAATGGCTAGTTTTCGGGGGACATCCCGGTTCGTCCGGGGACGATGATATGGCCTAATGCCCTTAACCAGTTCTTCGTCTTGGTTAACTCATCGTAACGTGAGGCCATGTAAACGCCGGATGGTTAACGCTTGGTTAAGTGAAGCTGAAAAAGTCGTTAATGACGAAAAAAGCCGCCCCCGGGGGGGAGCGGCTTTCATGCGTGATAACCCTGATCTTAACGGAAGAGCGACAGAATGACTTCCGAAGAGGAGTTTGCGATCGACAGCGACTGGACGGCCAACTGCTGCTGGGTCTGCAGCGCCTTGAGGCGGGTCGATTCTTCGTTCATGTCGGCGTCGACCAGGCGGCCGATACCGGAGTCGAGCGAGTCAGACAGCTTGTTGACGAAGTCTTCCTGCAGATCGATGCGCATCGAGATCGAACCGAGGTCAGCACCGGCGCTCGTCATTGCGGCCAAGGCTGCATCGACGAGGGTCACGGCTTCAGCCATACCGGCGTTGTCGAGACCGGTGATGTCGAGGGTGTAGACGGACATACCCGCAACCGCGGTGGCAGCGGTTGTGACGGCGGCGTCGGAGGCGTCGAAGTCGGTGGTCGTGTAGGCCGCAGCCGTCAGGCCGAGAATACCCGTTGCAGTGTCGATTGCACCGGTAGCGTCTCCACCGAACAGGAGCGTCAAGCTGCCTGCGGTCGACGCGTCGAGATTATAGCTTGTGGTCTTGACGGCGACGTTGTTGTTGGCGTCGCGGACAAAGCCGGAAACGACGGTAACGTCTACCGGCGTGGTCGAGGTAGTAACGCCACCGGCGATCCAGTTTTCACCGCTGAAGGAGGCGGATTCGGCGATCGACTTCAGCTGTCCCTGAAGCTGCGTGATTTCTTCCTGAACTTTCTTCTTGTCGACGCCTTCTTCTGTGGCGGTGACCAGCTTGGCCTTGATTTCCTTCACGACGTCGATGGCGGATTCCATGCCGGCGTAGGCGGTATCGACCTTCGACGCGCCGAGGCCGAGAGCGTCGCTGACAGCAGACAGGGCCATGTTATCAGAGCGCATCGTCGTTGCGATCGACCAGTAAGCGGCGTTATCGGAAGCTTGGCCGACACGCAGACCGGACGAAACGCGTCCCTGGGTGTCCTCCATGCTGGAGCCGATGGAACGCAGCGTCTGGAGTGCCGACATAGCGGCGATATTGGTAAGAATGCTCGTCATAGTAGTAGCGCCCCTTTAATGGCTGACTAGGAAGGGACATTCCGGTCTCACCGGTAACGGCGCACAGCATCATGCCTGCTAACTGGCTGATTTTTAATAGTTAGCTCGCCGTTTCGATGGGCTTAGATAAAACCATCAAGGTTAATGAAGACCTAAGCAGAGACGGAAAATCGGCGTTTTGGAGAAAAATATGCAACCTTCGCGCGTGCACGCGCGTGCCAGATCATGATTAATAAAACGCAAAGGCCGCGTTCGTTTTCCGAACGCGGCCTTCGTTGTAGCTTCCGTCCCGGTTCAGCCTCCGGGAGGTCAAGCTCTTCCATCCACACAGACCACTGGTCAGCCACCAATGTCGATCGGTGATGGAAAGGCGAACCGGCGTCGAGGTGCCGGGATCACGCTTCCGATTAACGGAAGAGCGTAAGGATGCTCTGCGAGTCGTTGTTGGCGATCGACAGAGCCTGGATAGCCAGCTGCTGCTGGGTCTGCAGAGCCTTCAGGCGGGTCGACTCTTCATTCATATCGGCATCGACCAGACGGCCTATGCCCGATTCAATGGCATCGGACAGCTTGGCTGCGAAATCGGACTGGAGGTCGATACGCGAGGAAATCGAGCCGAGTTTCGCGGCGGCGCTCGTCATTGACGTCAGTGCAGTTTCGACGTCGGTGAGCAGGTTTCCGAGCGCCGTAGTTGTCGTGCTGTTGTTGATCGTGAAGCCGAAAACGCTTGCACTGCTCGCCGCCCCGTTCGCCCCCAGAACGCCGGTTGTCGTATCGATCACGCCGGAAGCGTCCGTGGTGAACAGCAGGTTCGTCGCGTCAAGCGTCAAATCGCTCGTCTTGACCGAAACGGTATTGTCGGAAGCGCGAACGAAGCCCGTGATAACGCTTACCGTACCACCTGCGTTGGCGAGCCAGTTCTGGCCGTTGAACGAAGCAGATTCAGCAACAGACTTCAGCTGTTGCTGGAGCTGGGTGATTTCTTCCTGGATCTTGGTTTTGTCGACACCCTGTTCCTGGGCCGCGACGAGTTTGCTCTTGATTTCCTTGACGACGTCGATCGCCGCGTTCATGCCGGCATAGGCAGTGTCGACCTTGGCAGCGCCGAGACCGAGGGCATCCTCGACAGCCGACAGAGCCATGTTGTCCGAGCGCATCGTGGTCGCAATCGACCAGTAGGCGGCGTTGTCCGACGCCTTGGAAACGCGCATGCCGGTGGAGATGTTGTTCTGGGTCTGCTCCATGTTGGAGGAGATCGAACGGAGAGTGGAAAGAGCCGCCATAGCGCTGGCGTTGGTCAGAATGCTGGCCATAATAATTGTCCCTTTTGACAAGATACTAACGGGGACATACCGGGCTTCAAAAACTACCGGTCAGCGACGGTGCGGCATCATGCCATTTGGTATTTTCTTCGTTACCAGAGCCGTCCTGCGAGAACCAAACTCGCAGCCAATCCTTGCCAACCTCTTAATCCGGAGGGAGGACTACAGGCACAAAAAATCTATGGTAAACAACCACATAATGGTTAACAAAATACCGTCGCGTTCGTTAAACAAACGACCGGACCAAGCTGCCTACGAGGAGATTCCAGCCGTCGATCAGAACGAAGAAGAGGATCTTGAACGGTAGCGAAATCGAGGTCGGCGGCAGCATCATCATGCCCATCGCCATCGTGATGGTGGCAACAATCATGTCGATGACGAGGAACGGCAGCACGATCAGGAAACCGATCTCGAAACCGCGACGGATCTCCGACAGCATGAAGGCGGGAACGAGGACGCGGTAATCGACCTTGTCGCCGGTGATCGCCGTCTGGCCCCGCTCGTTGGCAATGTCGACGAAGAGCTTCAGGTCCTTGTCGCGCGTGTTCGCGGCCATGAACGTGCGAAACGGTTCGGCGATGCGCTGGACGGCTTCAGCCTCGGTCACCTGGTTGTCGAGCAGCGGCTGGACCCCGTCCCGCCAGGAACGGTCCATCGTCGGCGCCATGACGTAGAAGGTCATAAACAGCGCCATGCTCGTCAGGATCATGTTGGAGGGGGTCGTCGCGAGCCCCATTCCGGAGCGCAGGATCGAGAAGGCGATCACGAAGCGGGGGAAGCTCGTGACCATGATCAGGATGCCTGGGGCGACGGAAAGGACCGTCAGCAGTCCGAAGGTGCGGATGATCCACGCCGCGACAGATCCGTCGATCGGCGCGTTCAGCAGGTTGGTCGGAAACTGCTGGGCGTGTGCAAGTTCCGGCACCGTCATCATGACGGCGAGCAAGAAGACGAATCGAATCATTCGATAACAAAGGTCCTGAACATCACTTTCGATACCCGCCCTTCGGAGCGAAGGTCAACACGCTCCTCGATGTCATCCCGCAGATACTGAAAACCGCGCGGGCCTTCCACCTGCTGCAGCGAGACCGTGCGCACATAGGCGAGGATGTCCTGATGGATCTGCTCGGCGAGCGCAGCATCGGGCACTCCCTTGAACATCAGCGCGACTTCGAGGCGGATCCAGCTTTCGGATGGATAGGCGAGGTTGGTGGTGATCGGCTCGAGCTGGACGACTCCGTTCGCCTCCGTCGCGATGCGGGCGAGGCCCTCCTCGGCCTTGCCTCCGTGGGCGCCCGCCTTCGCATCCTCCGTCCCCGCCTCGGCCTCCTGCGCGGCCTTGATGTTCGGAGCGATCATGGTGCCGACCAGCCAGCCGCCGCCGCCGCCGACAACCGTCAGTGCCGCGACCGCGGCAAGCATCAGCACGAGCGGCGACTTCTTCTTCGCTCCGGTTTCTTCCGCTTCTTCCATTGTCTCCGCGTCCGCTCCAGTTCGCTGCCTCGCCGACCTCAGATCGGCGAGAACAGATCGACGACCTGCTGGCCGACCGGCGGCTGCTGTACCTCGGTCAGGCGACCACGTCCGCCATAGGAGATCCGGGCTTCGGCGATGCGGTCGTAGGAAATGGTGTTGTCCGCATCGACATCCTGCGGCCGGACGATACCGGCGACGTTGAGGATACGGATCTCGTGGTTGACGCGCACCTCCTGCGAGCCGCTGATCAACAGGTTTCCGTTTTCGAGGATCCCGGTGACGACGGCGGCAACAAGGAGCGTCAGCTTCTCCGACCGTGCGGTCGAGCCCTTGCCCGCGGTGCTGGTATCGGAACCCGAGGAGAGATCGCCGGTCGTGACCGGTGGCGTCCAGCCGAACAGGTCAGCCTGCGTCGCCCACTTCATCCCGCTCGAATTCGTGCGGCTGCGGTCCGTCTCGTTCTTGAACGAGGCCCGATCGTTGATCTGGATGTTCACCGTCAGGATGTCGCCGACGTTGATCGCGCGCGAATCCTTGAAGAGCGCCGCCTGGGAATCGCTCCAGAGCGAATAGCCGCTCGCCACCTGACGCGGCTGCTTCGGATAGAGCGCCATCTGCGGCGTCTGGCTGTAGCGCAGGCCACTGCCGATCGGGCTCATCGACGGCGCGTTGCCGATCTCTTTCAACGTCTGGCTCTGGCAACCGGCCAGGAACAAAACAGCCAGAACGGCCGAAAAACGCTTCGTCATGAGGGGTCCCTCGAAGTGGTAGGATCGGCTGCGCTCGACATGACCCCCGCAACGATGGCAGCCTTCTCGGCATTCATCTCGCTCAGGATCTGGCTCGACTGACGCGCCGGCAGTTTCATGACGATCGCGGCGGCGAGAACCGGGTCGATCTGTTCCAGCTGAGGCGCTGCCGCGTCCGCCTTCATGTTCTTGTAGATCTCGATGAGATTGACCTCAGCCTGCTTCATGAAATCATTTCGGCGCTTCAGCCAGTCTTCGTATTCGGCCTTGCGCTGTTCGAGGATGCCGATCCGCCGGTCGACATCGGCCTGCAGCTTCTCGAGCTCCTGCTTCTGGAGCAGATAGCGCTGATCGCGCGCCGGGTCGGCGATGCTGGTGCAGAACTGCTGGATTTCCTGCTGCGTCGCGCCACCGGCCGGCGGCGAGAGTACGGCGACATCCTCGGCAAGAACGACGCCTTGCGGCGCCACAGTCAGGAAGGCCGCCAGCGCAACAGTTCCGGTCAGCGAGTAACGGTTCTTACGATCGATGCTTTCCATCATTGCAGGACGAGCTCCGCCTGAAGGGCGCCGGCCGACTTGATCCCCTGGAGGATCGCGATGATGCCGTCGGGCTTGACGCCGATATTGTTCAATCCGCTGACGAGGGTCCGCAGGTCCGGGCCGTCGACGATGGCAATCGGGCCTCCGTCCTTCTGGGCAAGGATATCCGTCTGCGGCTGCACCGCCGTCTGGCCACGCGAGAACGGCAGCGGCTGAACGATCTGCGGCGTTTCCGTAACCTGGACGGTGAGCGTGCCGTAGCTTACGGCGACCTTCGAGACACGGACCTCGGCGCCGATCACGATCGTACCCGTTCGCTCGTTGATGACGACCTTGGCGGGTGAATCCGTTTCGACGACGAGGTTCTCGATCTCTGCCATCAATCGCGCGAGATCGGCCTGACGCGGCTTCTGGACGACGACCTCCTGGGAATCGCGTGCTTCGGCGATGGGGCCGCCGTAGCGCGATCCCGCATAGGCATTCACCGTCTCGGAAATCCGGATCGCGGTGGTGAAGTCGGGATTTCTCAGCTGCAGGACGAGATTGACCGAATCCTTGAACTTGGACGGCAGCTCACGCTCGATGATCGCGCCATTCGGCACGCGGCCGGAGGTGGTAACACCTTCTGTGACGCTTGCCGCCTGCCCCTGCGCGTTGAAACCCGACACGATGACCGAACCTTGCGAGACGGCGTAGATCTGGCCGTCCGCGCCGGTGAGCGAAGTCATCACGAGTGTGCCGCCTCGCAGCGAAGACGCGTCGCCGAGCGAGCTTACGGTCGCGTCGATCCGGCTTCCGGGGCTTGCAAAGGGCGGAAGCGTGGCCGTCACCATGACCGCTGCAATGTTCTTGGCGTTCGACTGGCCGCCCTGCGTCGAGATGCCGAGGTTCTGCAGCATGGCCCGCAGCGACTGTTCGGTAAACGGCGAGGACCGCAGGCTGTCGCCGGTCCCCTGCAGCCCGACCACGAGACCATAACCGATCAGCTGGTTGTCACGTCCCGACTGCAGGGAGGCGATGTCTTTTATGCGCGAGGCGGTCGCCGCGTCGGCGCCGGAGACGCAGGCCAAGCCGAGAAACAAGCTGAACAGGGCCAGCACGCCTTTCCGTAGCAAGTTCATTTCGCCATCACCTGTACCGTACCGTCTGCCATTACCGTGCCGCTGACGATCGCACCGGAATCGATGTTGCGAACCTTGATGACATCGCCGACTCCGGCATCCGTCAGTGGCGTTCCGGAGGCCGAAATCACCATGTTGCCGAGCGCGAAGGTCAGGCGAACACTGCTGCCGCGCTTGATCGCATAGGCTTCGCGCAGCCCCGACAAGGGGATCGTCCGGCCCTGCAACAGGGTTCGCTTGGTCACCATGCCAACCACCTCGTCGACCGAGCTCGCATAGCCCCCGGCCAGGTTGGGATTCGTGACCTTCACTTCCTCGACCTGCGAAACGGAGATCGTCTCGCCGGGATAGATGGTCTGCATCGGCACCACCGCATAGCCGTCCTTCGCCGCGGCCGGCGGGGTCTGGCCGAGCACGAAGGACGCTGCAAGCACCGACTGCGCCATCGCGCTTGCGTATCTGGTGATCCGGCGAAACCTCATGTTTGCCTGCCTCCCGCCTACTTCAGGTTCTTGCTGACGATTTGGGCCATTTCGTCGGCGGTCTGGATGACCTTCGAGTTCATTTCATAGGCGCGCTGGGCGGAGATCATGTCGGTGATCTCCCTGACCGAATCGACGTTTGAGGATTCGAGATAGCCCTGCTTCAGATAGGCGAAGCCAGGGTCTTCGGGCGCAGCGACGATCGGTTCGCCGGAGGCCGCGGTCTGCGCGAAAAGGTTGTCGCCGAGCGGCTTTAGGCCCGCTTCGTTGACGAAGTTGGCAATCGTGAGCTGTCCGAGCTCCGTAAAGTCGCTACTGTTGCCGACGCGCGCGGAAACCATGCCGGTACGGCTGATAACCACTTCGCTGGCATTTTCCGGAACGGTGATCGCCGGCGAAACGGCATAACCGTCGATGGTGACCAGCTGGCCATCGGCATTGGTATTGAAGGCGCCCGAACGACTGTAGAGGATCGTGCCGTCGGGCGACTCGATCTGGAACCAGCCGCGGCCGACCAGCGCCACGTCCAGTTCGTTCGAGGTCTGCGCGAGCTCGCCCTGGGTATGGATATTGCGAACCGCGGCCGTCTGCACGCCGAGGCCGATGTTCGCGCCCTCCGGCACGATGGCCTGGTTGGCGCGGTTAGCGACGCCCTGAGTGCGCTCCGTCTGGTACAGCAGGTCGGCGAACTCGGCACGCGCACGCTTGTAACCGGTCGTGTTGATGTTGGCGATGTTGTTGGCGATGACCTCGAGATTGGTCTGCTGGGCATCCATGCCGGTGGCCGCGATTGCGAGCGCTCTCATGTGTCCGTCCTTGGTCCGCTAGATCTGCATCTTGGTGATTTCGAGATAGGCCGTGACGATCTTGTCGCGCAGCGCGATCGCCGTCTGCAGCGACTGTTCCGCGGCCAGCACGGCATCGACGACCTCGCGGGTGTTGGCCGTGCCTTTGATGCCTTCGAACGAAGTCACTTCCGCCTGCTTCAGGTTGTTGACTGCATCGGTAGCCAAGCTCCCCAGCACGCCGGCAAAACTCTGTCCCGTCGCGGCACCCGGGGTGACGCCGTCCGCCTGCCCTGTGGACGTGGTAACGGACTCGCCCGAAAAGAAACCAAGTCCAGAGGAGCGCGAAAGGGAGGTTACGTCTTCAGTCTTCTCAATCATTGCGAAGCTTTCAGGAGGTTGATGGTCGAGGAGATCAGGTCACGCGTCTGCTTGACCGTCTGCAGGTTCGCCTCGTAGGTGCGGTTGGCCTCACGCATGTCGGCCATTTCGATCAGGACATTGACGTTCGGCATCTTGACGTAGCCGCGCTCGTCCGCCGCCGGGTTGCCGGGATCGAATTCCTCGATGAAATCGGAATCGTCTTCGCCGAGTCTTTTCACTCCCACGAGATCAGCGCCAGTCACCTTGTCGAGCTCGGCTCCGAAGGTGACCGTCTTGCGCCGGTAGGGCTCCGCACCGGGCGTGTCGCCGGTCGAGCGTGCGTTGGCGATGTTCTCGGAGACGACGCGCAGGCGAGTGGACTGGGCCTCCAGTCCACTGCCGGCGATCTTGAGGGCAGCTGACAGCGGATCCATGACTTACCTCTTAACAGTCATCAGCATCATGCGATGAAAGGATGTGACCAGAGCCGTGTTGAGCTGATGCTGGCGACCGATTTCGCCCGCTTTGCTGAGCTCGTCCGCCAGCGCGACGCTGTTGCCGGATTCGAGGACGCCGATCTCCTCGTTGAGGTCAGCTTCACGAACTTCCACGTCGTCGCCATACGCGCTCGCTGCGAGATGGGCGGGATGGGTCCTCGCCATGCGCGGCACCGTCTCGTCGAGCACCGCACTGAAGGGGGTAACCTCCTTGGCGCGGAATTCGGGGGTGTTTGCGTTGGCAATGTTGCTGGCCACGACCTCTTGGCGAATGGAAAGCCATTCGGCTTGCCTGGAGGCCAGAGCGAACAACTGGATAGGCTGCATAGGCTTCACTCCGTCATCTTCTGGATGTGAACCTACGCACGTAATCTTGCGTGGGACTTACGGGTAGACGAGCGTCAATCGGGCTCGTAGACGGCGCCCGTGGAGCTGACGATCACCCACTTTCCATCGCGCTGTTCCAGCGTCGCGACACGGCTGTTGTCAGGGAGAATCGAGCCGACGCGCACGATGTACATGCCGGAATTGTCCTCGATCAGGGCGCGGCCGTTGGCGACATGCAGCAGGCGGAAACCACTCTTGCCGGGGAACGGTTGCTGCTCTTTCAGTTCCTTGCCGGCCGCATTTTCCTTGCCGATCTTGGAAACCGTCGCCGTCACCAGCGGATCGGTCTTCGGCCAGGCGACCTTCGGACCGCCGTCGTCCTTGTCCACCATTGCAAGCGGCGAGACACTGAAGACGTTGCGCCCGGGCGTTTCCGGCAGATCACGTGTATGATCCATCTCCGCGACGCGAATACCGAATTTCTCTTCGTTGAAGAAGACGTACCAGGGGAAGAATGCAGCCGCACAGGCGAGTACAACCCCCGAGACCGCGAGAACGCGGTCGGTTGTCGACATTGCGCGCGGAGTCTGCGGCTTCGGGGACCCTACCCGCTCGTCGGTATCGAATTCGGTCACGGTTATCCCCTCAGTTTTCCGACTACGGCCGGCAACGGCTGCGTCGCGGCCTGCTTCAATGCACTGGCAAGATCGGCGTAGGCGTCGATCGTCGGCCTTTCCCCGGGGGCCTGCTTCAGCACCTCGTAGATCACCGGTACCTGCTTGATCGCCATATCGAGATCAGGATCGCTACCTGCGCGATATCCCCCGATCAGGCGCAGGTCGCGGGTTTCCTCGAACCGGTGGATGAGCGTCTTCAGGCGGGAGACCAGCTTCTCCTGATCTTCGCTCCAGGCCCTGCGCGCAAGGCGCGAAATCGAGGAGAGCGGGTTGATCGGCGGATAGCGTCCCTCTTCTGCGAGCGAACGATCGAGCACGACGTGACCGTCGAGAATACCGCGCGTCGAGTCGGCGATCGGATCGTTGTGATTGTCACCGTCGACGAGGATCGAAATGATGGCGGTGATCGTCCCGGAACCTTCGGTGCCAGGCCCCGCGCGCTCGAGGAGGCGCGGCAGCTCGGTAAAGACAGAGGCGGGATAGCCGCGCGCCACAGGTGGTTCACCGGCCGCCATCGCCACCTCGCGGATCGCGTGGGCGAATCGGGTAACGCTGTCGACGATAAAGAGGACATTCTCACCACGGTCGCGGAAGTGTTCGGCAATCGTCATGGCGGCGAGCGGCGCCATCTTGCGCAGCATCGGGCTTTCGTCGCTGGTGGCAACGACCGCGACCGACTTCTTCATGTTCGGACCGAGCGTATCCTCGATGAACTCGCGCACTTCGCGTCCACGCTCGCCGACGAGTGCGATGACCACCTTGTCGAAAGCATCGGCCCGCGCCAGCATCGACAGAAGCGTCGACTTGCCGACGCCGGAGCCTGCGAAGATCCCGAGGCGCTGGCCGAAGCACAACGGCGAGAAGATGTCGATCGCCCGCACGCCCGTGCGAAAGCCCTGCTCCACGCGCCGCCGCGCCATGGACGGCGGAGCGCCGTTGGAGACCGGGCGGCGCAGCAGACCGGGAGTGAGCGGCCCGCGACCGTCGATCGGCTCGCCAAGCGCGTTGATCGTGCGGCCGCACCAACTATCATCGGGGGCAATCCGGAAGGCGCCCTTGCGAATGACGAGGTCATGGATGCCGATCGGTTCGCCCGGCTCGATCGGGCAGACATAGGCGACATCGGGCTCCACCCGCACCACTTCTCCGAGATGGATACCCGTCGGGCTACGATGGGCGACGAATTCTCCGAGCCTGACGTGCCGCGAAAGTCCCGCCACCGTGTAATGGCCGGCGGCGATTGTGCGGACGCGGCCTCCGTGGGTCACGGAGAATGCGGGATCTGCGTAGCGGGCGGCCAGCCCTGCGAGCTGGGTCAGTTTGCCGGAAAGGGCGAACTCGGCGGAGGCGGAATCAGACATGGCTCAGCGACCTCAGCTCGATCCGCCGAGCGTCTTGATCGCATCGTTCAGCGAGCCCTCGCTGTCGCGCATCAAGGAGCTGATGCTCTCGAAGGCCCTGTTTACCTGGATGAGCTGGGTGATCTCGCTGATGCCGTTGACGTTGGAATTTTCCAGATAGCCCTGCACCACGGAAATCTGGCTGTTGTCGACGACCGGTCTCGGCTGGTCGACGGTGGTAACGCCGCTGTTTTCATAACGGACGAACCCCTTGGTGATATCGGCGGAGAAGACACCGAGGACTGCGACCTGACGATCGTCCTGCAAAATCTTGCCGTCCTGGCCGACTGTCGGGGGACCGCCGGCGCGGTTGAGCTGGATCGGGGCGCCGCCTGCGTCGAGCACCGGATAGCCGCGCAGGGATACGAGTTCCCCCGTCTCCTTGATGGTAAACCGCCCGTCGCGCGTCAGGACCTGCCCTGCCGGCGTGTCGATCGCAAACCAGGCATCGCCCTTGATGGCGAAGTCCAGCTCGTTGCCTGTGTGCTGCAATTCGCCGGCTCGCGTCGAGAGATAGTCGTTACCCTGCGAGACGAAGGCAATCTTGGCGTTGAGATCGTTGTGGGTCCGGCTGAGGACTTCGTCGAATTTGACCTCGGTGCCACGAAAACCGACCGTGTTCACGTTGGCGATGTTGTCGGCAATAGTCGTAAGGCGCCGTTCGAGGGCGACCTGAGACGACAGGGCAACATAGAGTCCCGATTGCACTTAGCTGCCTCCGAGCTTGAGAGAGTTGATTGAAATGAGAAGATCGGGCGAGATGCCGTATCCTGAAGAGGAACCGAACACCGCGAGCGGATCATAGTTTTCGGACGGGTGCTGCAGTTCCCACATTGCGGTAAACCGCTCGAGGAATAGGCCCGTCTTTTCCGGATCCTGGAAATCCTTGACGTCGATCATGCGACCGATGGCGGCGGCTTGCTGGTCGATGTTCGAGCCAGCAAACTCCTCGGGCAGGCCCAGAGCCGTGCGGACAACCTGCGACAGTGCGTCGTCGGCGAGAATGTCCATCACCGAGGTGATGTTCGGCGCAGTCCGCTCGAAATAGAGAGCGAGCCGCACGCCCGTGTTGTCGGCGCCGGCCTGCTCTTCGAGCGTCTGGCGCATGTACTTGTCGACAACGCCTTTCTGGGCCCTGGTGAACGCGGTCGCAGCCTCGCCCTGCTCGGCAAAGTTCAGCGATTTCACAAGCTCCGAATAGCGGCCGTCGGCAAGCTGGTTGGCAAAGGCTTCCTTGTCGGCGATACCCTCGGTCAGGACCTTGCGGATGAAAGCCTTGGCGTAGGCCATGTCTTCGAGGCCGTGCGCCTTCAGGGCATAATTGTAGAGACGGCTGTCGGCCATGAAGTCGTCGATGGACTTAACGTCGCCGATCTTCGAAAGATAGTATTCCGTCTCCCTGGAGACGTCAGGGGCCTTCGCCACGCGTTCAAGGGAACCCGTAAGGTCACGGGTGATCAGCTGGTAGCTCGCATAAGTCGTCGTCACGGTCTTTTCCGCCTCTGGTGGACAATCGGGTCAGGCGTCCGTTATCGCCCTTCTTGCGGCAAAAGGCTTGTGCGAAGCTTTCTCTCGGTTCACAAACCATGAACCCCGCGGCATTCAGCCTCACGCAAGGCAAGGTCCGTATCGCTAGACCTGAAAATAACTGTCACCGCGGGCGCGACATGAGCATCATAATCGGACTTGTTATCAGTTTAGGCTGTATCCTCGGCGGCTACATGGCTATGGGCGGGCATGTCGACGTCCTCATGCAGCCCTTCGAACTCATGATCATCGGCGGCGCGGGTCTCGGCGGTTTCATCATGGCCAACCCCATCAAGGTGGTGAAGGACTCCGGAAAAGCCGTTGCCGAAGTTCTGAAGAACTCTGTTCCGAAAGAAAGGGACTATCTCGACGTGCTCGGGGTCCTCTATTCCCTGATGCGCGACCTGAGAACCAAGTCTCGCAACGAGATCGAAGCCCATATCGACAATCCCGACGAATCGTCGATCTTCCAGGCGGCGCCCTCGGTGCTGAAGAACAAGGAACTCACCGCCTTCGTCTGCGACTACGTCCGCCTCATCATCATCGGGAACGCCCGCTCCCATGAGATCGAAGCGCTGATGGACGAGGAAATCAACACGATCCTCACCGACAAGATGAAGCCCTACAACTCCATCTCGGTCATGGGTGACAGCTTCCCGGCCATCGGTATCGTCGCGGCGGTTCTCGGTGTCATCAAGGCGATGGGGAAGATCAACGAATCGCCGGAAGTCCTCGGCGGGCTGATCGGCGCCGCGCTCGTCGGCACCATGCTCGGGATCATCCTCTCCTACTGCGTCTGCGGCCCGCTGGCTGCACAGATCAAGTCGGTGCGCACCAAGCAGCACCGCCTCTACATCATCGTCAAGCAGACGCTGCTCGCCTACATGAACGGTTCCGTGCCGCAGGTCGCACTGGAATACGGCCGCAAGACCATCTCCTCGCATGAGCGTCCGTCCATCGATGCCGTCGAGCAGGAAATGATGAACCCCGGCGGCGAGAACAAGGCAGCGGCATGACGATGGCGATGACCGAGAACAAGCCGCAGTCGGCAATGGATAAGGCTCTGCTCGCGCGCCTCACTGGAGGACTGGGCGACAGGAAGACCGTCGAAAAACTCTGCAGCGATTTTGGCCACCTCTTCACCGAATTCCTGCCGGACGTCTTCCATAGCGAAACCGGTCTGCAGGTCGAGGTCCATTACAATGGTCACGAGGCCGGCCTGATGAGCGAACTCATCGCCGAACTCGGAGACAACGTTGCGCTGGCCGACGGATCACTGCGCAACTGGAGCCCCAACTTCGTCATCGGCTGCGGCAACGCCTTCGTCATCACGCTGATGGAGAACCTTCTGGGGGCGCTTCCCGAAACGATCGAGGAGCCGATCCGGCGTCCTCTTTCGCGCATAGAGCTCGACCTCTCCGTCATGGTGACCAGCAAGATCGCCAGCGTACTGCGCTCAGGCATCGACGTGCCCGGCTCCTTCGAGCCGCAACTCGGACGCCCGCACAACGCCGAAGACCGTCCGAAGCCGGAGGAAGATCACGTCGACGAGTACGGCGCCGTCATCAAGATGGGCGTCGAACTCGGCCCCGTCGCCTCCGAATTCTACGTGGTGATCCCGCAGAAGACCCTGCTGAAGACCGTGGTCACGGTGCCGAAATCCAGAAGCCAGGCGGGCCAGAGCCGCAAGGAATGGGCCGAACAGATGGCAGAGCAGGTTCGCCGCTCTCAGGTGAAACTGCAGGCGCGAATTCAGTTGCAGTCGCTGACACTCGACACGATCTCCCGCCTGGCGGCGGGCGACGTGATCGCCTTTCGCGATCGTGGCGACGTCATGGTCGACGTCAGTGCCAACGGCAAGAATCTCTATCGCTGCGAATTCGGGCGGGCGGGAGAACACTACACGGTACGCGTCAAGGACAACGTCAGCAGCGAAGACGAAATCCTGAGACATCTCATGGGCTAGCACATCAACGCTTCACCAAGGCAGGCTGAGGCAAGTTTCGACAGGAATTATGACGGCATGGCTACTAAGAAAACACCCGTACCCGATGAAGACGCGCTGTCCATGGTGACGTCCGATGCCGCCTTCGACCAGGCGGTCGACGATCTGCGCGGCGTCCTGAAAAGCGATTCGGAAGGCACTCTGCCCGATTTCGGCAGCGACTTCTCCGCCTCGCCGATGGACACGGCCGATCTTTCCGCCTTCGAGCCGGACCTCGGCGGCTATCCTGCCGCCATGCCGGCCGCGGTGAGCGACTTCGGCACCGATACCTTCGGCGGCGACTTCGACGACGCTCCGCTCACAACCCAGCCGCAACCCGGCAGCGCCCTGACGGGCAACCTCAACCTCATCATGGACATCCCCATTGATGTCGAGGTCATCCTGGGCGCGAGCAAGATGCCTGTGGCCGGCCTCATGAATCTCGAGGAAGGGGCGATCATCACCCTCGACAGGAAGATTGGTGAACCGGTGGACATCACGGTGAACGGTCGGCGCATCGCACGCGGCGAAATCACCGTGCTCGAAAACGACGACACCCGCTTCGGCGTCAAGCTGATCGAAGTAATGGGCAGCAAGACGACCTGACCCATGACGGGCCAGAGAGGAAAAAGACCATGATGGACTTTGACGACTTCGGCAGCAACCTACCTGGAACACCCCTTTCCCAGTCGGACAAGGCTGCGGCCGTCCTGCTGGCGATGGGTAAGGGCGTCGCCGGCAAATTGCTGAAATACTTCACCCAGGCCGAACTGCAGACCATCATCGCATCCGCCCAGACGCTGCGCTCCATTCCACCGGACGAACTCAACCAGCTGGTCAACGAGTTCGAGGACCTTTTCACCGAAGGTGCCGGCCTGATGGACAACGCGAAGGCCATCGAGAGCATCCTGGAGGAGGGACTGACCCCCGAAGAGGTGGATGGCCTGCTCGGACGGCGCACGGCGTTCCAGACCTACGAGGAATCGATCTGGGACCAGCTGCAGGATGCCGATCCCGATTTCATCGCCAAGTTCCTGATGCGGGAACATCCGCAGACGGTCGCCTACATCCTGTCGATGCTGCCGTCGTCCTTCGGTGCCAAGGTGCTCCTGAAGTTGCCGGAGAGCCGTCGCGCCGACGTCATGAACCGCACCGTCAACCTGAAGAACGTCAGCCACAAGGCAGCGCAGATCATCGAGAACCGCGTGCACGAGCTGATCGCCGAGATCGAGGCGGAGCGCAATTCGGTGGGCTCGGCGAAGGTCGCGGACCTGATGAACGAGCTCGACAAGCCGCAGGTCGACACGCTGCTGAACTCGCTGGAGACAATCAGCAAGTCGGCAGTCGAGAAGGTACGGCCGAAGATCTTCCTGTTCGAGGATCTGCTCGCCATGCCGCAGCGCAGCCGCGTCCTCCTTCTCAACGACGTCTCGGGAGACGTGCTCACCATGGCGCTGCGCGGCGCCTCGATGGAAATCCGCGAATGCGTCCTTTCCGCGATCAGCCCGCGTCAACGCCGCATGATCGAATCCGATCTGGCGACGGGTACCACCGGCATCAATCCGCGGGAAATCGCAATCGCCCGGCGTGCAGTGGCACAGGAAGCCATCCGGCTCGCCAATTCCGGTCAGATCCGGCTCAAGGAAGCCGAAGGCGATGCCCCGCAGGCCGCCTGACGCGGCCTTGCTGTTGAAAAGCCGAGCTGCCCGCCCCCGCCCGATTGAACGGGATCGGGCGGGCAGCTAGCGTCGTCTATCCTGATCAGCGCGCTTCGGTAACCCGATGCCGCTTCGACAGGCAATGACGAACAAGGACACCGGGCTTGTCTGACGAACAGGACAAAGACAGCAAGACAGAAGCCCCCACCGAGAAAAAGCGGCGGGACGCCGCGGAAAAAGGCAATGTGCCTTCCTCACGCGAAATTCCGATTTTCGCGTCGGCTCTCGCCTTCTATCTTTATTCGGTTTTCTTCCTGCCGCAGGCCATTGGTCGGCTCGGTGAGACACTGCGCGACCTTTTCGAGCAGCCGGACCAGTGGCGCGTCTTCACGGCAACCGACGTCGTCTCGCTCTTCGTCCATCTCGGCTGGGAAGCCGGTGCCCTGCTCTTCCCGGCGATGGCGCTCTTCATGGTTTTCGGCATCACGTCGAACGTCATTCAGAACATGCCCTCGTTCGTGCTCGAACGGATTCGTCCGCAGATGTCACGAATCTCGCCGGCCAAGGGATGGGAGCGCCTGTTCAGCCTGCGCGGCTTCGTTGAATTCGGGAAATCCGTCTTCAAAATCGTCATCGTCTCGGCGATCATGGTAATGGCGCTGCGCTCCGAATATTTCGGCGCCCTCGACGCGATGTTCTCCGATCCGCAGGTAATTCTGGTGAAGTTCGCGGCGATCCTGAAAAAGATGATGATCGTCATCGTGCTTGCCACGGCGATCCTGGCGATCAGCGACTATGCCTGGACACGCTATCACTGGTTCACCCAGCTCAAGATGACCAAGCAGGAGGTCAAGGACGAACTGAAGCAATCGCAGGGCGACCCGATCGTGAAATCGCGGCAGCGCTCGATTGCCCGCGACCGTGCGCGCCGTCGCATGATCGCCAACGTGCCGCGCGCGACGCTCGTGATCACAAACCCGACTCACTATGCGGTGGCCTTGCGATATGTGCGCGAGGAAAACGACGCTCCGGTCGTCATCGCCAAGGGCCAAGACCTCGTCGCCCTCAAGATTCGCGAGATCGCCCAGGCGAACGATATCCCGATTTTCGAGGACCCGCCGCTTGCGCGCTCCATGTTTGCGCAAGTCTCGATCGATAGTGTCATTCCGTCGATATTCTACAAGGCCGTCGCGGAGCTCGTTCACCGGGTCTACGCCGCGCAGGCCAGGAAAAAGCGGGTCCGCTAATCGCGATGAAGAAATGCCCCTATACCAGCCAGCGTGAACGAATCGTCGCAGAGGCGATCAGCCCCGTTGCATCGGAACTTCGGCTGCTCGATGCTGCCGATCTGATCTCACTGCTGCGCTTCGAGCTCTATGGCAACATCGCCGACCTGGTCTCCTCGGCGGCCGAACTCTATTTTCACCCGGGAACCGTGAATTTCGGCGCCGGCGGGGAGTATCGGCTGGAATGGGGCGGACCGCCGGAAGTAGTCCTCGACCTGGAGATAAAACCGCGCGACGTCACCGTATACGCGCAGTTGACCCTGACACGTGAGCACGCTGGCCTGGAAATTTGCCACGTGGCATTCCACAACCCTCTCGCCACTCCGGAGGACAACACGCGCCTGCTGCGCGACAGTCTGCAGGAGGCCCGTTTCAGCCACACCGGTGTCTCGCCACTCTACAGCTGAGCCGTCGCGCGAACGGACCAGCCCGGGGCGCGCTGCTAGGTGATGTAACCGAGCCGAATCGCCTTTGCGATCGCCTGGATGCGATTGACCGAATCGAGCTTTATGGTCGCCGAACCGAGATAGGCGTTGACCGTGTGCACGGAGAGGCGGAGCGCATCGGCGATCTCTTCGCTGATGCGACCGTCGCCCGCGAGCTGCAGGCAGGCGATCTCGCGATCGCTCAGCGTCTCGGCAGGCTGCGTGCGCCGCTCGTCCAGTGACAGAAGGTCGGTCATGATCTTGCAGGTGCGGGAATGAACGTCGATGATCCGCTCCCCCGCGATATCGACGCCTCCGGCAATCGCAAAAAGAACGTAGCCGTTGCCCGAAGCGCCTAGCCGCACGGGGAAGGCGATGCCCGAATAAGACAGCACGCGCGGCTGCAATTGCTCCACAAAGACGGAAAAATCCGACGTGTCGGCAAAGCTCGACTCATCGGCAGCGCTCCAGCTGAGCGGCAGCAGGGAGCTTTCGAGGTGCGAAAGCAGGGTCTCGCCGTAATGTGCGAGGAAAACGTCGAGACCCGCTGGGATCATGGTCGACCAATTGTCGATCTGGGCGACAAGCTTGCGCTTGCCGGGTACACCGGAACCCGCGATCTTGAGGACGGCGAAACCGTTGGCGCCGAGGCTCTTCTGCAGCGCCACGAGCTTCGGGAATATTTCCGCGCGCACGTTGATCTGTCGCGCGTGTCCGGTCTGGACCTTGCCGGCGGGAAGCGGGCCTTGAGGGTATTTCATCGGCTCGCCCCTATACGAGATTGTTGCGCACGGCATAGGCGATCGCCTCGGACCGGGTCTTGGTCGCCGTCTTGCGCATCACACTGGTGATGTAATTGTTGATCGTATTGCGCGAGATCCCGAGAATGGTGGCGATCTCGTCGCTGGTCTTGCCTTCCGCTATCCAGAAGAGGCATTCGATTTCCCGTTCCGTCAGCTCGAATTCACGATCCGCCCGCTGTCCTTTTCCGGCGGAGAGACTTACGCAATAGCCGCACAGCAGGCCGACCTCTCGCAGCCGCTCCGGCGACAGCACGATCGTGTCCTCGTAGAGGAACATCAGCGACAACCGCGTGCGGCCCACATTGAAGGTCAGCGCACAGTATTCGCGGCTCAACCCACGCGGAGCGTCGGCGTCGTCGGGAAGAAGCGCAAATCGCGGCTGCAGCAACGAAAGGCATTTCTCGAGTTCGGTGGTACGGGAATAGCTTAAAGCGAACTCGCGCTCCAGGCGGCGCACCAGATCGAATGGCCAGTTGGCGCAGACGACGAAATCGAGACCTTGCTCCTGGACGAGATCAAAGCGAGCGAGCAGGAAATGGTTCGCCCCGACGTAATCTGCCAGGAGATGCAGACTGCGCCCGATGCTGCCGCCTTGCGCAACCGACATCAGCTTCCGAAGAAGCTGCTCCCTGGTTTGAGGTCTGGTCGGGTCGTCCATGGCGGACATGGTTCGGTCTTGCTCCTTCCGAACCTCCCTAACCAACTCGGTGTCCATTGTGTTTCCCCCTTTCCGGGATGAAACGGCCTCGATGTACGCCCCTCCATCTCCGGAAGGCCGCCCTCTCCCGGTGATTCGCATAGACGATTCGTCAAGCCGACGAATCATGGCAATGATAGAAGATAAATCCCGCCAGACCCAAACGCTCGCGCAGCGATTCCCCAACTTAACGACGATCGCATATACAGACCTTCACGGAATGCGCGCCTTCGGCGGAAGATGGTACGGCAAAGCCGCGCCGGGTGCCGGCGCGGCTGCGTTCTTCCCACTTCGTCGCGTCGTCAGGCGGCCTTGTCGACTGCCCACTTGCGAAGAATCTTGGCGACGCGTTCTTCGCTGATCTCGACCATGCGGGAGAGACGACGCTCGGGTCCTTCCTTGACGCGGCGGTTGAAGCCGCCGTTCGGATCATCACCCATGGTGAGCAGGTCGTCGGTGCTGTCGAAGCCGAAGTCCGCGCCGAAACCATCCATGAGGGCGCCGCCGCCGACCGCCGGCGAGAAGTCTGGCAGTTCGAGACCTGCAGCCTCCTCGCTGGCGCCCGCGATGGCCGTAGCGCCACCACCGACGGAGCGTATCATCGGACGAATGCCCATCCAGACGATCAGGAAGGCTACGGCAACGAAGGCGAGCGAGTTGATGATGCCGCCGATGTTGCGGCTCAGCATTTCCATGATGCCGGGGCCGGTGGCCGATTCTTCCAGGAGCTGGTTTTCCAGGAAGTCCATGGCCGTCAGAGTGACCACGTCGCCGCGAGCGGTATCCAGACCGGCCGCGGAACTGACGATCTTATGCATCTCTGCGAGGTAGGCGTCGATCTTCGCCTGGTCGGCCGGTTCGCCGATCATTTTGGCGACACGTCCCTTGTTGACGACCACAGCCACCGACACCTTCTCGATCGTGTAGCTGTTGCGGACAGTCGCCACGGTCTTGCTGTTGATCTCGTAGTTGGTCTGCTCTTCCTTCTTGTCCTGCTGATCGGACGATTCAGGCCCGCCGGCTTTGCCCTGGACATCGGCCTGCGGCAAATTCTGTTCCACGGTCGCGGCGCTGTCCGGCTGGCGCTGCTGCGACTTCTGGTTCTCCTTGACGACCCGTACAGACCGCTCGACGCGGGATTCCGGGTCGTAGATCGTCTCCTGGATCTGCTGTGTGTCGGTATTGATCTGGGCGGTAACGCTCGAACGGAAGTTGTCCATGCCGAGGAAGGGCGCAAGCGCCTTGTCGATGTTCGATTCGATCTCCTGCTGGACCGTCTGCACGACGCCGATGGAACGGTTGGCCGGACCGCCCGTTTCGTCACCCGAAGCGAGAAGCTGGCCGGTCGAATCGAGAATCGTCACGTCCTCGACGTCGAGGCCGGGCACGGCAGAGGCGACGAGGTGGCGGATCGAGGCAGCGGCCTTGCGGCCGGCCTCGTTGCCGGCTCGGATCATCACCGACGCCGTGGGCTTCTGCTCCCCGCGCCGGAAATTGCCGACGTCCGGAAGCACGATGTGAACCCGCGCTGCAGCGATGCCGTTGATCTGCTGAATGGTGCGGGCAACTTCACCCTCCAGCGCCCGCACGCGGGTCACTTCCTGCATGAAGGACGTGAGGCCGAGAGAACCGACATTGTCGAACAGCTCGTAACCGGCATTGGCGCTGTTGGGCAGGCCGTGCTCTGCGAGCAGCAACCGCGCCTTGCTGGTCATGCCGGCGGGGACCTTGATCGACTGGCCGTCGGTACCGACCTCGAAATCGATACCGGCTTCCGCAAGTGCGATGCTCACCTGATTGAGATCGGTGGCCTCAAGCCCGGTGTAGAGCGTCTCGTACGCCGGCTTGTTCACGAAAAGTGCGGCAGCGATGATGATTGCGATCGAAACGGCACCGACCCCGGCAAGGGTCAGGAGCTTGGTCTGGCCAAGCGACGCCAGATTCTTAAATATCTGAAGTGATTGATTTAACAGATTCATTCTGTCTCGCGCCATCAACTGAAGGAACTGGGACGCATTGCCCTCTTGCGAGACATTAGGAACTGAAACTTGTGCGAGCATTTCGCGCTGCTACGAAAAGGCCGCTCACAAAGGAGCGGCCTGCCAGATCGCCGACATGTCGGGCGGCGACCAATCGCCGCGTGGACCTCAGAAAAAGTCGAAGTCCCCCGCCGCCTTGCCGAGAGGCTGCGAGTGACCGTGACGAATGCCCGCTCCGAGCGCCTTCTGCATTTCGGCGAGCTTCACCAGACTGAGCGCCGTCGTCATGTCGATGACCCACCCGTCAGGAATCGAACCCGTGATCGTGTCGATGAACTCGGCGAGCCCGCGGGTCTTTTGAACCGCGAGATCAATCCCCTGCAAGACCTTGAGCGCGTCCGGATGCTCGAGCACCTGTGCGCCGCCGAGTTCCAGAAGCTGCGGTTCTATGCGTTCGATGAGATACGCCACGTCGTGCAGTTCGGTAACGACCCGCATCAGGACTTGCGGCAGTGCTTCTTCCACGATCTTTATCCCCCTGTATTCCTTTTTTCGTGTCAGTGATATTCAGAAAAATTCGATAGAGCTCTCCACGGCCTTCGGCGTGAAGACCGGCTTCTGCTCGAGAGCGACGGTCCTCTGGGTCTCGGCGCCGGTCAGCGGATACTGCCTGGCTCTTCCGCTTAACGGCCAGAATTCGAGCTTGCGGCCGTGCTCCCCGCCCGTAGAGGAGCCGACGACCTTGATACCTTCGTCCTTCAGGAACTGCATGGCAAAGGCCGCGTTCTGTTCGCCGACATTCGAAAACGTCGCAATGGTCTTCGCACCCCCGAAGACCTTTGCCTCGATGCGATCGCGCCGCGCGCCCTGTTTCAGCAGACCGTTGATGAGAAGTTCCATCAGATGAACACCATAACGGGTGGCATCACCGCCTCCCGCCCCCGGTGTCGCCGAACCCGGCAGCAGGAAGTGGTTCATTCCCCCAACGCCTGCAAACGGATCCCGCAGACATGCAGCTACGCACGAACCAAGAATGGTAGAGAGCACGATATTCGGCTCGGATACGACCTTGTATTCGCCTTGAATAATGTGAACGCGCCTAGCTGCACTGTCGTCTGTCATTTCAGGGCTCCGAAGACCGCCTCGATCGCAGCCTTCATCTTCTCGATGGTAAAAGGCTTGGCGAGAACGTTGTTCGCGCCGAGTTGAGCAGCCTTCTGAACAAGCGCACGGTCGCCCTGGGCCGTCAGGATGATGAACGCCGCCTTCTTGGTATTCGGATTGCTGCGCACCGCGTGCAGCAGGCCAAGGCCATCCATCTTCGGCATGTTGAAGTCGGAAATGACGAGATGATGGGGCTGCTGCTCCATGATCTTCATTCCCTGTTCACCGTCGCCGGCGGCCGTGATCTGCTTGAAACCGAGCTGCGTCAGGGCATCGCTCAACAGCAAGCGGCTCGTTACCTGATCGTCGACGATCAGAACTTTGATTTTCTCAGCTAGTGACATGTTCGATACCTTCTTTCCGGGCAGCAGTAAGTTTGAGAATTTCTTCGCCGATGGCCGCAAGCGGCAGTTGGCGTTCGACGGCACCGAGTTCGTGGGCGACCCTCGGCATGCCGTAGACGACGCAGGATTTTTCGTCCTGCCCGATCGTGCGTGCGCCCGCATGGCGCATCTTGAGGAGGCCCGCGGCTCCGTCACGGCCCATTCCGGTCAGGATGACGCCGACCGCACTGCGGCCGGCGAGCTCGGCGACCGAATCGAACAGGACGTCGACGGAGGGCCGATGACCGTTGACCGGCGGCCGCTCCACCAGGCGGCAGCAGGGGGCGGCGACATTGGCCACCTGCAGGTGGCGTTCGCCGCCCGGAGCGAGATAAACCTTGCCGATCTCGAGCCGGGCGCCATCCGTCGCCTCTTCGACCACGGGCTCGCAGAGACGATTCAGCCGCTCGGCGAAGCTCTTGGTGAAGCTCGGCGGCATGTGCTGCGTGATGACGGTCGGCGGACAATTGCGCGGAAACTTCTGGAGGACGGTGATCAGCGCCTCGACGCCGCCGGTCGACGAACCGATCGCGACGATCTTGCGGCCGACCCGGAAATCCGTCGTCGGAACCGAACGGCTCGCAGGCGGTTCGCTCCGCGGCGCCCGATTGTAGCGATGCTGCGAACGGGCGGCGGCCTTCACCTTCTCCGCCAGGTCGCCAAAGGGATTGGCCTCACCCGGCATCGGCTTGCCGACGCAATCGAAGGCCCCGATCTCCAGAGCGGCAAGAGTGGCTTCCGCGCCCCGGTGGGTCATGGTCGAAACCATGATCACCGGCATCGGCCGGAGCGTCATGATCTTTTCCAGGAATTCGAGGCCGTTCATGTTCGGCATCTCGATGTCGAGCGTGACCACGTCCGGATTGAGTTGCTTGATGGCGGCGCGCGCCTCCATGGCGTCCCCGGCCTGGCCGACAACATCGACATCCGGATCGGAATTGAGGATCGCGCTGATCAGCCCCCGCATGGTCGGGCTGTCGTCGACGACGAGAACGCGCGCGGGTGCACTCACAGCTTGCGCCCTCCCGTCTTTCCGATGAAGCGATAGGTGGTGATGCCGGTATTGTCGAAATAGGCCTTGGCATCGCCGGAAACGCGTTCGGAGTGGCCGATATAGAGATATCCTCCCTCCGGCAGGAGATCGGCGAAGCGCGACCATATGCGCATCTGCGTCGGTTCGTCGAAATAGATCACAACGTTGCGGCAGAAGATGACGTCGAACTTGCCCTTGAAAGGCCACTGGGACATCAGGTTTAGTTCGTTGTAGGTGATCAGGCGCTTCAGGCGCTCGTCCACCTGGAACTTGCGACGTCCGCCGACTTCAACCTCCTTGAACCACTGCTTGCGTATGTTCGGCGAAACGGTCTCCAAAGCCTGCTCGTCGTAGGCGCCCTGACGGGCGATCGCGAGGATCTTCGGATCGATATCGGTCGCGAGGATCTTGAAGTCGTAGTCGAGCACGTTCGGGAAGGCCTGAAACACTGTGAGGGCGATCGAATAGGGCTCCTGGCCGTCCGAGCTCGCAGCCGACCAGATGCGGACGCGGCCGCCCGCCTTGGCGCGCGCTATCAGGCCCGGCAGAACCTCGTCACGCAGATGCTCGAAATGGTGGTTCTCGCGGAAGAACCGGGTGAAGTTGGTCGTCAGGTGCGACAGCATCTCCCGCCGCTCGTGCGCGCCCTCGGGAGAGGACACCAACGTGCAATACTCGCGGAAGCCACCAAGACCGAGATTGCGGATGTGCTTCGACAGACGCGAGTAGACGAGCGATGCCTTCGAATCGTTGAGCGCGATCCCGGCATCGGCATAGATCATCGCAGCGATCTCGTTCAGGTCACGCCGGGTCAACGGATACTCTCCGCTGGCGAGAATCTCGTCGTCGGACGGTCTGTGGAATGCGGCACTCGCGGGAATCATGCAGCCTCGCTTTCGGTTTCCGGGAAGAGGCCTTCCAGCTCGATCAGGCAGATCATGCGCTTCTCGATCGCGAGAATTCCGCGAGCGTACTGCTTCTCTTGATCGGTCGAGATCTCCGGCGTCGGCTGAATGTTCTCGTCCGTGACGGTCAGGATGTCGGAGACGGCTTCGACCAGCAGCCCGACCGTTTTATCGCGGACCTGGGCGACGATGATGACATGCCGTGCCGTCGGTTCCGCCTGCCCGAGGCCGAGCCGGAATGAAAGATCGACGATCGGCAGCACAGCGCCGCGCAGGTTGATGACGCCCATGACGAAGGGCGGCGCATGCGGGAGCGACGTGGCCTGCGTCCAGCCACGGATCTCCCGAACCGACATGATGTCTACGCAAAATTCCTGATCCCCGATGCGGAAGGCAATGAGCTCCCGGCTACCCTGGACGAGATTCTTGATCGCATGCGACATGAAACTAACCCGCGACTGCTAAAGACATTTCCGGCTTGAGGGATTGGCCGCGGGAAGCGGCGACGACGGCGTCGACGTCAAGGATGAGTGCGACCCGGCCGTCACCGAGGATGGTGGCTGCGGCGATGCCCGGAACGTGCGTGTAGTTCGCCTCGAGAGACTTGATGACGACCTGACGCTGTCCCTGGATGGCATCGACCATCAGTGCGCGCTGACCGCCGCCTTCCGATTCCACCAGAAGGGCAACGCCTTCGACCGGATTGGCCTGTGTGGCACGGAAGTTCAGGATGCGACCGACGTCCACCAAAGGGCAGAAGCTGTTGCGGATGGAAATGAGGCGCTGGTTGGAGCCGAAGGAATGAATGTTCTGCGCCTCTGGCTGCAGCGTCTCGACGATCGCCGTCAGCGGCACCACCAGCGTCTGACCGGCAACCGTTACGACCATGCCGTCGAGGACGGCCAGCGTCAGCGGCAGACTCATGGTGAAGGTGGATCCATGGCCCGGCTTCGAGCTGATGGAGATACGGCCTCCGAGAGCCTGGATCGAGCGCTTCACGACGTCCATGCCGACGCCGCGGCCGGAAATGTCGGAGATCTTGTCCGCGGTCGAGAAGCCCGGCATGAAGATCAGGTTGTCGATTTCCTCGTCGGAGAGGTTGGCATCGGCGGCGATCAGATCGTTGTCGATGGCCTTCTGGCGAACGCGCTCGCGGTTGATGCCGGCGCCGTCGTCCACCAGTTCGATGACGATACGGCCGGAACGATGCTTCGCGGTCAGCTTGACCGTACCTTCCGCATTCTTGCCGGCGGCAATGCGCTTTTCCGGCGTCTCGATGCCGTGGTCGACGGCATTGCGGATCATGTGGGTCAGGGGCTCGGCAAGCTTGTCGATGACCGTCTTGTCGACCTCGGTGTTCTCCCCTTCGGTGATCAGGCGGATCTGTTTGCCGACCATGTCGGCGACTTCGCGGACGATACGCGACATCCGCTGGAAGACCGGTTTTACCGGCTGCGCGCGGATCGCCATGACCGAGTCCTGGATCTCACGGGTGAGCTGCTGCAGCTCTTCGAGACCCATGTTGATGGTGGAGTTGCCGTTGGCATCGTTCTCGATCACGCTCTGCGAGAGCATGGCCTGGTTGATGACGAGCTCGCCGACCAGGTTGATGAGGCGGTCGACGCGGTCGAGGTCGACGCGGATCGTCTGCCCTGCTGCAGCATTCTGCGCCGCGTTCGCAGCCGCGGCTGCGGCGGGTGCGGCGGCCGCGGTTTCCTTCTTCTCCTGCCGGGCCGCAGCGCCTGCCAATCGCATGACGTTGGAGGCGGTTTCTGCTGCGGCAACGGCCGCGCCCGCATCCCCCCCGGGAGCGTTCGTCTCCGAGGCGCCGCCTTCGTCCAGCAGCGAGAGATCGAAGGGAACCGGAACCATCGGGGGCTCTTCACCCGTCGGGGCAGCCTCTTCTGTCAGGGCCTTCACCTCGAGATCGCAGTCCCATTCGGCAAATTCGAAGACGGTCCGGATCGCGTCCTCGCCCTTGTCGGTCGACAGCTCGATGTTCCAGCTGAAATAGGCCTCTTCCGGATCCATTTCATCGAGTGACGGAAGGGCATCCATGTCGCAACGAATGCTCATTTCGCCGAGGCGAGAGAGATCGCGCAACAACAAGGCCGCGTCGTTGCCCTTGGAGTAGAGACCGCGCCGCGGTTTGAACGTGATGGCGAAGCGCGGGACTGCCGGTTCGTCGTCGAAGGCGTCGAAGGAGAACGGGATCGGCTGGAATCCGCTGTCGTCGGTCGACGCCACGGCAGCAGGTGCCGGAGTTGCTGCCGGCGCGGCGACCGGGGCCGCAGCAGGCGGTGCTTCGCCATTGGCCAGGGCTTCGAGTTCGCGGACGAGGCCGGCGCTACGCGCACCGTCAACGCTGCCGCCGTCGCGGGCTGCGTTGGTGAGATCGGCAAGCACGTCGGCGGCCCGCAGCATCACCTTCAGCACGTCGTGCGTCGGCTCGAGCCTGTTGGATCGAACGCAATCGAGAGTGGTCTCGAAGACGTGAGCGAAGGACACGAGGTCGTCAAGGCCGAATGCGCCCGCGCCGCCCTTGATCGAGTGCACGGCCCGGAACACGGCATTCACCGTTTCCGGGTCGCGGTCCCCGTCGTTCATCTTGAGAAGACCGGACTCCAGTTCCGCGAGTTGCTCCTCGCATTCCTGGAAGAAGATCTCTTTGATTTCGTTCATATCCATCGGAGGAATTCCCGCTTAGGCAGTTACACGTTCAATCGCATCGATCAGCTTGGTGGGATCGAACGGCTTCACGATCCAGCCGGTAGCTCCGGCCTGACGTGCACGGTTCTTCTTCTCCGCGTCGCTTTCGGTCGTGAGCACCAGGATCGGCACCGCACGATATTTCTCATTGCGACGGACGCCCTCGATGAAGCCGAAGCCGTCAAGGCGCGGCATGTTGATATCGGTGACGATCACGTCGGGGTTGGCCTCTTCCAGGATTTCGAGGCCTTCGACGCCGTCTTCCGCCTGCACGGTTTCGAAACCGGCATTGTTGAGCGTCACGAGCAGCATGTTGCGGATGGTCCTGGAGTCATCCACCGTCAGTACTTTCTTCTTCATTGCCGAATCTCCCCAGCGAGCAGGTGATCTGCATTCACGCCAATCAGTTGAAGGGTCTTCAGGAAGGCCTCCGACGCCTTCACGAACGTGAAAGGCTTCTTGTCGGCATCCCAGGCATTCGCTCCTGCCATCAGCACCTGCACGCACTGCGCTCCGACGCGCTTGACTTGCGATGCATCGATGTCGAGCCCGCTGCCGCGCAGGTCCATCAGACTGCTCTTCAGCGCCGAAGCCTCGTTGAGGTCCAGCACCTCGGCCAGCTTCAAGCTCTTGTTTGCGCCTTTCCGTGTTGCCATCAGTTCTTTCCTCGTCTTTCAGAGCCGACGATGTCCCGCCTGGGAGGTCCGCTGACAAGTGCCGGAAACGGCACCCCGCAGGCCCTTTCGCCCGTCCGAATTCCCCTTGTGTAATGGAAGGTGGTAAACAATCCCCTCAACCTCCCCAGCCGCCGATCTGCATCGGGACATCGAGCCCGAGTGCACCGTCCGCGTCCTCGATTTCGTTGTTCGCCGCCGGGCGGCGCGACGCAATGCCGTCCGTTGGCCTGCATCTCTCCTCGGAAACGATCGCCGGGCTGCGGCGCCGACGCTCGTAGTGGAATTCGCGGACCGTTCGTCCGAGTTCGACGATCAAGTTGTGCAGATCATCCGCGCCCTCGCTCGAACGACGGGCGAGCTCGGCGCTGGCGTCCACCTCGCCGACGAGACCGGAGACGTCGCCCGCAAGGCCGTGAAGACCGTCCGCCTGCGCGGCCGACCGGCGAGCGATCTCCCCAACCGTTTCGCTGATCCCGCCGACTTCGCCGGCGATGCTGCCGATGGCGTCCTGCGTATGGGCGACGATCTTCACGCCCGCATCGACCTGCGCCTTGGTGGTGGCGACCAGTGTCTTGATCTCGCGAGCAGCGTCCGCCGAGCGTTGCGCAAGCGCACGCACCTCCTGGGCGACGACGGCAAAGCCGCGTCCGCTGTCGCCGGCACGCGCCGCCTCGATCCCGGCATTGAGCGCGAGAAGATTGGTCTGGAAGGCGATCTCGTCGATTGCTCCAATGATGCGGCCGATCTGTTCGGCCGATGTCTCGATGTCCGCCATCGCGGCAATCGCGCGTCCTGCGACTTCACCGCTGCCGTCGACGGAGCGGCGGGCCGCGGCGACCGCCGTTTCCACCGCCTTCGTCTGTTCGGCGGTAGTGCGGGCTTCGTCCAGCAGCGCCCCGAGCGCCGCTCCCGCGTCCCGCAGTTCGTCCGAATGCTGTCCCGCACGCCCGGCGAAGTCGGACGAGGCAGACACGACCGACGCGAGTGCACTCTCGGCTGCCCGCGCCCTCTCCTCCGAAGCGATCATCGTCGCCTGCACCTGCTCCAGGGCCGTATTGAGGTCACGGGCCAAGCCCTCGTAGGCTTCCGGCACCTCGCCCGAGACACGCTGATCGAGGTCCCGATCAGCGAAAGCCCGGATCGTCGGGCCGAAAATCGCATCGACATCGGCGCGCTCGCGTTCGCGCAGTTCGGTGAGCTCGCGATGATGACGAAGCCGCAATTCGTTGAAGCGCAGCGAGACGGCGATCTCGACATCGACCGTGACGACACGCACGAGCGCGTCGACGAGCTCGGCGAGCTCACGGGCACGCTTGCGTCCGGACGGCAGGAAACCCGAGCCTGCGATCTCCTCGAGAATGCCGCTGATCAGATGTTCGAGCACGACGGCGTGGCCGGCGACGTGCCAGCGGGGATCGAGCCCCATCTTGCTTTCGCTGTCGGAGAGGACCTTGACGCGTTCCGCGTAGAGGCCGTCGAAGCGGGCATCCGTCAGAACGTCCCAGTGGGAAGCAAGGAGATCATGCAAGCGTTCGAGCTGCCGCTCGCTGGTGAAATTTCGGGCCGCATCCGGAAATGTCTGGTAACGCTGGAAAACGTCGCGAAGCCCCTTCTTGACGCTTTCGTCGAGGAGCGGGCGATGCCGCCTCAGACGCTCGCAGTCGGCCTGTTCAAGCCCGGCAAAGCGCAGCCTGTCGCGCAGGCTGCCGCCCTGCCCTCCCGCTGCCCGATCTGCCGGCGAAACCTGCGCCAAGACAATGTTCCTCACTGAAGTCCGGCGTGGAGCCGGACGGACTGAAATGGTCTCGGGATGTCTTGCGTATCTGCGGACTCACGCCACGTCGCGGAAGAGCGGGCTCTCGCCCGGCAGCCACCGAAGACTGTTCCCTGAACTGCTTCAATGAAAAGGACATACCGGACCGAGACCGGTACGACGGGCTGGCGTCATGCCTCGAAGGGATTCACGACCGGCGGAATCCCATTCCGACGTATAGGCCAATCTTTATGGTTAATTGGTTGCTCTGAGGTTAACAAAATCCTTCCGGCGGAAACCACCTTCCCGTCGACCCCGGGACAGATGCGGCTCCGGCAGGAACAAAAAGTCGCAAACCTGCATTTCGCCCCTATCGAGACGGAGGATTTGTCTTGGCGGCGCGCGCGATCTGGAGAGGCCTTCTTTCGGTCGGGGAACTGATTTGCCCGGTGACGCTCCACGGCGCGGCATCCGAAGGAGAGCGCATATCTTTCCATATCATTAATCGTGAGACCGGCCACCGCGTGCGCCGACGGTTTGTCGACAGCGAAAACGGCAAGCCAGTCGAGGACGAGGATATCGTAAAGGGCTACGAGATGCCGGACGGAGACTTCGTGATCCTCGATCCGGAGGAGGTCAAGGCCGTGGTGCCGAAGAGCGACAAGCGGCTGGAGATGCAGACCTTCATCGCCTGCAACGACGTCGACACGACCTTCTTCGAAAGGCCCTATTTCGTGGCTCCGGCCGACGAGGATGCCGCGGAAGCCTATGCGCTCATCCGCGAAGCCATGGAGGAGAAGAAGGTAGCCGGGCTCGCGCGGACCGTCCTCTTCCGGCGGGTGCGGACGCTGCTCGTTCGCCCGCATGGGGAAGGCATGATCGCAACCACCCTCAATTTCGACTATGAGGTTCGTAGCGACACGGAGATCTTCGAGGAGATTTCCGACATCCGTGTTTCAGGAGAAATGCTCGATCTCGCTCGCCACATCATCAAGACGAAGATGGGACGGTTCGAGCCCTCCGAGTTCGACGACCGTTACGAACAGGCGGTTGCCGAACTCGTCAAGACGAAGCTCGCCGGTCGCAAGCCGAAGAAGCTCCGAAAGGTCGAGACGGGGAAGGTCACCGACCTGATGGAGGCGTTGCGGCGCAGTGCAGGGGCCGGTGCGGGCGAGAAACGCGGCAAGACGAAAGCCACCGGACGCGAGGCCGGGCGGCGCAGAAAGGCAGGTTGATCCCGTGTCCCTGCAGACCTATCGCAAGAAACGGAATTTCCAGGGATCTCCCGAGCCGCGCGGTGGCGAGCACGCCGCTTCCGGCAACAGCTTCGTGATCCAGAAGCATGCCGCCCGGCGTCTGCATTACGACTTCCGCCTGGAGATGGACGGCGTCCTCAAGAGCTGGGCCGTCACCCGCGGCCCGAGCCTTGTGCCGGGAGAGAAGCGACTCGCCGTTCATGTCGAGGATCATCCGATCGAATATGGCGGGTTCGAAGGCAGCATCCCGAAGGGGCATTACGGCGCCGGCAATGTCATCATCTGGGACCGCGGGACATGGCATCCGCTCGGCGACATGCACAAGGCCTATCGCAAGGGCCACCTCGAATTCGAGCTCGACGGGGAGAAGCTCAGCGGCCGATGGCACCTCGTCCGCATGGCCGCCAACGACGAAAAGCGCGAGAACTGGTTGCTCATCAAGGGCGAGGACGAGGCCGCGCGCCAGGAAAGCGATCCGGACATCCTCGAGGAGCAGCCGCTGTCAGTGGTCTCCGGCCGTGACGTCGATGATGCCGGAGACCCGCCCGGGAAACCATCGAAGGCGCGCGGCAAGGAAAAGGACGTGCAGGCGGCCGGAGAAACGGTGATCGATCCGGCAGCGGTCAAGGGATCGCGGAAGGCCCCCATACCCGACTTCGTCGATCCCGAGCTTGCAACCCTGGTCAAGGCGGCGCCGAAGGGCAAGCACTGGCTGCATGAGGTGAAGTTCGACGGCTATCGGCTGCAGGCGAGGCTCGAAGGCGGCAAGGTGCGACTGCTGACACGCAGCGGCCTCGACTGGACTGACCGCTTCGGACGGGCTCTCGTCGCCGAGCTCGAGGCGCTTCCCGTGAAAAGCGCGATCCTGGACGGAGAGGTAGTGGTCGAAGGCCAGGCCGGGGCAAGCAGCTTCTCGCAGCTCCAGGCTGATCTGAGCGAAGGTCGCTCCGACCGCTTTCTCCTCTATCTCTTCGACCTCCTCTATCTCGACGGCGTGGACCTCCGGGGCGCAAAACTCACGGACCGCAAGTCGCTGCTGCGGCAGGTGGTTCCTACCGATGCCAGGACCTTGCGTTACAGCGAAGACTTCGCCGAGAGCGGCGAGATGGTGCTGCGTCATGCCTGCCGGCTCAGCCTGGAGGGCATCGTCTCGAAGCGTGCGGATGCACCCTATCGGTCGGGACGCGGGCGCGACTGGGTCAAATCGAAGTGCTCGGCGCGCCAGGAGCTTGTGATCGGCGGCTACGTCCCCTCCTCGGTCAGCCGAGGGGCGATCGGATCCCTGGTCATGGGGCACTACGACGAGAACGGCCGTCTCTCCCATGCCGGCCGCGTCGGCACCGGCTACAGCGCCGCCGTGGCCAAGCAGCTCTACCGCAGCTTGAAACCCCTCCAGCAGGAGGATTCGCCTTTCGCCGCGCGTCTCTCCGCGACGGAACGCCACGACGTCGTCTTCGTGCGGCCGGAGCTCGTCGCCGAAATCGAGTTCCGCGGCTGGACGGCGGATGCCCGTCTGCGGCATGCTTCCTTCCGCGGTCTGCGGGAAGACAAGGCGGCGCGCGAGGTGGTGCAAGAAAGGACAGTCGTGGACGCGAAAGACACGCCGCCGAAGCGCAGCGTGGCGCTCACCCATGCCGACCGCATCTATTGGCCGGAGGCGGGCGTCACCAAGGCCGGCCTCGCCGACTACTACCTGGAAGTCTGGCCCTTTATGGCGCCTTTCATCGTCCATCGTCCGCTGGCGCTTCTGCGATGCCCGGAAGGCATCTCCGGCTCCTGCTTCTTCCAGAAACATGCGTGGCGAGGCATGCGCAAGGAGATCAGGCAGGTCGACGATCCGAAGGAAAGCGGCGAGGAGCACTACGTCGCGATTGAGGATATCGATGGGCTGCTCGGGCTGGTACAGGGCGGAGTTCTGGAAATCCACCCCTGGGGGTCGACGCTCGACGCGTGGGAAACGCCGGACATGGTCAATATGGACCTTGATCCGGCTCCGGACGTCTCCTGGGAGCGCGTTATCGAGGCGGCGCGAGAGGTGCGCGCGCGCTTCGCCGACATCGGGCTCACTGGCTTTGTCAAGACGTCGGGCGGCAAGGGCTTGCATATCGTCGCACCGCTGAAACCGAAGACCGGGTGGCCCGACGTGAAGGTTGCCATGAAGGCGGTCGCGGAGGCCATGGCGGCGGATTCACCGGAAAGCTACGTCGCGACGGTCTCCAAGGCGAAGCGCAAGGGCAAGATCCTGATCGATTACCTGCGCAACGGACGAGGCGCCACGGCCGTCGCCCCCTATTCTTCCCGTGCCCGCGAAGGCGCCCCCGTGTCGATGCCGCTCGACTGGGAGGAACTGACGCCGGCCATCGGCCCGGCCCATTTCACCGTCAACAATGCATCGGCGCGCCTCTCGCAGCTTTCTGCCGATCCATGGAAGGATTTCCGCGCCGCCGAGGCCGTGCTCAAACCCGTAAAGCCGGCGCGCCGGCGCTAAGGTCCCGTCGGCCCCGGATGGAGAAGACGCCGCCGGGTGATCGTGCGCGTCAGCGGCGCGGGGAGCGGCGCTCGGACGAGAGGCTCTTGCGCAGGGCGCTCATGATGTCGATGACGTTGCTCTCCGGCGTCGGCTCCCTCTTCTGCGGCTGCGGCGCTTTCTTTTTTCCCTTCCGACGCGCACGGATGATGTCGTGCAGACGTGCCTCCACGGGGTCGGTCACCATCTCGGGGCTCCACTTTTCCGTCCGCTCGGCGATCACCTTGCGCATCATCGACAGGGTTTTCCCCGACGGCTTCTCCTTGCCGGCGGCGGAGAACAGGTTCTCCGCATCGCGCACTTCGTCGCCGAAGCGCAGCGTCCAGACGATCATGCCCTTGCCCCGCGGGAGCAGAAGCACGGGATGCTCCCGCCTATAAAGAACGAGGCGAGCGATCCCGGCTGTTCCGGTCTTCGCCATTGCCTCGCGGATGACGGAGAATGCTTCCCCACTCACCTTGTCGGCGGGTGCGAGGTAGTGCGGCTTGTCATACCAGATCCAGCCGATGGAGGAGGCCGGGACGAACTGTTCGATGTCGATGGTCCGTGTACTCTCGAGGGCGACGTCATCGAGTTCTTCGTCCTCGAACAGGACGTAGTCGCCCTCATCCCGCGGAAAGCCCTTCAGCTGATCCTCCTCCTCGACTGGCTTGCCGTTTTCAGCGTCGACGTATTCGCTGACGACCTTGTGGCCGGTACGACGGTCGACATTCCGGAAACGCAGCTTGGCCGAGGCGGTGACCGCCGGCGTCATCGTCACCCGACAGGTCACGAACGAAAGCTTGAGGTAGCCTTTCCAGAAAGCGCGTTGCTGGGGCATGTGATCCCCTTCCGTAGGTTCCCGTCGCCCTGATGGAGGCGACGGGAGTCAGTCTTTCCAAGAAACAGGAAGGACATTACTTGCTGGGCGTTTGCTGTCCCTGGGTCTGGCCTTCCGTTCCGGTCGATGGCGGCGGAGTGGTCTGGTCGGCAGGGGCCGCAGGGGCAGCCGGTGTAGCCGGTGTAGCCGGAGCCGTCTGCTCAGTCGCAGGCGCCTGCTCGGTCGTCGTCGACTTTTTGCTTTCGTCGCTACAGGCGGCGAGGAATACGAGTCCGAAGGCAAGAATTATCGTCTTCTTCATGGTCGTTGATACTCCGTTCAACACGTGAAATCATTGCCCCCGCAATTTGTTCCTTCTGCGGCAAAGCAACGAATTGGTGTAGGAGACCGCAAGAGCCATGAAAGAACTGACACGACAGGATATCGAAGGGCGTCTGAACGCCCATCGCGAGCTTCTGGTCACTATCCTTTCCCTTTTGATGAAGGAGCCGGCAGGCGCGCAAATCATCCGCTATCTCGAGCAGGACGACATGCCGCTCGACGGCGCGGAAGATCCGGGGCTCACGCCGTCCGCCGGGTATGCCCGGGAGGCGGTGATGGCCGACGAGGTGCGCGCGGTGCTCGATGCCGCCCGCGCCCGCGCAGTGGCATCGTGAGCTCCGGCTCGCCCGATTTTCCACCCGCGATCAGGACTGCCGGCTGACGCCGGGACGCACCGCGACATCAGTGCCCGGACTGGCCGTTCTCGATCTCGAAGGCGCGGAATGGAGCCTTCAGTATCCAGGTCATACCGTCGCGTCGATAGTGGAGCTCCACCTTGCCGCCGAAAGCGCTGGCGGCGTGGCGCTCGATGATCGTCGTGCCGAAACCGCGGCGATGGGGCTCCTCCACGGGTGGCCCACCGCTCTCCGCCCAGCAGATTTCGAGCATCGGCCCGAGGTCACCTTCGATAATGTGCCACTTTACGAGAATCCGGCCGGTCGGCGTCGAAAGCGCCCCGTATTTCACCGAATTCGTCCCGAGTTCGTAGAACACGAGGCCGAGATTCTGCACGGCCTGGGTATTCAGAGTGAAATCGCTGCCCACCAGGGTCACACGGTCGCAGGAGCCCGCAACAGTGGAGAGCTGAAGATTGACGAGTTGCGACAACGGAATGCCGACCCATTGTTCTCGCGCTAGCGCCTCGATGGAGCGCGCGAGGCCGGAGAGACGCCCTCCGATGGCCGCCTGGAACTCCTCCATGTTGCTGCTCTTCCGGGAGATTTGACGCATCATGGACTGCACCAGGGTGAGGATGTTCGTCGTGCGGTGGACCAGCTCATTGAGGACCAGGTGAACGCGATCCTCCGCCTGGCGCCGGTCGAAGGATGCGTTGGAGAGTGCGATGGCGACCTGGTTCGCCTCGGTGATCTTCGTCACAACCGGAGAGACGATTTCTCCTTCACCGATCTGCTCGGCCATCGCGGTGATCTGCCTCACCGACCGGCGCAGCTGCTGCGCGATCGCCCAGGCCACCAACAGACTGAGGACCAACAGAATCGAGCTGCCGAAAAAGAGGCGGCGCCAGGTGCTCATGAGGGTTTCTTGCGCCGAGGAGATCGGTCCCCAGGTGACCGTTTGCCAGCTCCAGCCGGGGATTCGGTAGTAGCCGACCAGTGTCTGCGGATCGGACACCGGAACGACGGCGCTGTCATTGCCCCCCGTCATCACGTTCACCATCTCTTTCGGAAAGGGGGTTCCGGAAGGCTGATTGTCCGGCCCGCTCGACACCACCACATCGCCGTTTGCGTCGATGATCGCTGCGGACCAGCCGGGCGGCAGCGCGTCCGTCGCCGTCATGCTGGACAGGTCGCCGGCATCCTGGGCGAGGATCATCGCCGCAGCATTCGGTGACTGCTCCCGCGTCAGCGGCATGGTGACGTTGAATACCCACCGCTGGCTCGTCGCCCCGAAGAAGATATCCGAGACCTCGGTCTGTCCGGACGAGAGAGCGGACTGCAGCGCGGGAATGTTGGATATCCTCTGCAAGGGCTTGCCGGGCGCCACGCGCGTATTCATGAGCTGTTCGCCCTGCCTGTCGACGAGCAGGAGATAGAGCGAGCTCGCCCGCAGGCTCGATGCGGTCCGGTCCTGAAAAGCGACGAGGTCCCCTGACTCGAGTTCGGGCGAGGTCGACAGCAATCGCAGCGTGGTGGCCATCTCCTGGAGCCGGCGTTCGACGCTGCGGCCAATCACCTGGGCATCTTGAGCTGTTTCACGACGCAATGTCGCCCGCTCACCGTTCTCGAGCTGCACCAGCAGGAAGACCACGAAACCGAGGAACGGCAGGATCGTAAGCGCCGCCATCGCCATGAGATAGATGCCGAGCGACGTGGTCGGGAAAAATCGGGATAACCCGCCTGCAGCCCTAGATCGTACCAGGGTTCCTCGGGGAAACGTAAGCAACATCGCTCGCCATGACATCCTCGCCCTTTCTCCAGCCTTAAACATTAGTGATAACGTAGGTTCCTGCCACTGCCAACCGCTACACGGCCAAGTTTCGGAACAATCGCACCCGATGCATGGTTCGGTCGCGCAGAAAGGCGATCGCTCGACCGAACCGCCGATATCCGGAAACTCCTGACGATCAAGGAAGGGCAGAGCAATGGACAAACTCTCCGGCGACAGAACCAGAGCAGCGGATGAACAACGTGCAATCCAGGAGGAGGTTGCAGGTGCGGACGCGAGCCAAGGCAAGTCGAAAGATGGAGGCCGCGCGGTCCAGGCGGGAGCACGGCGCTATCCCGAACCGCCGTTTCCACCGCAGCATGAGCCCAAACCGGGCATGGAATATCGTCTCGATCCGCCGCCGATGTACGACGCTCCCTTCTACAAGGGCTCGGGCAAACTCGACGGCATGGTCGCGGTGATCACGGGCGGCGACTCGGGGATCGGCCGGGCCGTCGCAATTCTCTTCGCCCGCGAAGGTGCCGATGTGACGATCTCACATCTCGCCGAGGACCGCGATGCGGATGAGACACGCCGCGCGGTCGAGGCGGAAGGGCGTCGCTGCCTCGTCAGCCGCGGAGACGTCCGCGATCCGGACTATTGCCGGCAAGTGATCGACGAGACCGTCAAAATGTTCGGCAAGATCGACGTTCTCGTCAACAATGCCGCGTTCCAGGTGCACTCGAAGACGATCGAGGACCTCTCGATCGAACACTTCGACATGACGATCAAGACGAACCTCTATGGCTACTTCTACATGGCCAAGGCGGCGGTGCCCCACCTCAAGCAAGGCTCATCGATCATCAATACCGGCTCCGTCGTGGGGCTCATGGGAAGTGCGGCACTTCTCGACTATTCCATGACCAAGGGCGGAATCCACTCCTTCACGCGCGCTCTTGCCTCCAACCTGGCAAGCCGTGGCATACGCGTGAACGCCGTGGCCCCCGGCCCGGTCTGGACACCGCTCAATCCGTCCGACAAGCAAGCCGACGAGGTCTCGCAGTTTGGTTCCAAAGTGCCGATGAAACGTCCGGCGCAGCCGGAAGAGCTTGCACCGGCCTACGTCTTCCTCGCCTCCCCGCAGTGCTCGAGCTACATCACCGGAGAGATTCTCCCGGTCATCGGCGGCTACTGACTACGGTTGAACAAACGCCTGCCTCGCGCGTTCTCCGTCAGGTGGCCCGGAAGGATGACAGGAGGCGCGACATGGTTTTCAAACCGCAGCGTTTTTTCGGAGAGAAGCCGGAGGTAGAGGTCGAATTCAGTGATCACGAACCACTGGAGACGGCGGTGGCGCAGTTGCTCGCCGTCAGTGAAGGCGTTGACGCCAGTGATATCTCGGTAACCGCCGCCGGAAGTACGGTCTTTCTCTCCGGCGGTGTCACCTGGCCCGAAGAAATCGACCGCGCCGTCGAAATCGCCCTTTCCGTTCCCGGCGTCGAGAAGGTCGAGATCGATCTCGCAGCGGAATACGCACGCAAGCCTGACGACGCATGAGCGTCAAGGAAACGCGCCATGACAGGCTACATACGGATTGACGGCTGGCACCCGGCGATGACGAGCGGAAGGCGGACACGCGATTATGGCGTTGCCGAGATCTCCAATGCTCCGGCAACCGGACCGGCGACGCCCGCCTGGCTCGCCGAGTGGGAGGATCATGCGATCTCGACACGGCTGGCGCTCGGCCACTTCGATGGGTTGGAGGCCGTGGAGGAAGCGGGAATGCTGGGGCGCTGGCGCGGTCGGGATCTGCCGACGGGTCATCCGCTCGATGGCGTACTCGAGACACTTTCCTGGTACGGCAAGGAGTTCCGCTCGTCCGAAGATGTCGACCCTCTGCTTTTCCGTCGCCGGAGTGGAAGGCTCTTTGCACTCGATCCCGCCTTTATTCCGCTCCGTCATCTTCAGCATAGCCCGCGTCTGTGGCTCGGTCCGATCCCCGTGCAGCTGTTCCTTCGCTTCGGCTATCTCCTTTCGACCCGTCGGCCGGCTGCGCGGCTGCGGAGCCTCGCTTTCCGCGGCGTCGTCAGTGCCGCGATGGTTTATGACTCGCTTCCGGTGATCGACTGTTTCCGGCGCATCGATGCAATCCGCGTCCTCGGCTTGATGGACATGCGCGGCATGGAACAGCCGTTCTTCTTTCTTCTCCGTCGGGAGGCTGACGCCGGCGGCGCGCCGATACGTTACGGAGACGCGAGCCCGGCCATCTGAATTCCGCCTGATTTTGGCAGCATGGGGGGAAACGGCATTGCCCGTGGCAGGCCGCCCGAAGCCATTGCAATCTCCGCGAGATTCTGGTGAAGCTTGCCGCAGTGGACGGTGAGAACGCCCGCGATTTCGTAGAGTGCCAGGGGGACGAATTGACCGCCACATTGCAAGAGACGCGACGCCCCCTGGTTGCCGCGGCCTTGAGGCAAACCAGAGCCGCCTTCGCCGGCATCGTCGCCCTCAGTGCCGTGACCAACATCCTGATGCTCACCGGACCGCTCTTCATGATGCAGGTCTACGACCGGGTTCTGGCGAGCCGCAGCGTGCCGACGCTTGTGGCGCTGTCGATGCTCGCCGTGACCCTTTACCTGTTTCAGGCGCTGTTCGAGGTCATCCGTTCGCGTATTCTCACACAGATCGGACAGCGGCTCGAAGAAGAGCTCGGCAGACCTGCCTTCGACGCCGTCCTCAAGCTGCCGCTTCGGCTTTCGAAGAAGGAGAGCGTGCCGCAACCGCTTCGCGATCTCGATCAGCTGCGCGGCTTCATGAGCGGTCAGGGACCGATCGCGATCGCTGACCTGCCGTGGCTGCCCCTTTACCTCGTCATCCTCTTCCTCTTCCATCCGTATTTCGGCTGGCTCGCCGTCGCGGGTGCCGTCGTGCTGATCGTGCTGACCCTCACCAGCGAAGTGATGCTGCGGGAACCGATGCGGCTCCTTTCCCTGCTTGCGGCAAGACGCTCCGACTACCTGGAAGCCGGACGGCGCAACGCCGAGGTCCTGCAGGCGATGGGCATGCGCGAAGCCTATGCCGTCCGCTGGGAGGCGACCAACGCCGACTTCATCGAAAAACAGCGACGTGCCGGCGACGTCACCAGCAGCTTCTCCGCGGCTTCCAAGATCTTCCGCCTCGCACTCCAGTCGGGCGTTCTGGCGCTCGGGGCCTGGCTGGCGATCTGGCAACTCGCCTCTCCCGGCGCGATGATCGCCGCCTCCATCCTCACCTCCCGGGCGTTGGCGCCCATCGAGTTGGTGATCGGCCAGTGGCGCGGCTTCGTGAACGCCCGCCAGGCGCGTCGGCGGCTCGAGGAAGTCCTCGAGAAACTGAGAACCGGCAGCGTGCCGATGGCCCTGCCGGCGCCCCGGCAGACGATCGCGGCGGTCGCGATCACTGCGGTCGCGCCGGGCACGACCGCGATCATCGTCCGGGATGTCGGCTTCGAGCTCAAGGCCGGCCAAGGCCTCGGGATCATCGGACCGAGCGGCTCGGGCAAGTCGACGCTGGCGCGCATTCTCGTCGGCGTCTGGCCGGCGGCCCGCGGAACGGTCCGCCTCGACGGCGCCGAACTCGCCCAATGGGATCCCGAAGCCCTCGGCTCCTCGATCGGCTATCTGCCGCAGGACGTCGAGCTCTTCGACGGCACGATCGCCGAGAACATCGCCCGCTTTTCGCCCCAGGCAAGGCCGGAGGCGATCATCGAGGCCGCGACGATGGCGGGCGCCCACAGCTTGATCCTGTCGATGCCGGACGGCTACGACACCCGCATCGGCGCCGGCGGCGCGATCCTCTCCGCCGGCCAGCGCCAGCGCGTCGGACTTGCCCGCGCTCTGTACGGCACGCCGTTCCTCATCGTCCTCGATGAGCCGAATGCCAGCCTCGACGCCGAAGGCGAAGCCGCCCTCACCAATGCCATCATCGCCGCCCGCAAAGCGGGCTCGGTCGTGATCGTCATCGCCCATCGCCCGAGTGCGCTTGCCGCCGTCGATCATGTCCTCGTTCTCAATGAGGGGCGGATGGTCGCCTTCGGCCCGCGCGACGAAGTCCTGCGCAAGACGACGGTCCGTGCCGTTTCGGAGAATTCATGACAGACAGTCCGCGCAAGAGCAGGGCCTCCCGCTCCATCGCCCGTTCCATGACCGTCGCTGCGACGGCGATCGCGGTGCTCATCCTCGGGATCGGCGGCTGGGCCGCGACCAGCAAGCTCGCCGGCGCCGTGGTCGCGCCGGGCATGGTGGTGGTCGAAGGCAACGTCAAGCTAGTGCAGCACCGCAGCGGCGGCATTGTCGGCGAGATCCGGGTCAAGAACGGCTCGCGGGTCGCGGCCGGCGACCTCCTCATCCGCCTCGACGACACCATCACGCGGGCCAACCTGGCGGTCATCACGAAGCAGATCGACCAGCTGACCGCGCGCCGCATGCGACTTGCCGCCGAACGCGACGAGGCGGCGGAGGTCACGGTGCCCGATGAGCTGAAGGCGCGGCTTTCCGAACCGGAGGTCGCAGACTACGTGAAGGCAGAGGAAGCGCTTTTCAAGGCCCGCAAGCGCACGATCGAGGGGCAGAAGGCGCAGCTTCGAGAGCGCATCGACCAGATCCGGCAGGAATCGGAAGGGCTCGTCGCCCGCCGGGCTGCCAAGGATGACGAGCTGAAGCTCATCGAAGAGGAGCTGACAGGCGTCGTCACGCTGCATGAAAAGCAGCTGACGCCCTTCTCGCAGGTCGCCGCACTCCAGCGTGTGAAGGCGCAGCTTGCCGGCGAACGCGGGCAGCTCACCTCGGAGATCGCGCGCGCGGCAACCCGCATCACCGAAACCGAGCTGCAGATCCTGCAGCTCGACCAGGACCGGCGCGCCGAGGTGCTGACGGAACTCAGGGATATAGAGAACAAGCTTGCGGAACTCGCCGAACAGCGGGTGGCCGCCCTCGACGAACTGAAGCGCGTGGATATCCTCGCGCCGCAAGACGGCCTCGTGCACGAGCTTGCGGTGCATACCATCGGCGGCGTGATCACGCCCGGCGAGACGATCATGCAGATCGTGCCGGTGAACGACGCGCTCGTGGTCGAGGCCCGCGTGCGCCCCGCCGACATCGACCAGTTGCATGCCGGCCAGCAGGCGGTGCTGCGCTTTTCCGCCTTCAACCAGCGCACGACGCCGGAGATTTTCGGGACGGTCGAGACGATCGGCGCCAATCTGAGTGCCAGCAAGGAGACGGGCGAGACCTGGTACACAGTGCGCATCGATATGTCGCGGGAGGAAATCGCCAGGCTCGGCGAGCTCGTCCTGCAATCGGGAATGCCGGTCGAAGCCTTCATCGAGACCGGCGAGCGCACGGCACTTTCCTATCTGACGAAGCCGCTCGCCGACCAGATCGCCCGCGCCATGCGGGAGGACTGACGTCGACCGGGTCGACTGATCCTTCGATACATGAAAGCGTCGCGTCGCTGTCGCACAAACAGCGGTTCGAAGCGCTTACGACAGGAGAGGCAAATTTTCCGTTTTGAGAAAAATGGTGCCCGGAGGCGGATTTGAACCACCGACACGCGGATTTTCAATCCGCTGCTCTACCAACTGAGCTATCCGGGCATCAGGCTCGTCTTGCAAGCCATCCGGTCCTTATTCAGGATCGGCGGGGGCGTTTTGTCCCCCGGAGCGAGCGCGGTTATAGCATCTTGTTCGGCCATGTCCAGCACCAATCGGCACTTTTTTGACAGGTTCGCTACAAACGCAAAAAATCAAGCAATTCTAAAGGCTTCGCTGCCCGCCGGGCGCGGCTTCAGTTGCGGTTTTCGTCATCCGCCTGGGATTCGTCCTCGGCGACCGGGATCGCATAGCTGCCCTTGAGCCAGCGCGAGAGGTCGAGCGAACGGCAGCGTTCCGAGCAGAAGGGATAGCTCTCGCGGGTCGAGGGCCGGCCACATTCCGGGCAGGGCCGGGTCTTGCGCAAGGGTTCGACTTTGCCCTTGCTATCGGGGGTGTCTTCCGCCATCGCTCAGCCCTCCTTCCACGCCGCCTGGACGTCGAAACCCTCGCCCGCCAGCAGCTGGGTGGCCTCGAAGAGCGGCAGGCCGACGACATTGGTATAGGAGCCGACAAGCTTCTGCACGAAGCAGCCGGCGAGCCCCTGCACGGCATAGGCCCCCGCCTTGCCGCGCCACTCGCCGGAGGCGAGATAGGCTTCGATCTCGGCAGCCGACAGCCGCTTGAAGCGTACCTTGGTCTCGATCACCTTGTGGCGGACGGCACCGTCCGGCGTGATGAGACAGATGCCGGTGAAGACCCAGTGGCCGCGGCCCGAAAGAAGGTGCAGACAGGAGGCGGCTTCCTCGATGAATTCCGCCTTGGGGAGAATGCGGCGACCGACGGCGACAACCGTATCGGCGGCGAGAATATAGGAACCATCCCAGTAGAAGTCGCCCTTCACCGCATCGTGGGCGGCACGCGCCTTCTCGGTCGACAGCCGGCGCGCCAGCGAGCGGGGGTGCTCCGCCTTCTTCGGCGTTTCGTCGAGGTCCATCGGCATCAGCCGCGCGGGCTCGATGCCGGCCTGCATCAGGAGGTCGACGCGGCGCGGGGAACCTGAGGCCAGTATCAGCTTCTGTGTCGGGTCCATGGGTCCTCGGGCGTCTGCCTGCGTAAAGTCGACTGCTTACTTGAAGCGGTAGGTGATGCGGCCCTTGGTGAGGTCGTAAGGGGTCATCTCGACGAGCACCTTGTCGCCGGCGAGAACGCGGATGCGGTTCTTGCGCATGCGGCCGGCCGTATGGGCGATGATTTCGTGCTCGTTTTCGAGCTTGACGCGGAAGGTGGCGTTGGGCAGCAATTCGGTGACGACACCGGGAAATTCGAGGACTTCTTCTTTTGCCATTGAGGGGTTGTCTTTCTGTCTGTTGCTTCAGGCCGTCTGCGACCCTGAAATGTGCGCGGAAACTACACAATCACCACGGTTTTGTGAACCTTGTAGATCGCGCTTTCGCAATTTGTTTCAATAGGTGCTTACTCACCGCGATCCGGTCGCCACGAGTTCCTCGCGAATTCGCCGCTCGATGCGGTCGCGCACCTCGCGATAGGCGCCGAGAATCTGCTCGCGCGTGCCGGTCGCAACCGTCGGATCCGGCATCGGCCAGTAGACTACCTCGACCGCCGACGAGCGGGTGAGCTCGAGCGCCGCGTGATGCGCCTCGGGAGCGAGCGTGACGACGAGATCGAAGAAATCATCCTCCAGATCGTCGAGCGTCTGCGGCTGGCGCCTCCCGAGCGATAGGCCGATTTCCTCAAGCACAACGTCGACGAAGGGATCACGCTCCCCCGACCGCACGCCGGCGGAGGCGACGTAGACACCCTGCGGCAGGAGCTTGCGGGCAATCAGCTCCGCCATCGGCGAACGGATCGCATTCATGCCGCAGATGAAGAGGATGGCGCCAGGCATCCTGCGCCCTTTGCTCGTCTCCTCCGCGCCTGTCATTGGGCCTACCCGCGCCAATAGAGGACGCAGACCAGGGTGAAGAGCCGGCGGGCCGTATCGAAATCGATCCGGATTTTGCCGGACAGCCGATCCATCAGCGTCTGCGATCCCTCATTGTGGACGCCACGGCGGCCCATGTCGATCGCCTCGATCTGGCTCGGGGTCGAGGAACGGATCGCCTCGTAATAGCTCTCGCAGATCATGAAGTAGTCCCGGATGATCCGCCGGAACGGCGTGAGCGAGAGGATGTGCGTCGCGACCGCCTCCTCCTTCTCGGTCTTGATGGAGAAGACGAGCTTGCTGTCGACGAGCGATAGATAGAGCTTGTAGGGGCCGCCAGGATGGCCGACCGGCTCGAAAGAATTTTCCTCAATGAGATCGAAGATGGCGACTGCCCGCTCGTGCTCGACATCGGGCGTCGAGCGCCCGATCGTTTCGTCGAGAATCACGTCGCAGAGCCGGTAGTCGCCCTTCGCCATCGCTCAGCCTTCGAGATTGAGCCGGATTGCGACCGATCGCGCGTGCGCGTCGAGCCCTTCGCTGCGGGCGAGCGCGATTGCCGCCGGTGCCAGACTGCGCAACTGCCCCGGGCCGAGCCGGAGGATCGAGGTGCGCTTGACGAAATCGAGCACGGAAAGACCCGAGGAGAACCGTGCCGAGCGCGCGGTCGGCAGAACGTGGTTCGAACCGCCGACATAGTCGCCGATCGCCTCCGGCGTGTGGCGCCCGAGGAAGATCGCCCCCGCGTTGCGCACGCCGGCCATCAGCGCGTCAGGGTCGTCGACGGCGAGTTCGAGATGCTCCGGCGCGATGCGGTTGGCGAGCGGCAGGGCGGCCTTCATGTCCGGCACGAGGATGATGGCACCGAAATCCGCCCAGCTCGCGGCCGCCGTCTCCGAGCGGGAGAGCGATTTCAGCTGCCGCCCGACGGCCGCCTCGACGGCCTTGGCAAGCGGCAGATCGTCGGTGATCAGGATCGACTGGGCGCCGCGGTCGTGCTCGGCCTGGGCGAGCAGGTCGGCGGCGAGCCAGTCCGGATCGTTGTTGGCATCGGCGATCACCAGCACCTCGGAGGGGCCGGCGATCATGTCGATGCCGACGGTCCCGAAGACCTGTCGCTTGGCCGCCGCCACATAGGCATTGCCCGGGCCGACGATCTTGGCGACGGGGGCGATCGTTTCGGTACCGTAGGCAAGTGCCGCCACGGCCTGCGCGCCGCCGACGCGATAAATCTCCGTCACGCCCGCGATCCGTGCTGCGGCAAGCACCGTCGGGTTGATGTCGCCGCCGGTTGCCGGCACTGTGATGACGATGCGCTCGACGCCGGCAACTTTCGCCGGCAGGGCGTTCATCAGAACCGAGCTCGGGTAGCTTGCGGTACCGCCCGGGACATAGAGGCCGACGGCGTCGATCGCCGTCCAGCGCGAACCGAGCCCCACGCCGAGCGTGTCCTCGTAGATATCGTCCTTCGGCAGCTGGCGGGCGTGGTGGCGTTCGATGCGCTCGGCGGCAAGCTTCAGCGCGTCCATCACCTCCGGCTCGACCTTCGCGATCGCCGCTGTGATCTCGTCCTCCGTGACGCGCATGCCGATGCGGGAGAAATCGACGCCGTCGAAGCGGAGCGAATATTCCGCGAGTGCCGCGTCGCCGCGTGCCCTGACGTCCTCGATGATGGCGTGCACCACATCGTTGACGTCGGCGGAGACTTCCCGCTTCGTCGTGAGGAAGGCGGCGAAGCGTTCCTCGAAATCCTCGGCTCCTTGTTCAAGCCAGATTGCCACGTCCTGCTACCCCTTTCCTCGACCCGTCCTCAAGCCCGACATCAAACCGGATGACCGGGTATGCGGGTGGTTTCCCATGCCGCGCCGGTATCTGCAAGCTGTCCTTCGATACATTCGACTTCAAGGGCAATCGTGCCGCCGCCGGCGAGCACCAGCTCCAGAACCCCGCCCGGCCCCTCGCCTTCCTGCCGGAAGCGAACGGCAAGAAGCGAACGGACATCGTCGGTCCTCGTCCGGTCTATGCCGGTCGAGCGCACCGCCTCTACCCGCTTGAAAGTCAGGATCGTCCGCCTGCGCTCGAAACTCCTGCGCTTGCGCTCGGCCTGCTCCCAGACAAAGCGATTGGCGACCAGCGTGAACTGGCGCGTGCGCGGCAGATAGGCGATATCGCCGACCTTGAAGACCGCATCCTGCATGTGCGCCGAGATCACGGCGAGGTCGTCATTGTCGAGAGCGAGAAGCTTGAGGTCCGTCATAGCACCGATTCCCGATTAGGCCGGAAACGCTCCGGCCTTGCCATCTTCCCTTCCGACATAGGGAGCCGCAACGCAATAGGCAACGCCGGAAGCGCCACCGGAAAGCGGTCCATCATCGAGACTTGGTATTAATCGCTGATGCGCTCGACGATGGCACCGCAACGGCCGAGCTTTTCCTCCAGCCGCTCGAAGCCGCGGTCGAGGTGATAGACGCGGGAGACAAGCGTCTCGCCTTCGGCGGCGAGGCCGGCGATGACCAGCGACACCGAGGCACGCAGATCGGTCGCCATGACGGGCGCGCCGCGCAGGCGGCTCACGCCCTCGATCCTCGCGGTCTGACCGGCGAGCGTGATCTTGGCGCCGAGACGGGCGAGTTCCTGGACGTGCATGAACCGGTTTTCGAAGATCGTCTCGGTGACGTGCGAGACACCGTTTGCCCGTGTCATCAGCCCCATGAACTGCGCCTGCAGGTCTGTCGGGAAGCCGGGGAAAGGTTCGGTGACGATGTCGACCGGGCGGATGTCGCTACCGTTGCGCACCACGCGGATGCCGTTCTCCACGGGCGTAACAATCGCACCGGCCCGGCGAATGGCCTCGAGCGCCGTGTCGAGGAGGGCGGCGTCGGTGCCTTCCAGAACGACATCGCCGCCGGTCATGGCAACCGCCATGGCGTAGGTTCCGGTCTCGATACGGTCGGGGAGCACGCGGTGACGGGCGCCCGACAGCGCCTCCACACCTTCGATGACGATCGTCGGGGTGCCGGCGCCGGAGATCTTCGCTCCCATGGCGTTCAGGCAGGCGGCGAGATCGACGATTTCTGGCTCGCGGGCAGCGTTGTTGATAACGGTCTTGCCGCGGGCGAGCGATGCGGCCATCAGCATGACGTGCGTCGCACCAACCGACACCTTGGGGAAGGTATAGGTGCCGCCGACGAGGCCACCCTTCGGCGCCCGCGCTTCGACATAACCACCGTCGATCTCGATCATCGCCCCGAGCGCCGTGAGCCCCTCGATGAAGAGGTCGACGGGGCGCGTGCCGATCGCACAGCCGCCGGGCAGCGAAACGCGCGCACGGCCCTCGCGAGCGAGCAGCGGACCGATGACCCAGAAGCTCGCACGCATCTTGGAGACGAGCTCGTAGGGAGCCGTCGTGTCGACGATCGTGCGGCAGGTGAAATGGATGGTGCGGGAATAGGAGCCGTTCTGGTGTTCACGACGGCCGTTGACAGAGACATCGACGCCGTGATTGCCGAGGATACGCAGGAGAAGCTCGACGTCGGCCAGATGGGGCACGTTTTCGAGCGTCAGCGTGTCGCTCGTCAGCAGCGAGGCAATGATCAGCGGCAGTGCGGCGTTCTTCGCGCCGGAAATCGGGATGACCCCATTGAGCGCGTTACCGCCGACAATCCTGATACGATCCATATGATCCTACGGGCGGCGCCCGCCTTTCTCTCGTTATCCCCGATCCCGCCTGCGCGAGAGCGTCGCTCTTTAGACGAAAAGAAGACCGCGTTCAATTCGGCCGGGCAGCCGACGCGGTCCGGCACGCACTAAACATCGTCTTTGGTCGATTTTGCGGCAGGCAAGCCTTCCGTCTCGTCGGCCGCACCCGCCCGCCGGGCGCGAAGTTGCTGCTTGCGACGGCGCAGGTTTTCCTTGAGCTTTTCGGCAGCACGCGCCTTGCGTTCCTCCGCCCTCAATGCGGAAGAGGCCTTTGGTACGCCATGCCCCTGCGATACTACGCCGGCGGCCTGCACTTCGTCCCCCGCCCTCGACTCGGTGGTTTCCTTCATCATTGCCGCTTGATAGCGGAAAACCCGGGGTTCCAAAAGGGTTCGCGCCGCACGCCCGGAAATCTTGCACGGAAGTTCGAATTTGCGGCTTGCGCTCATCGAAAACCTGTGGCAATAGGCCCGCACGCTTCGAACGGCGCACCGCGCCCGACACTGCAAGCTGCTATAGCTCAGGGGTAGAGCACTCCCTTGGTAAGGGAGAGGCCGAGAGTTCAAATCTCTCTAGCAGCACCATTCCTTCCCGTTGATTTCATTGATACTCTTGATTTTCCGGGCCTTCCGTACATTCTTTCGTTACAACGTTCGTTACAAAACGGAAGATCTATGGCTCGCCGACCCCGATATCTCTTGGACCGCAACGGCCGCTACTTCGCGCGGCTCGTGATCCCGAAATCCCTTCGGCCCTTTCTTGAAAACAAGACCGAGCTCCGCGAGGCCCTTGGGCCGGACCGACGGATCGCACTTTCTCGCCTTCACCGCGCTGTCGCCAATCTCCAAAGCCAGATCAGTATCGCCGAGCGTAAGGCACAGGAAGTCCGAGGCGAACCGATCGCACTCGGTCGGTACCCACTCTCGGCGGAACAGCTCGCCGCGCGCAACTATAGTGAAAGGCTGCAATTCGATGAGCGCCTGAGAAACAGTGCTACACCCTGGGCGAACTTGGGCATTGATGACATGTATGTCGCTGACCTTCGAGCCGGCGTTGCTGGCAAGCTGACAGACGCGGCGCTGCAGGACCTCGTTGGCGACAGAATCGAGCGCTACCGCCGACTCGGCAACACAACTGCTGTCTACGGCACCGACGATTGGCGCGCCATTGCTCGAGCGCTCTGCATTTCCGAATTGGAGGCCCTAGAACGCGTAGCCGAACGCGACGAGGGCGATTTCTCGGGTACACCTGGTCATCCGTTGATCGCGAACGCTCAACCGGTTGCTGATCCTCAACCGCCCGTACCCCTTCTCGACATTTTCGCTCGCTACATGGCGGAGCTGAAAGCCAGTGGCCGAGGCCAAGGAGCGGAAAAACGCTGGCGACCTGTCATCGAAGACCTGATCACGTTTGCCAGGACAACAGATGCTCGCAAGCTCACGAAGAAGGTGCTGCTCGAGTGGAAAGACGAGAAACTTCGAATGAACCTCTCGCCACGCACCGTGAAGGACGTCTATTTGACCGCGGTTAGTGCAGTTTTGAACTGGGCTGTCTCGAACGACCTTCTCGAGGGCAACGTGGCAAAAGAGGTCAAGATAAAGGTCGCCGCCAAGACTATCACGCGACCAAAGGGTTTCACAGTGGACGAGGCGACAGCGATTTTAAAGCTATCTCTGGCGTATGAGCCGCCGCAGTCCGAGAATCCTCAAACACGCGAGAAGCCTGGGACAAGTGCAGCAAAAAAATGGGCGCCGCTTATCTGCGCTGTAGAGCGACAATCTGGATGAGATCAGCGCGACAATCTGGA
>NZ_JBLQTA010000008.1:0-201608 GCF_048159625.1 Ciceribacter azotifigens | reverse complement strand
CGTTGTGGCGCCCTTATAGTCAGGGCTTCAGAATCCCGCAAGCGGCTTTTCTCTGATTTTTGCAAAAAATGTGACGGCTGTGGATTCTTGCGAAACCGTTACGAAAAAGATGTTTTAGGTCAAACGGATAGACGTAGATTCTGCGTGGGATGCAAGCTGCATCACCTAACGGAATGCGACTGCAACGGACAGGATATCTTCCGTCGGCGGAGCTACAGAAGGCGGCGGACGACCTACGACTTGGCCTTGCCGAGCAGTCGTCCAAGAATCGGGAAAAGCGTCTTCTTCGCCGGCTCCGCCGGCGCCTCCTCCGCGATCGGTTCCGCGGGATCTGCGCTTGCCGTCTGTTCGGCGTCGGTCGCTGTCGGGGCGTCGGCTATGTCGGCCGGTGCGTCTGCCTCGGGCGTCGGTGATGTGACCTGCTCGTCCGTCGGCAGACCCGCCGAATCGGCGGAAGCGTATTGCGGGGCGCTGAACAGGCTGCCGGTCATCGGGCTCACGCGCCGTGTCGGCATTTCGGCGGGCACGAGGCTCGCGGCGGTCATTGTCGATGCCGTGGCCTCGGCCGGCATCGGCTCCTGCTGCTGGGCAAAGATACTGGAGCGGCCGGCGTTTATCGCCGTCGGCTGCATCACGGCGTCGCCGAGATCGGCGGTCGCAGATCCCGGGGCGGCCGCGTTCTCCTGCGTTGTTGCGGGTGTCGGCATCGGTTGTTGGTCGGCTCCCGCCATCGCGACGACCGACGGATCGGAATAGCCGGAGCTTTTCAGAGCCGATTTCCTGGCAACGGTCCCTGCCGGGAGCGCCGCAACTTCGGATGCGGGGGCCGGGGTTGTCTCGGCGGACGTCTTCTCGCCCGTCGTCGCGCAGCCTTGCAGCGCCGCCAGGGTCACGCCGCAAAGGACGATCCGCCATACGATCCGGCGATGCACCGAGAGTATCGGCAGGCAGGTCATGGAAAACCCCGCAGAGCTGGTTGAACGCGACCGAACAGAAACAGACGAAATGCTGCGTCGGGCCACGTGTTCTGCAAAGGGATAGCCCGCCAAGCTTGCGCGAGGCGGGCCGAAGCCGCTACCAGCTTCCGGTATTCGGCATCGAGAGCCAGGGCTCGGCCGGTGCGAGGCTTTCGCCTTTTTGCAGAAGCTCGATCGAGATTCCGTCGGGCGAGCGCACGAAGGCCATATGCCCGTCGCGCGGGGGACGGTTGATCGTCACGCCGTTCTCCATCAGCGTCCGGCAGGTGGCGTAGATGTCGTCGACCTCGTAGGCCAGGTGACCGAAGTTGCGTCCTCCGGTATAGTCCTCGGTATCCCAGTTGTATGTGAGCTCCAGGCAGGGTGCCTTGTTGTCGCGCGCCGCCTCGATGTCGTCCGGCGCGGCCAGGAAGACCAGCGTGAACCGGCCCTTTTCGTTCTCGATGCGCCTTACCTCGGCGAGGCCGAAGACGCGGCAGTAGAAGTCGAGCGACGCATCAAGATCTTTGACGCGCACCATGGTGTGAAGATAGCGCATGATGTCCTCCTAATAACGTGTCCGGATATGGAGCAGACGACAGCTTCGAGCAAGGATGAAGCGTCAAAAGGATTTGGGTATATCTTAGACAGGGACTTGCGCGACACCAACGGGCGAATGTTAACTTGTTCGTCAAGAATCAGTTAACGAACCGATGTGACGCGTTTTCGAGGGGCGTGAGAAAATGACGGACAGGATTTCATCGAAAGGGCTCGTTGAGTTCGAGGAGCTGTCCGGCGAAGGCGTCGAACTCCTCGAGATTACCGGCATCGTCAAGTGGTTCGATGTCGCCAAGGGATTCGGGTTCATCGTTCCGGACAACGGCATGCAGGATGTCCTGCTGCACGTGACCTGCCTGCGGCGCGATGGTTACCAGACCATCCTCGAGGGTACGCGCATCGTCGCGCTGGTGCAGAAGCGCGAACGCGGTTACCAGACCTTCCGCATCCTCTCCATGGATCAGTCGACGGCGGTCCACCCTTCGCAGATGCCGCCGGTGCGCACCCACGTGCAGGTGACGCCGACGAGCGGGCTCGAGCGGGTGCTGGTGAAGTGGTTCAACCGCACCAAAGGTTTCGGCTTCCTGACGCGCGGCGAAGGTACGGAAGACATTTTCGTACACATGGAGACCCTGCGGCGCTATGGTCTCACGGAACTTCGGCCCGGGCAGAGCGTTCTGGTACGCTTCGGCAATGGCGAGAAGGGGCTTATGGCCGCCGAAATTCATCCCGACAATCCGGGCCCGGCGACCCGCGCCCATTGAGGCAGTGTCCTATGATCAGCAAAATATGGAGAAGCGCTGTCCTGGCGCTTTTTTTGTTGCTTCCGGTGGCTGCTTCGGCCGAAGAGGCCGGCCTGCGCAAGGCCGCACTGGCGATTGAAACGCCGGGCGGCGAGCGCCATGTCTTTCAGGTAGAATGGGCAGGCACGCCCGCCGAGCGCGAGCAGGGCCTGATGTTCCGGACCGAACTCGACGCCGATGCTGGCATGATCTTCGATTTCGGCGAAGCGCGGATGGTGATGATGTGGATGAAGAACACTCCGCTTTCGCTCGACATGCTGTTCATTGACGAGAAGGGGCTCGTCAGCCGGATCGCCGAGCGTACGGTGCCGTATTCGCAGGATATCATCGCGTCTCCTGGACCGGTTCGATACGTGCTGGAGGTCAACGGCGGACGGTCGGCTTCGCTCGGCATCGTGCCAGGTAGTCGGGTGGATGTCGACGCAGCCAGGGTGGCGTTGAAATGACAGCGTTTTTGTTCACCGTTCACGGTGGCGGAAAGTCGATTTTAGCTGTTGCCCATGACGGGTGAACCGTGTATTTCGGCAATGATCGCTGGAACGGAGTGTAGCGCAGTCTGGTAGCGCATCTGGTTTGGGACCAGAGGGTCGGGAGTTCGAATCTCTCCACTCCGACCACCGCGGTGGTCCTGCGATCGTCCGGGGAGGGGACCTTCCTTCCTTCGCAGTCCTTTGGAGCTCGTTGCGACATGACCGCCAAGATTTATCGCCCCGCCAAGACAGCCATGCAGTCGGGCAAGGCCAAGACGCAGTTCTGGCTGCTCGAGTACGAGCAGGAAGTGCCGCGCAAGGTCGAGCCGATGATGGGCTATACGAGCTCGGCCGACACGCGTCAGCAGGTCAGGATCACTTTCGAGACGCTCGAACAGGCAGAGGCTTTCGCCAAGCGCAACGGCATCGAATACCGGGTGATTCTGCCCAAGGAAGCCAAGCGCCAGGTCGTATCCTATACCGACAACTTCCGTTATAATCGCCTGCAGCCCTGGACGCACTGACGGCGTCCGGCCTCGCAGGACCTCGTCGTTGCCGACCGAAAGGCGATGCACGGAGGCCCCTTAGCTCAGCTGGATAGAGCACCTGCCTTCTAAGCAGGTTGTCGTTGGTTCGAGTCCAACAGGGGTCGCCATTTTCCAGATTTCCTGTCCCGATACCCGCGCCAGCGGTTGCTGTTCCCGTCTCGTTCTCATGCCCTCTGGCGACGACTCCCGCGCCGTGATAATGGCGGGACGTGAGGTATTCGCATGGCCCGTTCTCCTTCGTCGTCATCCAAGCGCGCGCCGCGCAAGCGCCGCAAATCGTCGAGCTCGCGTTCGTCCGGCAGCCTCTGGCCATGGGCCGGCGCGCTGATCGTCGTCGCCGGCGCCATCGCCGTTTACGACAATCGTGACCAGTGGCAGGCGAGCTGGCCGAGGATTGCCGCTCTGGTGCAGCCGAAGAGCGGTGCCGGCAAGAATGCGGACAGCGGCACCGCGAGCAAGTCATCGCCAGCAAGGCCCGTTCCGCCCGCGGCTGTCGGTTCGACGGCCAAACCGAAACCCGAACCGGGCCGCACAACGGCGGCGCTGATCCCGCCTGCACCGGTGGGCAAGACCTTGCCGCAGGCGCTGCCGCAGCAGCGTCCGGCCGAGGGTGGCATGGAGGGCAGGGGCTTTGCCGGCACGTTCTATTATTGCGGCACCTCCGGGCTCGACAATTGCGTGGCGAGCGGCGACACCTTCTGGCATCGAAAGACGAAGATCGTGCTCGCCGACGCCGTTGCGCCGCAGACAGAGAGGGCGAAGTGCCAGGCGGAGCGGGACAAGGGCTTTGCCGCAAAGGTCCGGCTCAAGGAACTGCTCAATGCCGGTGCCTTCGATCTCGTGGCACCAGGCATGCCGGTTGCGGCTTCAGGCAGTGAATATAAGGTCGTGCTGCGCAACGGACGCTCGCTCGGTGCGGTCCTCCTGAACGATGGCCTGGCACAGCCGAGGGCCGGGGAACGCAAGGGCTGGTGCCCGTAGGGGGCACTTCCGGATGGCTGGAAGCAAAGAGAAACCCGCCGCGGCGACGAGCCGGGCGGGTTTTCGTATCGGGAGTTGAGCCTGCCTCAGTGCAGGATCTGGCTCAGGAACAGCTTTGTGCGTTCGTGCTGCGGGTTGTCGAAGAACTCGGCCGGCGAGTTCTGCTCGACGATCTGGCCCTGATCCATGAAGATCACGCGGTTGGCGACCTGACGGGCAAAGCCCATTTCGTGCGTTACGCAGAGCATGGTCATGCCTTCTTCGGCGAGACCCACCATGGTATCGAGCACTTCCTTGACCATTTCCGGGTCGAGCGCCGAGGTCGGTTCGTCGAAGAGCATGATCTTCGGCTTCATGCACAGCGCCCGCGCGATCGCCACGCGCTGCTGCTGGCCGCCGGAAAGCTGGCCCGGATACTTGTTGGCCTGCTCCGGGATCTTCACGCGCTTCAGGAAGTGCATGGCGACCTCTTCGGCTTCCTTCTTCGGCATCTTGCGAACCCAGATCGGGGCAAGCGTGCAGTTCTCGAGGATCGTCAGGTGCGGGAAGAGGTTGAAGTGCTGGAATACCATGCCGACTTCGCGGCGGACTTCATCGATCTTCTTCAGGTCGTTGGTGAGCTCGATGCCGTCGACGACGATCTGCCCGGCCTGATGCTCCTCGAGCCGGTTGATGCAGCGGATCATGGTCGACTTGCCCGAACCGGACGGGCCGGCGATGACGATGCGCTCGCCCTTCATGACCTTCAGGTTGACGTCGCGCAGCACGTGGAAGTCCCCGTACCACTTGTTCATGTTGACGATTTCGACCGCGACTTCGGTCTGCGAAATTCCGGATTGAACGGCTTGCTGGGCCATGTTTGTTCCTCTCATTTATCTCTTGTGGCCTCTGTCCAGGCGGCGCTCGACGAAAGCCGAGTAGCGCGACATCCCGAAGCAGAACAACCAGAATACAAATCCGGCGAAGATGAGACCGGTGAGCGGCGTGACCGGGGTCAGCCAGCTCGCGTCGCCGAAGCTCGCCTTCACGATGCCGAGCAGGTCGTACATGTTGATGATCGACACGAGCGAGGTGTCCTTGAACATGCCGATGAAGGTGTTGACGATGCCCGGAATGACGAGCTTGATCGCCTGCGGCATGATAATCAGGATCATCTTCTGCCAGTAGGTGAGGCCGAGCGAGTCGGCACCTTCGTACTGGCCTTTTGGAATGGCCTGCAGGCCGCCGCGGATGACTTCGGCCATGTAGGCCGAGGCGAAGATCGAGACGCCGACCAGTGCGCGAACGAACTTGTCGATGTTGTTGCCGGGCGTCAGGAAGAGCGGCAGCAGCACGCTCGCCATGAAGAGCACGGTGATCAGAGGCACGCCGCGGACGAGCTCGATGAACCCGATCGAAGCGCTCCGCACGATTGGCATGTCGGAGCGACGGCCGAGCGCGAGCACGATGCCGAAGGGCAGGGAGACCACGATACCGACGAAGGATAGCAGCAGCGTCACCATCAGGCCGCCCCACTGGCTGGTTTCCACATGGGAGAGGCCGAACCAGCCGCCAAGCAGCAGCACATAGGCGAGGATCGGCAGGGCGACGAAGAGCAGCAGGGCATTGAGCCCCTTGCGCGGCGCGGACGGGACGAGCATCGGCACGAGCAGACCGACGAAGAGGATGGCGACGAGGATCGGCCGCCAGAGCTGGTCGCGCGGATAGGAGCCGACCATGAACTGGGTGAACCAGTCGCCGACATAGGCCCAGCAGGCGCCGCTCCAGCCATCCGGCTGGATACCGCCCTGAACAGTGGTGGCGCAGACGGCACGGCCATCGCCGGTCCAGACCGCCGAGATGAACAACCAGTCGAAAGTCGATACGGCGAACCAGACGATGATTGCGCCGAAGACGACCGTCGTCACCGCATCGAGCGGGGTTGCAAACAGGTTCTTGCGGGCCCAGCCGAACGCCGAGCGGTCGCTCAGCGGGGCGGGCTGGGGATCCAGGAACTCCTGGCGGAGATAGGAGACGTTGTTTTCGCTCATGTCAGCGCTCCACCAGGGCCATCTTGGCGTTGAACCAGTTCATGAAGAGAGACGTCGCGAGGCTGATCGACACGTAGATCAGCATCCAGATCGCAATAATCTCGATCGAATGGCCGGACTGATTGAGGATGGTCCCGCCGACAGCGACCAGGTCGGCGTAACCGATGGCGACGGCGAGCGAGGAGTTCTTGGTCAGGTTGAGGTACTGCGAGGTGAGCGGCGGAATAATGATCCGCAGCGCCTGCGGCAGGACGACGAGACGCGTCGTCGGACCGCTCCGCAGGCCGAGCGCGCTCGCAGCTTCCGTCTGGCCCTTCGGCACGCCGCGGATACCAGCACGCACGATTTCGGCGATGAACGCGGCCGTGTAGAAGGAAAGCGCCATGTAAAGCGACAGGAACTCGGGACCTATGACGGTGCCGCCGCGCATGTTGAACTTTCCGAGTTCGGGAATGTCGAAGGTGATCGGCGCGCCGAGGACGACGAAGACGACGATCGGCAATCCGACGATCAGCGCGATATTGGTCCAGAGCACCGGCGGACGCTTGCCCGTGGCGAGTTGTCTCTTCGTCGCCCACCGCGAATAAAAGATCGCGGCGACGACGCCTGCAACAAAGGCCGCGACGACAAATGCTATGCCTTCGCCGAAGACCGGTGCTGGCATGTATATGCCGCGGTTGCTCACGAAGACGGAGAGCGGCAATGCCAGCGCCGATCGGACCTCTGGCAACAGGGACAGGACGCCCTTGTACCAGAAGAAGATGACGAGCAGCGGCGGTATGTTGCGGAACACCTCGACATAGACCGTCGCGAGCCGGGAGACCAGCCAGTTGTGCGAGAGCCGGCCAATGCCGACGATCAGGCCGATGATGCTGGCCGTGATGATCCCGCTCACCGCGATGATCAAGGTGTTTACCAGGCCGACCGCGAGCGCCTGCAAGTATGTATTGTCGCTCGTATAAGCGATCGGCGTCTGGGCGATGTCGAAGCCCGCCCGGTTCCGCAGGAATTCGAAGCCCGCCGTCATGTTCGCGCGGGCGAGGTTCTGGGCGGCGTTGGTTCCGGCGAACCAGAACAGCCAGACGATGAAGACAAGGGTCAGCGCCTGATAGACGAACTGACGGAAAGCTGGATTGTACAGCAAAGAGTGCACCGAACGGCTATTGCCGTTCCGGCCCGAGGCGACCACTGCCATGCATTATCCCCTTTTCGCAGCCATCATTTTTCGTAGCTGCCTTTTTTCAGTCTGTCGATCGGAAAGGCGCCGAGGCGCCTTTCCGGTATGCTGGTTGCGACCGCTCAGCGGATCGGCGGAGCGTACTGCAGACCGCCCTTGGTCCACAGGGCGTTGAGGCCGCGCTCGATCTTCAGCGGGCTGCCGGCGCCGACGTTGCGCTCGAAGGACTCACCGTAGTTGCCGACCTGCTTGACGATGTTGTACGCCCACTTCTCGTCAAGGCCGAGGTCCTTGCCGATGGTCTGGTCCTTTTCCTCGCCAAGGAAGCGCTTGATGTCCGGGTTTTCGGACTTCAGCATTTCGTCGACGTTGGCGGTGGTGATGCCGAACTCTTCAGCCGAAACCATGGCGTAATGCGCCCAGGTCACGATGTCGAACCACTTGGAATCGTTCTGGCGAACGGCCGGGCCGAGCGGTTCCTTGGAGATGATTTCCGGCAGAACCATATGGTCGTCGGGGTTGGCGAGCGACAGGCGGATCGAATACAGGCCGGACTGGTCGGTCGTGTAGACGTCGCAACGGCCGGACTGGTAGGCCGCGTCGACTTCTTCCTGCTTCTCGAACACGACCGGCTTGTACTCAAGGCCGTTGGCCTTGAAGTAGTCGGCAAGGTTGAGCTCGGTAGTCGTGCCGGACTGTACGCAGACGGCGGCGCCCGAGAGCTCGAGCGCGGACTTTACGTTGAGGCTCTTCGGAACCATGAAGCCCTGGCCGTCGTAGTAATTGACGACGCGGAAGTCGAAGCCGAGCTGCGAGTCGCGGCTGACGGTCCAGGTCGTGTTACGGGCCAGCATGTCGACTTCGCCCGACTGCAGGGCGGGGAAGCGGTCCTTTGCCGAGAGGGGGGTGTACTTGACCTTGGTTGCGTCGCCGAAAACGGCGGCGGCAACGGCACGGCAGACGTCGACGTCAAGACCGGCCCAGTTGCCCGAGGAGTCCTGGGCGCCGAAGCCGGCGAGATTGGAGCCGTTGACGCCGCACTGCACGAATCCCTTCGCCTTCACGTCGTCGAGCGTGCCGGCAAATGCAGCCGGTGCACCAAAACCGACGACTGCAGCGCCGAGAGCGACTGACAGAAGCTTCTTGTTCATTTTTCCCAACCTTTGTCTATTGTTCTTGAAATACACGACGGCCACGTTCGCATGAACGATTTTATGCCTCCGCCGGCCCGCTGACCTCCCGGTGCGAGCGGCGCTATCACAGTCTTAAAATGAACCAGGGTCAAGACGTCGCCCGCGAAATGGGGCAAAAAGCTGGAAAAATGCCTAATTCGCATCAAAATCGGGCAGGAAATGGCGAAAAAAATCGGAAATTGGCTAAAAAATCACCGGTTCGCCGCATAAGTCCGGGCAAAACCGCATCGCAAGAACGTCACCGCAGCGCTTGACGTCCGTCCCTTCGGATACGAAAAATCCGACCTCCAGATTCCCGAGAAAGGTTGAGCTCGCATGAGAGACAGAAAAGAAATGCTGGCGGCTGCCGGTACGGACACGCGCTTGTGTCACGTCGGCAACGACCCGATGAGCTATTACGGCTTCGTCAATCCGCCCGTGGTCCATGCTTCGACCGTTCTGTTCCCGGATGTGCAGACCATGGAAACCCGCTCGCAGAAATATACATACGGCACGCGCGGAACGCCGACGACGGATGCGCTCTGCGAAGCCATCGACGAACTCGAGGGTTCGGCCGGTACAATTCTCGTCCCGAGCGGGCTTGCCGCGATCACCGTTCCGTTTCTGGCCTTCCTGTCTCCCGGCGACCATGCACTCATCGTCGACTCGGTCTATGGACCCTGCCGCCACTTCTGCGACACGATGCTGACCCGCCTCGGCGTCACGGTCGAATATTATGATCCGGACATCGGTTCGGGGATCGAGGCGCAGATCCGTCCGAACACGAAACTCGTGCACACGGAGGCTCCGGGCTCCAACACTTTCGAGATGCAGGACATCCGGGCGATCTCGGAGGCGGCGCACAGGCACGGTTGCGTCGTCACGATGGACAACACCTGGGCGACCCCGATCTACTTCAAGCCGCTCGATTTCGGTGTCGACGTCTCGATCCATGCGGCGACGAAGTATCCGTCCGGCCATTCCGATATCCTGATGGGAACGGTTTCGGCCAATGCCGCCCATTGGCCGCAGTTGAAGGAAGCAAACGGCACGCTCGGCATCTGCGGTTCGCCGGACGATTCCTACATGATCCTGCGCGGGCTGCGGACGATGAATCTCCGGCTGGAGCATCACAACAGAAGCGCGCTTGCAGTCGCCAGGTGGCTCGAGGCTCGTGACGACGTCGCAAGGGTCCTGCACCCGGGCCTGCCGAGCTTTCCTGGACACGACATCTGGAAACGCGACTTCAAGGGCGCGAGCGGCATCTTCTCCTTCGTGCTGAAGGTCGATGACCGCGAAAGCTTCAAGCCGAAGGCGCGGGCCTTTCTCAATGAACTCTCGCTCTTCGGACTCGGTTATTCCTGGGGCGGCTATGAGAGCCTTGCCGTCATGGTCGATCTCTCCGACCGCAAGATCCGCAAGGCGCCGGCCGAAGGTCCGGTCATCCGCCTGCAGATCGGGCTGGAAAATGTCGAGGACATCATTGCCGACCTTGAACGCGGGTTCCGGGCCGCGGCCGGGGCCTGAACTCAGCCCTTCGCGCGATAGCCGTAGAGCCAGTCCAGATCGGCGGCGAGGCTCTGCGGTGATCGCGTCGCAAGCACCAGGTCGCGGGCGATGCGGACCGGGCCGCGTGCGTGATAGGCGAAGCGGTTGAACGCACCGCGTTTGCCGACCCGGGCGGCGCGCGCCTGACGAACGCGCTCGTAGATCGCGAGTGCCTCGGGGAGCGGCGTGCCGGCGACGAGGCCGCCGAGTTCGAAGGCATCTTCGATCGCCATCGCCGCACCCTGCGCGGCAAACGGCATCATGGCGTGCGCGGCATCACCGATCAGCACCGTGTCCCGCCCGTTCTGCCACCGACCGGGCCCTGCCTGGTACAGCGGCCAGAAAGTGGCGCCTCGCAAACTCGAAAGCAGGTTCCGGATATCGGGATTCCATTCGGAGAATTGCTCGGTGAGTGTCCGGTTTTGCCGCTCGCTGCCTTCCGTCGACCAGGTTTCGCCGGGATCGACGCCCGCGGCGATCGCCACTATGTTGAAACCGGCGATCTCTTTCAGCGGATAGCAGACGAGGTGGGTCCTCGGGCCGAGGAAGGCGGTGACGTTCGACGGATCGAGGAAGTCCGGCGCGTTTGCTCCTGCCATCGTGAAGCGCCACGCGATATTGCCGGAAAAGTGCGTCTTGGGCGCCCCCGGGATGCGGGCTCGGGCTCTCGACCAGACGCCGTCCGCTCCGATGATGAGATCCGGCCGCTCGCCGACCGTGCGGGCGATCGCCGCATCACTCGGGCTCTCCATATGGCAGCCGAGATGGATCTTGCAGAGCGGATTGCGCAGCACCGACGAAAGGAGCGCCTGCTGGAGCGTCGATCGGTGCAGAACACCGTAGGGTGCACCCCAGCGCTCTCGCGCGAAAGCGCCGACCGGAACGGCGGCGAGTGCCCCGAGCGTCACGCCGGATTTCAGCCGGATTTCCTGCGGCTCGCACCATCGTTGTTCGATGTCGCCGAGGACACCGAGTTCGCGAAGGATCCTCGAGGCATTGGGCGAAATCTGCAGGCCGGCTCCGACTTCGCCGAGCTGCGGTGCCTGTTCGAGGATTTCACTGCGGATCCCGTGTCGCGCCAGCGACAGCGCAGCCGTAAGCCCCGCCATCCCGGCTCCGATGATGGCGACGACGTTGGTGGACATGGCCTTGCCGATCGTGGAATGCGGGGGGCGTCAGGCCGCCTTGACGTGATAGACGCAGCCCGTGGGGTTGGTCTGTTCGGCCTTCAGCGAAGGATTATAACGATAGAGGGTCGAGCAGTAGGAGCAGACCTTTTCGTTGTCGTCGCCCATGTCGATGAAGATATGCGGATGATCGAAGGGGGCGGAAGCGCCCGTGCACATGAACTCCTTCACGCCGATCTCGATCACGCGGTGTCCGCCGTCGTTCTGGAAGTGGGGAATGGTGTGCCCGGCCATATGTCTCTCCGAATGCCTTTTCGCTTTGCGGCGAACATTATCCTCCTTCGCCGCGAATGTGTAGAGACAAACACGCGCCGAACCCACAGAAAAGAGGGCGATGCACCTTTGATGCGCGGTCGCGTTTCACTAAGGTGCGCGCCGTTATCCCGCCAAACAAGATGGACCGCAGCGATGAACCTGAATGCGCCCGCATTCTCCCTCTTCTATCACGACGGCTTGCAGCTCGCCTACTTCGACGCCGGCGATCCGTCCGGTCCGCCGATTCTACTGATCCACGGATTCGCCTCGACAGCGACGGTGAACTGGGTCCATCCGGGCTGGCTCAAGACGCTCGGGGAGGCCGGCTACCGTGTTATCGCAATCGACAATCGCGGCCATGGCGCGAGCGATCGTCCGCATGAGCCGGAGGCCTACCATCCGTCGCGGATGGCGGCAGATGCCGCAGCATTGCTGACCCATCTCGGGCTGCCCGACGCCGATGTGATGGGCTATTCGATGGGCGCGAGGATTTCCGCCTTCATGGCGCTCGAACATCCCCACCGCGTGCGTTCGCTGGTCTTTGGCGGGCTCGGCATTGGTCTCTGTGATGGCGTCGGCGACTGGGATCCGATTGCCGAGGCGCTGCTGGCGCCTTCGCTTTCCGATGTGACCCACGAGAGGGGACGGATGTTCCGCGCCTTCGCCGAACAGACCCGCAGCGACCGTATAGCGCTTGCCGCCTGTATTCAGGAGTCCCGTGTGCTGGTCGATCGCGCCGATATCGCCCGCGTCGATGTCCCGACACTGATCGCCGTCGGCACCAGGGACGACATCGCAGGCGCGCCTGGCGAACTGGCGGCGCTGATGCCGGACGCAAGGGCCGTCGATATTCCGAACCGCGACCATATGCTCGCGGTCGGCGACAAGGTGTTCAAGAAAGCCGTGCTCGATTTCTATCGCGAGATCGGCCGTCAGTGACCGCCGCGGCGTCTACTCGCCGGTGAATGCCGGTTTGCGCTTTTCCGCGAAGGCGCGCCGGCCCTCGGCATAGTCGGCACTGTCGAAGGTCGAGGCCCCGACGACCTCCGCTTCGCGCAGGAGGTCGTCGTCGAGTTCAGCAACGGCCCTCAGGGCGAGCTTCGATGCCTGCACCGAGAGCGGAGCGTTGGAGGCAATGGTTTCGGCGAGCGCAAATGCGCTGTCTCCCAGCGTCTCCGGCGTCGTGACATCGAGCAGGAAGCCGCGGGCAAGCAGTTCGGCAGCGCGCATTGCCGCGCCGGTATAGAGCATCTTGCGGGCCGTCTGGTCGCCGAGCGATCGCGCAAAGTCCTGGACGGCGTCGGCCGGATAGGCAAGGCCGAGGCGGGCGGCCGGGACCGCGAAGGCCGCCGTGTCGTCGGCGATGCGCAGGTCGCACGCTGCAGCGAGTCCGAAGCCGCCGCCGTAGCATATTCCGCGGATCGCGGCGATGACGGGCACGCGCGCCTCCCGCACGGCGGTGAAGGCCGCACTATTTTCCGCCTCGTAGAGCCGTGCGGTGGCCGTGTCCTTGCGCACGACCGGGAACTCCGAGATATCGGCGCCGGCGCTGAAATCGCGTTCGCCTGCGCCCGACAGCACGATGGCGCGCGCGCCGGCCTCACCAGACAGCCAGTGAACGGCGTCGGGGATCGCCCGCCACATGGCCGCCGTGACGGCATTCTTGCGTTCCGGATTGTCGATGACGAGGAGGCCGACGCCGTCACGGCTCTCGGTACGAATTTTTCCTGCAGCGAAATCACGGATTTGCTTCATCGTTTCTGCCCATCTGGTTTGCGTTGCCGATAGCCTATATAATGTAACCGCAATGGAACAGAGGAGACCGGCGATGGCCGCAAAGACAGAAGTCCTCCACGGCGAGCATATCAAGTCGATGGATCCCATCTGGGATACGCTTCGCCACGAGGCCCGGACGGCGGCCGAACATGATCCGCTCCTGGCGGCCTTCCTCTATTCGACGATCCTCAATCATCGTTCCCTCGAAGATTGCGTCATCTATCGGATTTGCGAGCGGCTGGATCATGCGGACCTTCAGGCGATCCTGCTGCGGCAGACGTTCGAGGAGATGGTGCGCGACTGGCCGGAATGGGGCCAGATCATGCGCGTCGACATCCAGGCGGTCTATGATCGCGACCCGGCCTGCACGCGATTCATTGAACCGGTTCTCTATTTCAAGGGATTCCATGCCATCCAGACCCATCGCCTCGCACACTGGCTGTGGAATGGCGGACGGCGTGATTTCGCGCTCTATCTGCAGAGCCGTTCATCCAGCGTCTTCCAGACGGACATCAATCCGGCGGCGCGGATCGGCAAGGGCATTTTCCTCGATCATGCCACGGGCCTCGTCGTCGGCGAGACGGCGCGGATTGGCGACAATGTCTCGATCCTGCACGGTGTCACGCTCGGCGGCACCGGCAAGGAGGGAAGCGACCGTCATCCGAAGATCGGCGACGGCGTGCTGATCGGGGCAGGGGCGAAGGTGCTCGGCAATATCGAGGTCGGTTGCTGCTCGCGCGTCGCTGCCGGTTCCGTCGTGCTGAAACCGGTTCCCAAGGGCTCGACCGTGGCCGGTGTCCCGGCCCGCGTGGTGGGTGAGGCGGGTTGTGCCGAGCCGGCCCGCTCGATGGACCAGATGCTCGCCTCCGAGGCGTGACCGGAAACAGCCATGTCGGCAAAGGCAGTCGAGGGCGGTGGGGTTTCAGCCTCCGGCCATTTGTCCGCAGCCGCGTCTTTACATCATCCGAGCGGCCGTGCGACAAGCGCCGCGAACCTGAATCGCCCATGGAGAACTGTAGTGAAGCCCGACGAAATCAAGAAACTCGACGCCTATTTCAAGCGGACGTTCAATCCGGCCATCGTGGTCAAGGCGCGCCCCCGCAAGGACGACTCTGCGGAAGTCTATCTCGGTGACGAGTTTCTCGGCGTGGTCTTCCGCGACGACGAGGACGGTGATCTCTCCTACAATTTCTCGATGGCGATCCTCGACGTCGATCTCTAAGCTTCTAGTTGCAGGCTTGCTGATATATTTCTACCATATCAGCATGCAGGGTCGCCCGTCATCCAGGCGGCCCTTCTTTTTGGCGACGTGTACAACCTAGACGCGATATTGCATCGCGGAAAACAATTGACAAAAATTGTGCATGCGCTATGTGGATCAGCAGCGAAATCAAGCAGAAGGGACGCTGCCGTATGTTTAATTTCGATGAAGCGAACAGGAAGGGCAAGGAAGCGATGGACGCGATGCTGAAGAATTACGCAGAGATCGCGAAGGGCTTTCAGGCCATCGCGACGGAGGCTTCCGAATATTCGAAGAAGTCATTCCAGGATGCGGTTGCGCATATGGAAAGCCTGGCCGGCGTGAAGAGCGTCGAAGGTGCACTCGAACTGCAGACGAACTTCGTGAAGGGCGCCTACGAAGGCTTCGTTTCCGAAGCGACGAAGCTCACGGAAATGTACGCCGATCTCGCGAGAAACGCCTACAAGCCCTATGAGACCCCGGTCGCCAAGGCATCGAAGTCCGTCGGCGTCCCGGCCGCGGCGGCCGCCTGAGGCCAACCCGCCGCGCCACCGCGCATCGAATAAATCAAGGCCGGCTGCGGGATCCGCGGCCGGCCTTCTGCGTTGTCTCTCACGGCCTGTCCCCGCTTTTCTCGGCGGCGGCGGCCGATGCGATGCAAATGTGTTTGCACTCCCTTGCAGGGGGCTTAAAATCACCAAATTACGAACTACCTTAATGTGCTAAGTGTTCGCCTCGGCGCCAGCCGGCCGGCGAACCACTGGAGAATGGAAGAATATGATCGCCACGCCGGTCTTCATGCAGCAGAAAAGTGACGGGGACAACGCCGGTCGCGGCACGTCCGTCATCACGCGCACGAAGCCCAAGACCAAGAAGCCGAATCTGTATCGCGTGCTGCTTCTCAACGACGACTACACCCCGATGGAATTCGTGATCCACATCCTGGAGCGCTTCTTCCAGAAGGACAGGGAGGCCGCCACGCGTATCATGTTGCATGTTCACAATCATGGCGTCGGGGAGTGCGGTGTCTTCACCTACGAGGTCGCCGAGACCAAGGTCAGTCAGGTGATGGATTTTGCCCGGCAGCACGAGCACCCGCTGCAATGTGTGATGGAAAAGAAGTGAGGATCTGACGTGCCAACATTTTCTCCGAGCCTCGAAAAGGCGCTGCACCAGGCACTGACCTACGCGAACGAGCGGCATCACGAATATGCCACGCTCGAGCATCTTCTGCTCGCGCTGATCGACGATGCCGATGCGGCTGCCGTGATGGGGGCGTGCAACGTCAACCTCGACGTGTTGCGCAAAACCGTCAGCGACTATGTCGACAACGAGCTTTCGAACCTGGTGACGGGCTACGACGAGGACTCCAAGCCGACCTCCGGCTTCCAGCGTGTCATCCAGCGCGCGGTCATTCACGTGCAGTCGTCCGGCCGCGAAGAGGTGACCGGCGCGAACGTGCTGGTCGCCATCTTCGCCGAGCGCGAGAGCCATGCGGCCTATTTCCTGCAGGAGCAGGAGATGACCCGCTACGACGCGGTCAACTACATTTCCCACGGCATTGGCAAGCGTCCGGGCGCGTCGCAGGTGCGCCCGCCGCGTGGCGCCGAGGAGGGCGAAGCCGAGGCCAAGCAGGCGCGTGACCAGGAGGACGGAGCCCCCAAGGGCAAGCAGGAAGCCCTCAAGGCTTACTGCGTCAACCTCAACGAGAAGGCGCGTGCGGGCCGGATCGATCCGCTGATCGGCCGCAACGACGAGGTCAACCGGACGATCCAGGTGCTTTGCCGCCGTTCCAAGAACAATCCGCTCTATGTCGGCGATCCCGGCGTCGGCAAGACGGCGATCGCCGAAGGCCTCGCCAAGCGCATCGTCGAGGGCAAGGTTCCCGACGCGCTGAAGGATGCGACGATTTTCTCGCTCGATATGGGTACCCTGCTTGCCGGTACCCGCTATCGCGGCGATTTCGAGGAGCGCCTGAAACAGGTCGTCAAGGAACTCGAGGATTACCCGGGCGCCGTGCTCTTCATCGACGAGATCCACACCGTTATCGGTGCGGGCGCGACGTCGGGCGGCGCCATGGACGCCTCGAACCTCCTGAAGCCGGCGCTGTCTTCGGGGGCGATCCGTTGCATCGGGTCGACGACTTACAAGGAATACCGCCAGTTCTTCGAGAAGGATCGGGCTCTCGTTCGCCGTTTCCAGAAGATCGACGTCAACGAGCCTTCGATCGACGACGCGATCGAGATCATGAAGGGCCTGAAGCCCTATTTCGAGGACTACCACAAGCTCCGCTACACGAACGAGGCGATCAAGGCGGCAGTCGAGCTTTCGGCGCGCTACATCTCCGACCGCAAGCTGCCGGACAAGGCGATCGACGTCATCGACGAAACCGGTGCGGCGCAGATGCTGCTGCCCGCGTCCAAGCGGCGCAAGCTGATTACCGAGCGGGAGATCGAGGCGACGATCGCGACGATGGCGCGCATCCCTCCGAAGACCGTCTCCAAGGACGACGAGATGGTGCTCGCCAATCTCGAGAAGGAGCTCCGTTCGGTGGTCTACGGCCAGGACAAGGCGATCGAGGCGCTCTCGACCTCGATCAAGCTTGCCCGAGCCGGCCTGCGCGAACCGAACAAGCCGATCGGCTGCTATGTTTTCTCCGGCCCGACGGGTGTGGGCAAGACCGAAGTCGCAAAGCAGCTTGCCGCCTCGCTCGGCGTCGAACTGCTGCGCTTCGACATGTCCGAATACATGGAACGCCACACCGTCTCGCGGCTTCTCGGGGCGCCTCCCGGCTATGTCGGCTTCGACCAGGGCGGTCTGCTGACCGACGGCGTGGACCAGCACCCGCATTCGGTCGTCCTGCTCGACGAGATCGAAAAGGCGCATCCGGACATCTACAACATCCTGCTTCAAGTTATGGATCACGGTTCGCTGACCGACCACAACGGCAAGAAGATCGACTTCCGCAACGTCATCCTAATCATGACGACCAACGCGGGCGCGACGGAAGGCGCAAAGGCGGCAATCGGTTTCGGCTCGTCCAAGCGGACGGGAGAGGAAGAGGAGGCCCTCAACCGTCTCTTCACCCCGGAATTCCGCAACCGCCTCGATGCGACGATCCAGTTCGCACCGCTGCCGACCGAGGTCATCCATCAGGTGGTGCAGAAGTTCGTCATGCAGCTCGAGGCGCAGCTTTCCGAGCGCAACGTCACCTTCGACCTCGCGCCGGAGGCGATCGCCTGGCTTGCCACCCGTGGCTATGACGAAAAGATGGGTGCCCGTCCGCTGGCGCGCGTCATTCAGGAGCACATCAAGAAGCCGCTCGCCAACGAGATCCTCTTCGGCAAGCTGAAGAAAGGCGGTGTCGTCAAGGTCGGTGTGAAGAAGGACGAGACCGGCGCCGAGGTCCTCGATCTCGATGCGGTTCCGGATGTCGCGCCGGTAAAGCCGAAGGCGGAGGCCGAAACCGTCGGCGGAGAGGCCAGGACTGCCCGCAAGGCGAAAGCCTCGACGGAAGAGCCGGGCGAGGCTCCGGCTCCGAAAAAGCGAAGCTCGGTTCCCAAGGTGCCGAAGAAGAAATAGCGGTTGGTCTTCGAGTGGTAGTCCCTTGCTATACGAAGAGGTGAATTGACCCCTCGCAGCCACGCTGCGAGGGTTTTCTCGTCGGTACTGCCGACGGCAATCGGGGGAGCGGAAGGATGGAGCATGAGAGCGGTGGGATACCTCGTCACGGTGATGAGGAGCAGCTGCTCTGGGAGCACGTCCAGATGCTATGGGAGCTTGCCCGCCGGCGTGAGACCGCACCGGTCCGCAGGCTTCTCCATCCCGATTACAGCGGCTGGGTGACCGGCCTCGACAGGCCGCACGATTATGAGGCGGCGGTGGCTTCCGTCGGGCCGGGTTCGCCGCGCATTCTCCGCTACAGGCTGCAGCCTCTCGAAGTCACGGTCTTCGATCACGAAGTCGGCGTCGTGCACTATCGTTACGAAGCGGAGGTCGAGGCCGCAGGCGGCGCATCCCAGGCCGTCGCCGGGCGCTGGACGGAGGTCTACATGCGTCGCGGCCGGAGCTGGTTGATGATTTCGGTGAGCGGCGGGCCCGACGGCATGCGCTGAAGGAATGGCCGGGTTGCGGAAAACCGCTGTCTCGTGCCGGGAATCGCCGGTATTGCTTGCACAAACCCTGTGCCGGCGGCGTCTCTCGCCGGTCCCCGCCGTCTCCCCTGGGATCTGCCGATGCCGTTTCAGACTGCCGATTCCGAGTCTTTTCGCTGGTTCCGGCGCGGTGCAAGCGGCATTTTCAGCCTGCCGGCGCTGATCCTGATGACCTCCTTCGTCGGTTTCGCCGCCTTCGCGCTCGAGGCCGGCATTTCGCGCGGCGCGGCCATTTTTATGACGCTGATGGTCTGGGCGCTGCCGGCCAAGATGATCCTGACCGGAATGCTCGCGAGCGGCGCCCATATTCTCGCGATCATCGTTGCCGTTTCGCTCTCCTCGATTCGGATGATGCCGATGGTGGCGTCGCTCGTTCCGGAAATCCGCACGCCGCGCACACCCGTCTGGTTGCTGCTCTTCCTTTCCCATTTCATCGCGATCACCGCGTGGGTGTTCACCACCCAGCACATCGGTACCGTTCCGCGCGAGCATCGTACCGTCTACTTTGCCGGTTTCGCGATCACGCTGACGCTCACCAACACGCTTCTCGTCGGTATCTGCTACGGCCTCGTCGAGACCTTCCCGCCGATGGTCGCCGGCGTGCTGTTCTTTCTCACACCGGTTTATTTCGTCGCCTCGATCTGGGCGACGTCGCGCCAGCCCGTCCTCAAGCTGGCGTTTCTCATCGGAGTTGTCGGCGGGCCGCTGTTGTCGATGGTTGTGCCGGGATTGGACGTCCTGATCGCCGGTCTCGGTGGCGGAACGCTGGCCTATCTCACTGATCGGCTGGTCCTTTCCGGCCGGCGGAAGCACCGAGCGGGAGAAGGCCGATGAGCGACTACTCGATCTATGCCGTGATCCTCGTCGCGGGCTGGCTGGCGACGGATATCTGGCGTTGGCTCGGCGTGGTTGCCGGCAACCGCATGAACGAGGATTCCGAGGCGCTGAAATGGGTGAGGGCGGTTGCCACATCGCTGGTCATGGCGGTGACTGCGAAGCTCATCGTCTTTCCGACCGGCAGTCTTGAAGCCTCGCCGCTCTGGCTGCGGCTCGTGGCGGCAGGGCTCGGCTTCGCTGCCTTCCTGGTAGCGGGGCAGCGGGTCGTCGTCGGCGTCGTGGTCTCCGTGGCCCTTCTGGCGCTCGGCCTTGTCTTCGTCTGAGCCTTAACCCTCCGGAGGGGGCGCATCGGCCGCCTCCGCCAGCAACCAGTCTCGCATCAGCACTGCTTCCGGTGAGAGGCTTGCCGCTTCCGTCAACCAGTAAGCCTTCTCCATGTCCGTCGGGCGATCGAACAGGATTTCGAGTTCCCCTCGCGAAAGCTCGTCGACAATGAGCGCGGTCGGGCAGAGCGCAACGCCGAGCCCGGCCGTCAGAGAACTCAGGAGCAGGTTGAAATCGGCGAAGATTGGCCCCGCCTCGCGCGGGCTTTCGAGACCTCCTTCGGAAAACCACCGTCGCCAGGCGGCCGGGCTCTCGTCGTGCAGGAGATCGGCCTTGAAAAGTTCGCGGGGATCGCGGATCGGGCCTCTGCGATGCAGATAGGCCGGCGCGCAGATCGGGCGTGTTGCACCGGAGAGAATCGGTACCGCCCCGGCATCCGGACGAGCGCCGTGCTGGATCAGCAAGTCTGCCGCGGCTTCCGATGCTGTCTTTGCGCCTGCCGCATAGGAGATCGCGACCTGTATGTCCGGATGGGCGACGCGGAAGCGCGGCAATCGCGGCGCCAGCCAATGGGTGACGACTGAGGGAAGGCAGGCGAGCCGCACGGTGCGGCGCTTTGCTCCGGCCGACAGTTGTTCGGCGGCAGCAGCGATGCCGGTGAGCCCCGCGGTCACAGCATTGCCGAATTCCCGCCCGGCGGGCGTCAACCGCACGCCACGCGCGCTGCGCTCGAAGAGGCTGACACCGAGCCAGGTTTCGAGGCTGCGCACATGCTGGCTGACGGCGGCCGGCGTGATGCCGAGCTCGGCGGCCGCCTGTCGGAAATTCTCGCGGCGGGCGGCGGATTCGAAGGCGCGGAGACTTGGCAGGGGCGGAAACTTCATGACGGACGAGGATAAGTGACGCTTAGCCTTGTGGCAAGGAGAAGCCGTCTTGCCAGCGGCCTTGCTGGCGTGCAGTGTCCGCCCAGTTATTCGTCTATGAGAGCGCAGGATCGTTCATGACCGCCAAGTCCGCCGTCCAGGCCCCCGCCGACGCCGCCGAGCGCCGGGCCCGTCGCCCCGTCGTCGTCTATCCTAACGGAACCTTGCCGGCTCCGGACATGGCGCGACTCGAAGAAGCGCGCGCAACGCTTGAAAAAATCGATGAAATCGTCGTTCCGCCGCGCGATGGTGGAGCGTTCGAGGTGCCGAAGGGGCATTTCTTCCGTGTCGTCAGCATCGAGGGGCCGCAGGTCGGCGACCTCAACCTATGGAACGCGGCGGACCTTTCCGAACGCTTCTTCAGCGGCAAGACGCGGGCGCTGCACGCGACCCATGTCTCGGTCGGCGACCGGCTCTGGAGCTCGCTGCCGCATCTGCGGCCGATGGCGACGATCACCCACGATACGCTCGCCTGGTACGGTTGGGACGACGACGGGGCGGGTCTGCACGATGTCATCGGCACGCGCTGCGATCCCTATACTAACCGGCTGCTCTCCGGTGGCGACTATCATCATTGCTGCCATTCGAACCTGACGCGCGCGCTCGCCGGAGCGAAGGGCCTCGCCTTCCGCGAGGCCGAGCCGTATGTCCACGATGTGCTCAACGTCTTTATGTGCACCGGCTTTACCAGCGATACGCACCAATATTTCATGAAGGCGAGCCCGGTCCGGCCCGGCGACTACATCGAATTTTTCGCCGAGATCGACCTCATCGGCGCACTGTCTGCCTGCCCCGGCGGCGACTGCAGCACCACCCATTCGAGCGACGCGGCCGCGTGCTATCCGCTGAAGGTCGAGATATTCAGGCCGGACATGGGCCTCTTGAAAGACTGGCCGTTCCCGGAGAGGAACGGCTATCGCAATCCGGAGTAAGGGTCGGAAATCTCAGCGTTCGGCCGAATCGTTACCTCCCTGATGGGGGAGGTCGCGCGCGGGTGGGGGTGACGTTGCGTGCCAGGGAGTGGGTTTTGTCGCCGGAAGGGTCACGCCACCCCGGAGCGGCGCTCCGACCCTCCCCCTCAAGGGGAGGGTGGCGCTTACAGCGCCGCCTTGATCTTCTCTGCGTGCGCCTTCAGCACCTCGACATCCTCCATCTGGCCGGAATGCGGCCGGAGCGGCACACCCTCATAGCGCGGGATGACGTGGAAATGCAGGTGGAAGACCGTCTGGCCGGCGGTGGGCTCGTTGAACTGGGCGACGAAGACGCCGTCGGCGTCGAGCGCCTCCTTGGCAGCGACCGCGAGCTTCTGGACGACCGGGATTGTGCGGGCGAGGACTGCGGGATCGGCGTCAAGCAGGTTGCGCGATCCTTCCTTCGGAATGACGAGGAGATGGCCCGGCGATTGCGGCATCACGTCCATGAAGGCGAGCGTATGCTCGTCCTCGTAGAGACGGACCGAGGGAATCTCGTTTTTCAGGATTTTGGCGAAGATGTTGTTCGGGTCGTAGGCCGGGCTGGTCATCGTGGGTCTCCTCGTTTCGCTGCGTACCTAACGCGACCGTGGGGGAACGATCAAGCGCCCGTCAGTCGTCGCGGCACTGCCGCTCGCCCTTCCTGAAGGGGGTGTGTCCGCCGAGATACTCGCCAATCTGTTCGACTTCGCGGCGCTCATGCTCGAGATAGTCGGCGACGGCGCGCCTGAGGCCGGGATGGGCGATGAAGTGCGCGGAGTGGGTGGTCACCGGCTGGTATCCGCGGGCGAGCTTGTGCTCGCCCTGCGCGCCGGCCTCGACCTTCTTCAGACCTTTCGCTAGGGCAAAATCGATCGCCTGGTGATAGCAGACTTCGAAATGCAGGAACGGATGCTCCTCGATGCAGCCCCAATGCCGCCCGAAGAGCGTGTCGCCACCGATGAAGTTGATTGCGCCCGCAATGTATCGCCCGTTGCGTTTCGCCATCACCAGCAGGATGTCGTCGGCCATCCGTTCCCCGATCAGCGAGTAGAAATCCCGTGTGAGGTACGGGCGGCCCCATTTGCGGCTGCCGGTATCCATGTAGAAGGCGAAGAACTGGTCCCAGACGGATTCCGTGAGATCAGTGCCGGTGAGCCAGTCGATCGTGATGCCGTTCTCGAGCGCCGCACGCCGCTCCTTCTTCAGCGCCTTGCGCTTGCGCGAGGCGAGGGTGTCGAGGAAATCGTCGTGATCCCTGTAGCCGGCGTTCAGGAAATGGAACTGCTGGTCGGTCCGGTGAAGATAGCCCTGCCCCTCGAAGGCGGCGAGCTCGTCTTCGGGCAGGAAGGTCACGTGGGCGGAGGAGGCGCCGATCTTCTCGGTGACCTGGCGCAGGCCTGCGGCGAGCAGAGCGCGGACCTCTGCCTGGTGTCGGCCTTGCGCAACCATCAGCCGCGGCCCCGTCGCCGGGGTGAACGGAATGGCAGCCTGCAGCTTCGGATAGTAGCGTCCGCCGGCGCGCTGGTAGGCGTCGGCCCAGCCGTGATCGAAGACGTATTCGCCGCGGCTGTGGCTCTTGAGATAGCAGGGGACGGCGCCGATCAGGGTTCCGGCGGCATCCTCCAGCAGGAGATGATGACCGAGCCAGCCCGTCTCGGCGGTCGCCGATCCCGACTCCTCGAGTGCGGAGAGGAAGCCATGTGCGTTGAACGGATTGTAGCTCCCGCCGGGCTTGTATCGCCCCGCACCGTCGAGCGTGGCCCAAAGCTCGGGCGGGATCGCTGTAAAGGACCGTTCGATCCGGATGGATACCTCTTGCGTCATGCTGCTCCCGTCAGGCGGTCGCGACCGTCGTCTCCCGGGGATCGAACCCCTCGAAGGTCATCTGCTCCGCATATTTATAAGTATGCTGCCGCATGATTTCATCCCTGACCGTCCACGTAATGACCGGGATGCCGCGTTCGCGCTGGGCGGTGACGAAGCTGTTCGGCAGATGCGCAGCACAGTAGGAGATGAAATCGAGCCCAAGCTGCATCGCCTCGTCATGGACGAAGAAGGTTTCGGGCTTGGCGCCCTCCGCAGTCAGTCCGACCGGGTAGGGGCAGTCGAGCGCCTTCAGGTCCTTCAGCAGCCAGTGGTCGAAGCTCATCAGCGCGACCTTGCCTTCGTAACCTTCGAGCACGTCGAGCACGGTCGCGGCAAAGCCGTCATCTTCCTCGGCGCTGGTGCCCTTGAGCTCGATGACCAGTGGAACGCGGCCCTTGACGAGCGCCAGCATCTGCCGGAGCGTCGGGATGCGGTCGGCGGTGCCGCCGACGGACAGCATGCCGAGCTCGGCGGCGGTGCGCTCGCGCACGTCGCCCGCGATCCCGCACAGCCGCTGCACGTCATGGTCGTGGAACACGACGGGGACGCTGTCGGCCGAAAGCTGCACGTCGCATTCGATCGCAAAGCCGGCGTCGATCGCCCGCTGGAAGGCCGAAAGGGTGTTTTCCCAGACGGCCTTGTTCATGTCGTGGAAGCCGCGATGGGCGACCGGCAGGTCTTTGATCCAGCGGGCGTCGGTCACAGGGTGATCTCCAGGATCGCATCGATCTCGACGGCGGCGTTGAGCGGCAGGGCGGCCATGCCGACGGCGGCGCGGGCGTGCTTGCCGGCGTCTCCGAGAACATTGGCGATGAGATTGGAGGCGCCGTTGATCACCAGATGCTGCTCGGTGAAACCCGGTGCCGAAGCGACGAACCCGTTGAGCTTGATGACGCGGGCGATGCGGCCGAGATCGCCGAGCGCCGCCTTTGCCTGGGCGAGGATGTTGATCGCACAGAGTTCCGCCGCCCGCTGAGCGGCCGCGAGATCGACGTCACTGCCGACCAGGCCGGTCATCGCAATCTTGCCGTCCTCCATCGGAAGCTGGCCGGAGAGGTAAAGCAGGTTTCCGCTGATGACGTATGGAACGTAGTTCGCGGCCGGTGCGGCGGCGACCGGAAGGCGGATACCCATGGCTTCCAGACGATTGTCGATTGTCTCGGACATTCTAGTTTCCCGGTTTTCTTGTAACATTGAAAAAGAATCTTGCATTACACGAAGGCGTGCCTCGCTTTCGCCGGGACAGTTCTTATATCATCGCCGGCCAGTCCAACAGGAGGTTTTGAATGTTTCGCTCGAGCTATGCGGTTGCCGCTCTGGCCACGCTGGGTGCCGTCGGCTGGATGGCGAGCGGGGCGGAAGCTGCCGCCGGCCGTCTGGCGCCGCACAGGGCCATCTACGACGTCGAGCTGAAGGAAGCCTCCGAACGGGCCGGCATCGAGGCGATGCGCGGCCGAATGGTCTACGAATTCGTTGGCTCGGAATGTAAGGGCTACACCACCAATTTCCGCTTCGTGACCCGCATCGACACTGGCGAGCAGGTGCGCGTAACCGACCAGCAGAGCCGGACATTCGAGGATATCGCCAAGGGCAGGTTCCGTTTCGAAACGAAGTCCTTCACAGACGACCAGCTCGACAAGGACGTGAAGGGCAGGGCTGCGGACGAGAACGGCCGGGTCAAGATCGAGATCGACGGTCCGGCGAAGCGTGCGTTGGAACTGGCGGACAGCCGGTTCCCCGCCGAACACATGCTGGAAGTCATCGACAGGGCGAGGAAAGGCGAGACCTTTTTCGAGGCGCGCATCTTCGACGGCTCGGAGGACGGCGACCGCAGCTATCTGACGACCACGATCGTCGGCCACGCGACCGAACCGGGCAAGGACGAGCCCGATGCCGGAAGGGCCGGCGCAATGGCGGCGGCGAAATACTGGCCGGTCTCGATCGCCTACTACGACGACAAGACGGCTGGAGACCAGTTGCCGGTCTACACCCAGTCCTTCAAGCTCTACGACAACGGCGTCACCCGCGACCTTACCCTCGATTACGGCGACTTCATCCTCAGCGGTCATCTCTCGAAACTGGAGATGCTCGAGGACCGCGGCTGCAAGTAGTCCTGCCAACACCGGTTCGCCGAAACAATCTTTACCGACAAAAGCCTTGATTTCCTGACGAACTCGCTATATGGCGAGCGGCATTCCACACGTAAGGCATGGGATTGTCCGGGAGAAATCCGGACGTTTCCGCCGGTGGCATTCTCGAAGAGGGTGCTGTTCGCCTTGCGGAGGTTCAACCGGAAAAGGAGAAAAAGGCATGGCATTGCCTGATTTCAGCATGCGCCAGCTTCTGGAAGCTGGTGTTCACTTCGGCCACCAGACCCACCGCTGGAACCCGAAGATGAAGCCGTACATCTTCGGCGATCGTAACAACATCCACATTATCGACCTCGCGCAGACCGTGCCGATGCTTTCGCGCGCCCTGCAGGTCGTTTCCGACACCGTCGCCCGCGGCGGTCGCGTGCTGTTCGTCGGTACCAAGCGTCAGGCTTCCGACCTGATCGCCGACAGCGCCAAGCGTTCGGCCCAGTACTACGTCAACTCCCGCTGGCTCGGCGGCATGCTGACCAACTGGAAGACCATTTCGAACTCGATCGCCCGCCTGCGCAAGCTCGATGAGATCCTCGCTTCGGAAGCCCAGGGCTATTCGAAGAAGGAACGCCTCAACCTCGAGCGCGAACGCGAAAAGCTGAACAAGGCTCTCGGCGGTATCCGCGATATGGGCGGCACCCCGGACCTGATGTTCATCATCGACACCAACAAGGAAAAGATCGCAATCGATGAAGCCAAGCGCCTGGGTATCCCGGTCGTCGCCATCATCGACTCGAACTGCGATCCGGACCAGATCGACTACGCGATTCCCGGCAACGACGACGCCTCGCGCGCCATTGCTCTCTACTGCGACCTGATCGCTCGTGCGGCGATCGACGGCATCGCACGTCAGCAGGGTGCCTCCGGTCGTGACATCGGCGCCTCTGCCGAAGCCCCGATCGAGCCGGCGCTCGAAGACGAAGCCGGCGCCTGACGATGGCGAGCGGCGGAGCCTTTTCGGTCTTCGCCGCGTTTTCCTGATACGGGACGGGGCCGCTCTCAGCAATGCTGGTGGCGGCCTGTTCCTTTGCGGTGCGGACGTTTCGAACTCGCCGCCGCGATAGTCACCAGAGTTTATTATCGTGATGGCGCTGCTTCATCACGTTGTCATACTTCCGGGTACAGTTCGTGCCCCAAACAGGGCGCCTTCCGTCGTTTTCGGGGGCGGGCGCACCGCTTGAACCGACAAGAGGCAAACAATGACCGAGATCACTGCTGCAATGGTGAAGGAACTGCGCGAAAAGACCGGCGCAGGCATGATGGATTGCAAGAAGGCGCTCGCCGAGACCAACGGCGACATGGAAGCGGCCATCGACTGGCTGCGCGCCAAGGGCATCGCGAAGGCTGACAAGAAGTCCGGCCGCACCGCAGCGGAAGGTCTCATCGGCATTGCCGGCGCCGGCACCAAGGCCGTCGTCGTCGAATTGAACTCCGAGACCGACTTCGTTGCTCGTAACGATGCCTTCCAGGACCTCGTTCGCGGCATTGCCGGCGTCGCTCTTTCGACCGACGGTTCGGTTGATGCGATTGCCGCCGCCAGCTACCCGGCAACCGGCAAGTCCGTCGCTGAAAGCCTGAAGGACGCGATCGCCACGATCGGCGAAAACATGACGCTGCGTCGCGCGACCCTGCTTTCCGTCGAAGACGGCGTCGTCGCCACCTACATCCACAACGCCGTCGCCGACGGTCTCGGCAAGCTCGGCGTATTGGTCGCGCTGAAGTCGACCGGCAACAAGGACGCGCTGAACGCCATCGGCCGCCAGGTCGCCATGCACATTGCCGCCACCAACCCGCTCGCCATCCGCGCCGAAGAAGTCGACGCGGCTGTCGCCGAACGCGAACGCAACGTCTTTATCGAGCAGTCGCGCGCTTCGGGCAAGCCGGACGCCATCATCGAGAAGATGGTCGAAGGCCGCATGCGCAAGTTCTTCGAGGAAGTCGCTCTGCTGTCGCAGGCCTTCGTCATCAATCCCGACCTGACGGTCGGCGCTGCGATCAAGGAAGCAGAGAAGGAAGTCGGCGCTCCGATCGAAGTTACCGGCATGGCTCGCCTGCTGCTCGGCGAAGGCGTCGAGAAGGAAGCCACCGACTTCGCCGCCGAAGTCGCAGCCGCTGCCAAGGGCTGATCGGCCCTTTCGTCCTTCATTGGGAAAAACATGGGCATCGCGTGACAACGCGATGCCCTTCGTGTATCCGGCATCTAGTTATTCAAGGAGCGATCATGTCTTCCGCACCTCTCTATAAACGCGTTCTTCTGAAGGCCTCCGGCGAAGCCCTGATGGGTAGCCAGGGTTTCGGTATCGATGTGGCGGTGGCGGACCGTATTGCCTCCGATATCGCCGAAGCGCGGGCCATGGGCGTGGAGGTTGGCGTCGTGGTCGGAGGTGGAAACATCTTCCGTGGTGTGGCGGTGGCCTCCAAGGGCGGCGACCGGGTGACCGGCGACCACATGGGCATGCTCGCGACCGTCATCAACGCCCTGGCGCTCGCAACCTCGCTCCGCAAGCTCGACATCGACACGGTGGTGCTTTCGGCCATCGCCATGCCCGAAATCTGTGAGAGCTTCTCGCAGCGTGCGACGCTCTACCATCTTTCGCTCGGCCGGGTGGTCATCTTTGCTGGCGGCACTGGTAATCCCTTTTTCACGACCGATTCGGCCGCCGCGCTCCGTGCTGCCGAGATGGGTGCAGAGGCAATCTTCAAGGGAACCCAGGTGGACGGGATCTATTCGGCCGATCCGAAGAAGGACCCGACGGCCACCCGCTTCGAAAAGCTCACCCATGATGAGGTTCTGCAGAAGGGCCTTGCGGTGATGGACGTCGCCGCCGTCGCGCTCGCACGCGAGAACCACATCCCGATCATCGTCTTCTCGATCCACGAAAAGAGCGGATTCCGTGACATCCTCGCCGGTGGCGGCAGGAAGACGGTGGTCTCCGATACCTGAAAACGCCGGGACATTCTTTCTCCAGGCCGACGGCCATATCGACTACAGGAGTATCATCATGACTGCAGAGGTTGATCTCAACGATCTGAAGCGCCGCATGGAAGGCGCAATCAACGCGTTCAAGCACGATATCGCGTCGCTGCGCACCGGCCGCGCTTCGTCCAACCTGCTTGATCCGGTCCAGGTGGAAGCCTATGGCTCGCGGGTGCCGCTCAACCAGGTGGCCAACATCACCGTCCCGGAACCGCGTATGCTCGGCGTATCCGTCTGGGACAAGTCGATGGTCGGTGCCGTCGACCGGGCGATCCGCGAGTCGAATCTCGGCCTCAATCCGATCATCGACGGCCAGAACCTGCGCATTCCGCTGCCGGAACTGAACGAAGAACGCCGCAAGTCGCTGGTCAAGATTGCCCACGATTACGCCGAGAAGGCGAAGGTCGCCGTTCGCCACGTGCGTCGCGACGGCATGGACGGCCTTAAAAAGGCCGAGAAGGACGGTGTTATCGGTCAGGACGAGAGCCGTGCGCAGTCGGACCGAGTGCAAAAGATGACCGACGATACTATTTCTGAGGTCGACCGCTTGCTCGCGGAGAAGGAAAAGGAAATCATGCAGGTCTGAGGGCGCGGGGCGCGTCCCAGTCGTCCTGCCGAACGGAGAACCGGATCGAACATGTCCACATCCGAGAGCCGCGCTGCCCCGCAGCATGTTGCGATCATCATGGATGGCAACGGCCGCTGGGCAAACGCGCGCGGTCTGCCGCGGGCGGTCGGGCACCGCAAGGGAGTCGAGGCGGTTCGGGAGGTCGTTCAGGCAGCCGCCGATGCTGAGATCAAGTATCTGACGCTTTTCGCTTTTTCCTCGGAGAACTGGCGTCGGCCGCAAGCCGAGGTCAACGATCTGTTCGGGCTTCTGAAGACTTTCGTCCAGCGCGACCTTGCGGAACTTCATCGCAAGGGTGTCCGCATTAGGGTGATCGGCGACCGCGTGCACCTGCGCGACGACATCCGCCTGCTCCTGCTCGAGGCGGAAGAGACGACGCGCGCCAATGGTGCGCTGACCTTGATCATCGCGTTCAACTACGGCTCCCGCGACGAGATCGCGCGAGCCTGCGCGGGCATCGCCGCGGACGTCCAGGCCGGGCGCCTGCAGCCTTCGGAGATCGATGCCCAGATGATCAACGACAGGCTGGATACCGCCGGCATTCCGGATCCGGACCTCGTCATCCGCACCAGCGGCGAGGAGCGGCTCTCCAATTTCCTGCTTTGGCAGGCGGCCTATGCGGAACTGATGTTCGTGCCGGAATACTGGCCTGATTTCACTCGTGAAATCTTCTTTTCGGCACTCGATCGCTATGCGGCGCGCGACCGGCGATTTGGCGGGTTGTCGGCCACGCCCGTGGCGGTGAGCTCGTAACGATGGCCCAAGAACTCCGTCTTCGCATTTATTCGGCAATCGTCCTTGCCGCGATCGTGCTGGCCGCGACCTGGATCGGTGGTCTGGCGTTTCGCATCGTCGCGTCGGTGATCGGCCTGCTCGTCTATTACGAGTGGTCGATGATTACGCGGCTTGCGGAAAAGAGTGTGCGCGGCAACGCCTGGGGTTGGTTTTCAATGGCGGCCATCACTGCGACGCTGTTGCTGACGTCCGGCGAAATGACGGTTCCACTGTTTGCCGGCCTCGTCCTGACTGCGGCACTTCCTGCAATCGCGGGGCGGTGGAGCTGGTGGCAGACCGGCGGCATCTTCTATGCCGGACTGAGCGCGATTTCGCTGTCAGCGATCCGCGGTGAGGATTCTCTCGGATTCACCGCGATGCTCTTCGTCTTCGCGATCGTCTGGGGCACCGACATTCTCGCCTATTTCGTCGGCCGGGCGCTCGGCGGACCGAAGCTCGCGCCCAGGATATCGCCCGGCAAGACGTGGTCCGGTGCCATCGGCGGCACGGCTGCGGGTGTTGCCGGTGGAATCGCCGTGGCGCTCGCCTATTTCCAGAGTGTCGCACTTTGGGTGCCGGTCGTTGCCTTTGCGCTCTCGGTATCGAGCCAAATCGGCGACCTCTTCGAATCCTTCATAAAGCGCCGCTTCGGCGTGAAGGATTCCGGACGGATCATTCCGGGACACGGCGGCGTCATGGACCGCGTGGACGGACTTGTTTTTGCCTGTTTTTCGGCTTTCCTTCTTGCTGTCGGCTATTCGGCCGTCACCGGCGCCGGAATAGACTCGCTCGGCGGCTTCCTGCTCGGCCTCTGACGCAAACCATCAAAGGGAGCGGAAATGGATCAGATCACGGCATTTTTCGGTTTTCTGGCGGGCTATATCCTGCCCTATGTGATCATCCTGTCGCTGCTCGTCTTCGTGCACGAGATGGGGCACTATCTCGCGGGTCGCTGGTCCGGCATCCGCATTCTCGCCTTTTCCGTCGGCTTCGGGCCGGAGCTTGTGGGTTACACCGACAAGCACGGAACGCGCTGGAAGATTTCCGCGATCCCCCTCGGTGGCTATGTCCGGTTCTTCGGCGATGCGGATGCGGCAAGCCGTCCGGGAGGAGAGCTGGACGACCTGAGCCCGGCCGAGCGCGAACAGACGCTCGCCGGTGCGCGGTTGTGGAAGCGTGCGATTACCGTTGCCGCCGGTCCGATCGCCAATTTCGTGCTCGCGATCGTCATCTTTGCGGCCATTTTTGGCGCCTACGGCAAGCCGGTTGCTGATCCGGTGGTCGCCGAGGTCAAGGCGGCGAGCGCCGCCGAGGCCGCAGGCGTCAAGCCTGGCGACCTGTTGATCGCGCTCGACGGTTCCCATGTGGAGACGTTCGACGATGTCGTCCGCTACATCACCATGCGGCCGGAAATCCCCGTCGTCGTGACCGTCAAGCGGGGCGAAAGCCTCCTTGATCTCGAGATGGTGCCGCGCCGGACGGTGACGACCGATCGCTTCGGCAACACGATGGAAGTCGGCCAGATCGGCATCGTCACCAACAAGGACAGCGGCAATTTCCGCGTCGAGCCGCTGTCGCCGCTGCAGGCGATGGGCGAGGGCTTCCGCCAGACCTGGCACATCGTTACCGGAACAGTCGACTATATCGGGAACATGTTTGCCGGGCGGATGAATGCCGACCAGCTCGGCGGACCGGTTCGGGTGGTGCAGGCGTCCGGCCAGATGGCCACTCTCGGCGTTCTGGCGCTCCTCAATCTCGCGGCCGTATTGTCCGTTTCTCTTGGACTATTGAATTTGATGCCAGTTCCGGTCCTTGACGGAGGCCATCTGGTGCTCTACGCGCTTGAGGCCTTGCGCGGGAAACCGGTCGGGGCGGCGGCCCAGGAAATTGCCTTCCGGATCGGTTTGGCGATGATCCTGTCACTGATGGTTTTCGCGACGTGGAACGACATCAGCCGGCTGATCGGATGAGGGCCGTCTTGAAAGGCGCGATACGATTTGTTTACGATGATTCAAACTCGTAGTGGCGATTGGGTCACGGATTCAAACGAAGTAAATAGAAATTAACGTCCACACTTGCTTGTAGGGTAAAACCCGTTAAAACCACTCACGGGCCGGAGTCGGCATACGGCTGCGGGACATTGGGAAGAAGGTTGGAAATACACATGAAGGCTGGTTCAAAGTTTTTGAACGCAGTATCGGCGGTCGCTTTGTCTGCTGGTGTTGTTTCATCTGGCGCAGGTGTCGCCTTTCTCGCATCGGCGGTTGTTGCCGAAGCGGCGGTCATTCAGCGTATCGATGTCCGGGGTGCCCAGCGTGTCGGTGTCGAAGCCGTGCGTTCCAACATCACCATCAGGCCGGGCAAGAGCTTCTCGAATGCGGATATCGATGAGTCCGTGAAGCGTCTTTATGAGACCGGATTCTTCTCCGACGTGCGGATTTCCGTCTCGGGCGGAACGCTTGTGGTTTCCGTCGTGGAAAACAAGCTGGTCAATCAGGTGGTCTTCAACGGCAACCGCAAGATCAAGGACGACAAGCTGCAGGCGGCCGTGCAGACGCAGCCGCTCGGCCCCTACAGCGAAAGCCTGATCGCCGCCGATATCGAGCGCATCAAGGAAGCCTATGCCGCGATCGGCCGCAGCGATGTCGAAGTGACGACCCAGGTCGCCGAAGTGGGCGAGGGTCGCGTCAATCTTGCTTTCGTGATCAATGAAGGCGAGCGCACCAAGATTTCGCAGATCAATTTCGTCGGCAACCAGGCCTACAGCGACGGCCGCCTTGCTGCGGTGATCCAGACGAAGCGCTCGAACATGCTTTCGTTCCTGACGCGTCGCGACGTCTACAACGAGGACAAGCTGCGCGCCGACGAAGAGGCGCTGCGCCAGTTCTACTACAATCACGGCTATGCCGACTTCCGCGTCGTTTCCTCGGATGTGTCTCTGAACGAGGCCGGCAACGAGTACACGATCACGCTGACGGTCGATGAAGGCGAGCGCTACAAGTTCGGCGACATCAATGTTGAATCGACCGTCGAGGGTGTCGATGGCGAAGAGCTGAAGCGTTACGTCGAGTCGCGTACCGGCGACACCTATAGCGCCCGGGATGTCCAGAAGTCGATGGAAGCGATTTCCCGTCGCGTCTCGTCCGAGGGCTATCCGTTTGCGCGCGTCGTTCCGCGTGGCGACCGCAATTTCGAAAACAATACGATCGGCGTGACCTATCTCGTCGACCAGGGCGAGCGCGCCTACGTCGAGCGGATCGAGATCCGTGGCAACACACGCACGCGTGACTATGTCATCCGTCGCGAGTTCGACATCAGTGAAGGTGACGCCTTCAACCAGGAAACCATCTCGGCGGCCAAGCGTCGTCTCGAGGCGCTCGGATACTTCACGACGGTCAACATCTCGACCGCGCCGGGCAGCGCTCCCGACCGCGTCGTCGTCGTCGTGGAAGTTGAAGACCAGCCGACCGGCTCGTTCGGTATCGGCGCAGGTTACTCCGTTGGTGGTGACGGCTTCGTTCTCGAAGCGTCGATCGAAGAAAAGAACTTCCTCGGTCGCGGCCAGTTCATCCGTCTGGCGGCCGGCGGCGGCTTCGAGGATGCCCGTAGCTACAACTTCTCCTTCACGGAACCGTATTTCCTCGGCTACCGTCTCGCGGCCGGCTTCGATCTCTTCAAGAGCTCGACCAGCAGCAATGACAACTATGATTACGACGAGCAGGGCGGTACCGTCCGCGTGACCGCGCCGATCACCGAAGATCTGGCGACGACGCTGAAGTACACCTACAAGGAGATCGACTACAGCTCGAGCGGCTCGGATTACGCAGCTCTGTCTGCTCCCTATCAGGATCTGGTGGACGGTAGCCCGTGGAAGCAGTCGATCATCGGCAATACCTGGGTCTACAACACGCTGGATGACCGCATCATCGCGCGTGAGGGCATGTACCTGAACGTCACGCAGGAATATGCGGGCCTTGGCGGCGATTCCGACTTCTACAAGATCTACGGTCGCTTCCGTTACTTCCACAGCCTGTCCGACGAGATGGACATCATCGGTTCGGTCTCGCTCGCTGGTGGTCATGTTGTCTCGACCGACGGTTCGCTCAAGGTCTTCGACCAGTTCATGATCGGCGGCAAGGATCTGCGCGGCTTCGAAAGCAGCGGTATCGGTCCGCGTATGGCCAATGGCGATGCGCTTGGCGGCACGACCTACTTCACGGCTTCGGCTGAGGCGAGCTTCCCGATGCCTGGCATTCCGCAGGACTTCAACCTGCGCGGGGCGGTCTTCGCCGACGCCGGTACGCTCTATGGCAACGACGTTGCTAACAGCGCCGGTGCTGTCGGAACCGACATGTCGTGGCGTGCCTCCGTCGGTGCCGGTATCGTCTGGGTGTCGCCCTTCGGTCCGCTGCGGTTTGACTATGCCGTTCCGGTCGTCAAGGAAGACTTCGACAAGGTTCAGAACTTCCGCTTCAGCATGGCGAACCAGTTCTGAGTTGAGTGCTCCCGGACTGCAGGCAGTAATACGTTCTGGGGCTATGGCTTATGGAGCATGAGTATTTTTTTCCGCCCCATGACGGCATAAGCCTCGCTTCGTTGGCTGCGCAGATCGGGGCGGAACTCGAAGACGAGAATCACGCGGATCGGCTGATTCACTCCGTTTCGCCCGTATACCGGGCGAAGCGGGGGCAGATCTGTTACATCCTTTCTCGCAAGAACCGCGAGGAACTGCAGACCTGCGAGGCCTCCGCGATCCTGTGCGACAAGGCGTTGCGCTCTCTCGTACCCGATCACATCCCCGTCCTTCTGACCAAGACGCCGCACACCGCTTTTGCCATGGCGGGCGCGATCCTGCACCCGAAGGCGATGCGACCGCTGACGACGGCCGAAAAGGCGGAAGGCGTTTCGCCGGCAGCATTCGTCGATCCGACGGCAAGGCTTGAGCCGGGCGTCGTGGTCGAGCCGATGGCGGTGATCGGCGCCCATGTCGAGATCGGCAGTGGAACGCGGATCGGTGCCGGCACAGTGATCGGCGAGCACGTGCGTATCGGGCGCGAGTGTTCGATCGCCTCCGGAGCGTCTATTCTCGCGGCGCTGATCGGCAACAACGTCATCATCCATAATGGCGCCCGGATCGGGCAGGATGGCTTCGGCTATGCACCGGGTCCGCGCGGCATGCTGAAGATCGTCCAGGTCGGACGGGTCATCATCCAGGATCACGTCGAGATCGGCGCGAACACGACGATCGACCGTGGCACGATGGACGACACGGTCATCGGCGAGGGCACGAAGATCGACAATCTGGTACAGATCGGTCACAACGTGCGGATCGGTCGTCATTGCGGCATCGTGAGCCAGGTCGGCATTGCCGGCAGCGCGAAGATCGGCGACGGGGTGATGCTCGGCGGCGCCTGCGGGGTCAATGGACATATTACGATCGGTGACGGGGCGCAGATCGCCGCGATGAGCGGTGTTCTGGCAGACGTCCCGCCCGGCGAGCGCTACGGCGGCGTGCCGGCACGGCCGCTCAAGGATTATTTGCGTGAAGTGGCCGCGATGCTTGGCCAGGCGGACAGCCGCGCGAAGGAGAAAGGGGGCAAGAATGGTTGACGACGTGAAGTCGACATTGGGTTCGGCGGATATCCTCGAGATCATGAAGCTGTTGCCCCATCGCTATCCGTTCCTGCTCGTGGACCGGATCATCGAGATCGACGGCGACAATTCCGCGATCGGCATCAAGAATGTGACCGCGAACGAGCCGCATTTCACCGGCCATTTCCCCGATGCCCCGATCATGCCGGGCGTGCTGCTGGTCGAGGGCATGGCTCAGACGGCGGGTGCGATCTGCGCGCGCAAGCAGGGTGAGGGCGGCAATCTCGTCTACTTCATGACGATCGACAACGCCCGTTTCCGCAAGCCCGTCGTCCCGGGTGACCGCGTCGAATTCCACGTCGTGAAACAGAAGCAGCGCGGCAACATCTGGAAGTTCCATTGCGAGGCGAAGGTCGACGGCGCGCTCGCGGCGGAGGCCGATATCGGCGCCATGATCATGCGCAAGGACGATAAATGAGCGGTATCGCATCGAGCGCCGTCATCCATTCGCTCGCCGTTGTGGAAGACGGTGCGGTCATCGGCGAGAATGTGAAGATCGGCCCGTTCTGCCATGTCGGCCCGAAGGTCACGCTTGGCGACGGGTGCGAGCTGCTTTCGCATGTCTCTGTGACGGGGCTTACGACGATCGGCCGCAATGCGCGCATCTTTCCGTGCGCGGTCATCGGCGGCGAGCCGCAGAGCGTGCACCACGAGGGCGAGGAAACCACGCTCTCGATCGGCGACAACTGCACGATGCGCGAAGGCGTGACGATGAATGCCGGCACCGTCGGTGGCGGCGGCAAGACGATCGTCGGCAACAACAACCTCTTCCTCGCGAACTCTCACGTCGCCCATGACTGCAAGCTTGGCGACCACATCATCCTGTCGAACAACGTCATGCTGGCTGGCCATGTGACGGTTGAGGACCGGGCGATCCTGGGCGGCGGTTCGGCCGTCCATCAGTTCACCCGCATCGGACGTCACGCATTCATCGGCGGACTGTCGGCGGTCAGCTACGACGTTATCCCCTACGGCATGCTGAACGGCAACCCGGGCGTGCTCGGCGGCCTGAACGTCGTGGGCATGACGCGCGCCGGCATCGAACGCTCGGTGATCCACCGGGTTCGCCGCGCCTTCAAGCAGATCTTCGAAGGTGAAGCTTCCGCGCGCGCTAACGCCTCGGCCATTCGCGAGGAATACCTCGATTGCCCGCAGGTGATCGAGATTCTGGATTTCATCGCTGCCGAGAGTGACCGGGCGCTTTCCTCGCCCTTCCGCGGAAAGAACTGACGGCGATGCCCGCCCCAGCCGGAGAGCATGACGGTCGGCTGGCGATCGTCGCCGGCAGCGGTATGCTTCCGCACTTCGTCGCCGAAGCGGCGCGCGAGGCGGGCGAAGACCCCTTCATCTTCCGGCTCAGCAATGAATCTGACCAGACCTGGGACGGTTTCGACAGTGCGGTGATCGGCGTCGGCGACATGGCCGGGCTTTCCCGCCTCGTGAAGGCGAAGGGCATCGACCGCGTGGTGCTTTCCGGCGGCGTCAAGCGCCGCCCGGCCTTTCGTGACATCCACGTCAACCTGCGTTCGCTTCTGAAACTGCCGATGGCCGTCAAGACCCTGCTTGCGGGTGGCGACGACGCGGTCTTGAAGATGGTGATCGCGCTGATCGAGGCGCAGGGCTGCAACGTGCTCGGCGCCCACGAAATCGCCCCCGATCTTCTGGCCGAAACCGGACCGCTCGGCAGCGTAAGACCGTCCGGCGACGACATGCGCGACATCGCCCGGGCCGCCGAAGCTGCCGAGGCGCTCGGACGGCTTGATGTGGGGCAGGGCGCCGTGAGCGTCGGCGGCCGCATCGTGGCGCTTGAGGGGGTCGAGGGGACGGATGCCATGCTTGCGCGTGTGGCGCGCCTTCGCGCGGAGGGCCGCATATCGAGCTACCGCAAGGGCGTGCTTGTGAAGCTCTGCAAACCGCAGCAGGATATCCGGGCCGACCTGCCGACAATCGGTCGATCGACGGTCGAGAACGCCGTAAAGGCGGGGCTTGCCGGCATTGCCGTCGAGGCGGGGCGCGCGCTGGTCATAGAGCGGGCGGCGGTGCTGGAGGCGGCAGACGCGGCCGGGATATTCGTCTGCGGCATCGATCTTGGTCTGCCGGGAGAGATGATGTGAGCGCAAAGGCCCTCAAGATCGCCGTCATCGCGGGCGAGGTGTCCGGCGATCTTCTGGGGGGCGATCTCGTGGCGGCGCTCAAAGCCCGATGCCCGGGCCCGGTCGAACTGGTGGGGGTTGGCGGCGAGGCCCTGCAGGCGCAGGGGCTGAAATCGCTCTTCGATTTCTCGGAGCTCTCTGTCATGGGGCTGACGCAGGTGCTCGCGCGGCTGCCACGCTTCATCAAGCTCATATCGTGGACGGCCGAGGCGATCATCGCGGAAAAGCCCGACCTGCTCTTGATCGTCGACAGCCCGGATTTTACCCATCGCGTGGCGAAGAAAGTCCGCAAGGCTCTGCCCGATTTGCCGGTCGTGGATTATGTCTGCCCGAGCGTCTGGGCCTGGAAGGAATACCGCGCCCGCGACATGCTCGCCTACGTCGACCGCGTGCTTGCCATCCTGCCCTTCGAACCCGAGGTCATGGGGCGGCTCGGCGGCCCGGAAACCCATTTCGTCGGCCATCGGCTGACGGCCTATCCGAAGCTCCTCAAGACGCGCGCCGCCCGCATCGCCAGAGGCACTCCTGCCGAAGGGGCGGAACGGACGGTTCTTCTGCTCCCGGGATCGCGCAAGGCGGAGGTCGCGACGCTCCTGCCGATTTTCGGCGAAGTCGTCGGGGAGTTCGTTGAGCGCAATGGCCCGGGCCGTTTCCTGCTGCCGGCTGTCCCGAAACAGGCAGAACGGATCCGCGCGATCACCAATACCTGGGCGGTGAAGCCGGAGATCCTCCTCGGCGAGGAGGAGAAATGGCGGGCCTTCGAAGCGGCCGACGTCGCGCTTGCGGCGTCAGGCACGGTGATCCTGGAACTCGCGCTTGCCAGCGTACCGGTCGTTTCCGCCTACAAGGCGGACTGGTTGATCACGCTCCTGCGAAACCGGATCAAGGTCTGGTCCGCGGCCCTGCCGAACATCATCGCCGATTACCCGGTCGTCCCGGAATATCTGAACGATGCGGTCCGGCCCGGTCCGTTGGTCCGTTGGCTGGAGCGGCTTTCCTCCGACACCCTCGAGCGCAAGGCCATGCTTGCGGGCTTCGACGAAGTGTGGGCCAGGATGAAGACCGAGACCGCCCCGGGCGAGGAGGCTGCAGGCATTGTTCTCGAACTCCTTCGCCGGAGGGGCGTCGTCTCGTCTCTCTGAGCAGGTTTGCGCGGCGACGCGGGCCTCTATGCACGCGTCGTCGACGTGGCGAACGATCGGGCAGGTAGCACCAGGCCTTGGGTGGGGATGCCGCCATTCGCCGTCGTTTGTTTCTCAGGACTACTTGGAAAGGCACTCGACGAGTGACGTCGCCATTGCGCGCAGGAGGTCTGCATAGAGGGCAGGACCTTCGGTGAGCGCGCCGCCTTCCGGATCGAGAACGCCGGATCTTGCGGTCGTGCCTTCGGTGACGACGTTCAGCAGCTTCGGTTCGAACTGCGGTTCCGCGAAGACGCAGGCCGCGCCGAGTTCGCCGATCTTGGCATGTATCGCCGAAAGACGCTCGGCGCCCGGCATCGTCTCGGGGCTGACGGTGACGGAGCCGGCGACGCGGACATGATAGCGGTTCTCGAAATACTGGTAGGCGTCGTGGAAGACGACGAAGGGTTTGTCCTTGACCGGGTCGACAGCTGCGGCAATCTCCTTGTCCAGCGCGTCCAACTGGTTGTCGAGCGTCTCGGTATTCTTCCGGTAGATCTCGGCATTGGCTGGGTCTGCCGCGACGAGCGTATCCCTGATCTGGCTGGCCATCGCCTTGGCGTTCATCGGATCGAGCCACAGATGCATGTCCGTGCCCCCATGCCCGTGTTCGTCGTGGTGTGCGGTCTCGCTGCCCGCTTCGCCCGCGTGGTCCTCATGGTCGCCGTCGTCATGGGCTTCGAAAGGGCCGCCCTCGCGGAATGGGAGCTCGACGAGCCCGGGCGCGTCGCTCAGGGCGACGACCTTGGCGTCCCCGGGCAGTGCTTCGAGCGGCTTGTCCAGAAAGGCCTCGAATTCGTGCCCGATCCAGAAGACCACGTCGGCATCCTCGAGCTTCTGCGCGTCCGATGGCTTCAACGAGTAGGTATGCGGGGAAGCGGCGCCGCCGACGATGAGTGCGGGCTCTCCCGCACCTTGCATGATCGAGGCGACCAGCGAATGGATCGGCTTGACCGACGCGACAACCCGGACCTCGGCTGAGGCGAGCGAGGGTATGATGAGCAGCGCGGCGGCGGACGTTGCCGCGCGGATGAGGTTTTGATTCATTTCGCTACTCCAGCTTGCGAATGTCATGTAATGTTATTACATCAATTGCGTAATGCTATAACGTGTGTCATAGCCGTTCGCAACAGCAAAACGTCAGGTCACCATGCTTCATTCTGCCAAACAGGGCGGCAAGCCGCTCGTCAGCCTTTCCGGTGCCGGCGTCCGCCGCAACGGTCGCTGGCTTGTCCGAGGCGTCGACTTCTCCGTACACCGCGGCGAGATCGTCACTCTGATCGGGCCGAATGGATCGGGAAAGTCGACCAGCGCCAAGATGGCGATTGGCGTCCTGCGACCGGACGAGGGGCAGGCGGCGAGAGAGTCCGGCCTGACGGTCGGATACGTTCCGCAGAAGCTCGCCGTCGACTGGACGATGCCGCTCACGGTGCGTCGGCTGATGACGCTGACGAGCCGGCTCTCCGACCGGGATATCCTCGAAGCGCTGGATGCCGTCGGCATCGCCCACCTTGCAGGTGCCGAGGTCCAGCATCTCTCGGGCGGCGAGTTCCAGCGCGCCCTGCTCGCGCGGGCAATCGCCCGCAAGCCTGACCTTCTGGTGCTCGACGAACCGCTCCAGGGGGTGGATTTCGCCGGAGAGATCGCGCTCTACGACCTCATAACCTCGATCCGCAACCGCACCGGATGCGGCATCCTGCTGGTCTCGCACGATCTGCATGTCGTGATGGCGGAGACCGACACCGTCATCTGCCTCAACGGGCACGTCTGCTGCCGCGGCACGCCGGCCCATGTCAGCCAGAGTCCGGAATACATGCGTCTCTTCGGGGCGCGGGCCGCCGGTACGCTCGCCGTCTATCGTCACGAACATGACCACACCCACCTGCCGGATGGCCGCGTGCTCCATGCCGACGGTTCGGTGACGGAACACTGCTATCCCGGCGACGGCCACCACGATCACGCCGGTCACGATCACCACCACGATGACCACGACCACGATCATGGCGGCGCCCATCAGCATGAGGCGGCCAGCGGCCCGGCACGCGGCGAAGAGAGAAGGGGTGAGCGCCATGCTTGACGATTTCTTCACCCGCGCGCTGATCGCCGGCATTGGTCTCGCGCTGACCACCGGGCCACTCGGCTGTTTCGTCGTCTGGCGCAGAATGGCCTATTTCGGCGACACCATGGCGCATTCCGCCCTGCTGGGCGTGGCGCTCTCGCTGCTCTTTTCCGTCAGCCTGATGGCGAGCGTGTTCGCGGTCGCCGTAACGGTCTCGCTCGTCCTTCTCCTGTTGCAGCGGCGTCAGGCGCTTTCCGCCGACGCACTCCTCGGCATCCTGAGCCACGCGACGCTTGCCGTCGGCCTTGTCATGGTCGCCTTCATGTCCTGGGTGCGCTTCGATCTCATCGCCTTCCTGTTCGGGGATATCCTCGCGGTCACGCCCACCGATATCGCCATCATCTGGGGCGGCGGCGCGGCGGTGCTGGCTCTCGTCGCCTGGCTCTGGCGACCGCTGCTTGCGGCGACCGTCAATCCCGAGGTCGCGGAGGCGGAGGGCATGCATCCCGAGCGGTCGCGGCTCGCCTTCATGCTGCTGATGGCGCTGGTGATCGCCATCGCGATGAAGATCGTCGGCATCATGCTGATCACGTCGCTCCTGATCATTCCGGCCGCCGCCGCACGCCGCTTCTCCTCAACGCCGGAGATCATGGCCGTGCTCGCCTCGCTGATCGGCGCCGTCGCCGTCGCCGGCGGCCTGTTCGGCTCATTGACCTATGACACGCCGTCCGGACCGTCGATCGTCGTTGCCGCGACCATCCTGTTCCTGGTGAGCCTGCTACCGTTCAGGCTGCGGGCCGGCGAAACCGTGGCCCGTTGAGCGGAGGAGATCATGACGACACCGCAACTGACGCGCAATCAGTCCCTCGTCTTCGACACGCTCATGAAGTCGGAAGGGCCGATGTCGGCCTATACGATCCTCGACCGGCTGCGCGACCACGGCTTTCGTGCTCCGCTGCAGGTCTATCGCGCGCTCGAGAAGCTGGTGGAAATCGGGCTGGTTCACCGCCTGGAGAGCATCAACGCCTTCGTCGCCTGCTCCCACCCGGCGCAGGACTGCTGCCGGCATGGCACCGTGGCCTTCGCGATCTGCAACAGCTGTGGCGGCGTGACCGAATTTCACGATCACGCAATCGACCATCGGCTATCCGACTGGGCAAAGGGGCAGCAATTCAAGGCCGAGAAGACGACGATAGAGATCCGCGGCCTCTGCCGCCACTGCAGTTGATGAGCTGCGCACCGGCCTTCTAGAGCGGCCGCAAGTCGCGTTCGAACCGCTGCCAGTTGCGGACGTAGTTCTCCGCCGAGAGCCTGAGACCCGCAGCAGCCCGCTCGTCCAGCGTCCGGACGATCCGCGCCGGCGAGCCGACGATCAGCGAATTGTCGGGGAATTCCTTGCCTTCCGTCACCAGCGCGTTGGCGCCGATCAGGCAATTATTGCCGATCTTCGCGCCGTTGAGCACCGTCGCTCCCATGCCGATCAGCGAATTGTCGCCGATCGTGCAGCCGTGGATGATGGCGTGATGGCCGATCGTGCAGCCCTTGCCGATCCGCACGGGAAAACCCGGATCGACATGTACCATCACGCCTTCCTGGATATTCGTGCCGTCGCCGATCGTAATCGGCTCGTTGTCGCCGCGCAGCACCGAACCGAACCAGATGCCGACATCCAGACCGAGCTCGACCTGGCCGATCACATGGGCGTCCGGCGCGATCCAGAAGCGATCCGCGGCCGGCGTCTTCGGGACGAGATTTCCGAGCGCATAAAGGGGCATCGCGGCTCTCCGTGCTGGCGGCCGGGGTTGACTGGTCGATTCAGCGGAGCCTCAGCACCACCGGCGCCCGGCCTCCGGGCGCTGAGACATGCAGATGGATGTTGGTTTCCGGCTGCGAATAGCGCCAGGCGCGCGCGCCGTGGCAGAGCAGCAGACCAATCAAGTCCTTGGTCATCGACCTTTTCCGGCCGAGCCCGAGGTCGGCGATCCGCATTGCCGCCTCATGAAGCGGATGCAGCGCTGGACGATACGGCTTTTTCGTCTCCCCTCCATGGGGAGAGAGACCGAAGCGATTCTCGTTCGATGCCATGTCTGCTACCTCGTACTCACTACATTTCGAGGTGGCCGACGGGCCTCCTGCTTACTGCAGGGAAGCCCAGCAGCCAAATCCTTTGCTCTTCAGCGCCTTGCAGGCATTGACAGCTGCCTTCTGGTCGGCGAAGCCGCCGAAACGTGCGCGGTGGACCTGTTCGGAACCGCTGCCATAGGCGACGGTAAAGGGGGAGGCGGAACGCAATACCTTGCCGCCTTTGTCCTGCGCCTTGCGCAGAAGCTCCATTGCGAGTTTCTTGTCGGCCGCGGCGCCGATCTGGATCACCCAGCCCTCCGGTACTTTCGGCGTGGACGCGGTAACCGTGTTGTCAATTTCTTCCGCCACCGGGGCAGGCGCAGCTACCGGCTCGAGAGAGGCCTGCTGATTGCTGACGCGCCCCGTCTTGAGGCTGGATTCCGGCATATAGGCCGGTGCTGGCTCCGGGACCGGAAGGGCTGCCGCCGCGGGCGCGGCGACAGGGGCCGTGACCGCTTCGAGAGCAGGACTTGCACCGCCCGTGCTCGCGTAGGCAGTCTGCATGCCGGCCGGCTGATAGCGAATTTCCGGAAGAGGACCGCGCGAAGGAAGGTCGACAGCGGCCGCAGAAGCGGAGGCCGCGGCCGCCGAAGGCGCTGCAGAAACCGGCGCTTCCGGAGCGATCGTCGATTCGCTGCGGGCGAGAACAAAATCGCCACTGCCGGACCGCGATGCCTTCGGAAGATAGCGAAGCACGAGCTGCTTCATCGTCTCGTTACGCTTGGCGCCGGAGGAAGACCCCATGACGACCCCGACGATCGAGCGGCCGTCGGCCTGCGCCGACGTCACCAGATTGAAACCCGCGGCGCGGGTATAGCCGGTCTTGATGCCGTCGACGCCGCGAACGGCACCGAGCAGGCGGTTGTGATTGCCGATGACCTGCTTGCCGAACTTGAAGCTGCGGGTCGAAAAATATCCGTAGTACTGCGGGAAATGCTGGCGCAGCGCGATGCCGAGGCGTGCCTGGTCGCGCGCCGTGGTCATCTGCGCGGTGTTCGGCAGACCATTGGCATTGCGATAGGTCGTCTTGCTCATGCCGAGGCTGCGCGCCTTCGCGGTCATCATCTTGGCAAAGCGGGTTTCCGATCCGCCGAGATACTCACCGAGAGCCGTTGCGATATCGTTGGCGGAGCGCGTGACCAGAGCAAGGATCGCCTGCTCGACAGTCACGGAACGTCCGGCGCCGACCCCGAGCTTGGACGGCGGCTCCGCGGCGGCATTGGCGGAGACCGGAACGCGGCTGTTGAGGCTGATCTTGCCCGATTCGAGCGCCTCGAACGTCAGGTAGAGCGTCATCATCTTTGTGAGCGACGCCGGATAGCGCAGGCTGTCGGCGTTCTCGCTGTAGAGTACCTCGCCAGTCTTCGCGTCGATGACGATGCCGGCATAGGTGGGCGCTGCACTTGCCGGCTCCGAAGCCGCAAACGACAGCGCAGAGAAAGCCATGACCACGATCAACATCTTGCGTGCCGACGCCCAGAGAATGGACATCAAGCCATGGTAATTCTTGATATTTTTCACCGCGAAACTCTTCGTATGCTGACAAGGACGAACTCGGCGCTTCCCCAACGCGACCATTTCGCCGGAGCTTACGGCGGTAGCCTTACCAAGAGGTTTATAATGAATCATTTCTTGCCGACTTCTCTGGAATTTTAGAAAAACCCGATGGAAGGTGCGCCTCTGAATCGATCCGTGCGGTGATGTAGCTGCGCACGGCATCGTCGATCGCTTCCCAGTCGGAAAGAAGCCCGCTTGAGAAGCGGTAGAGGACGCTAAGGTCCCGCCCGACATGGATGTCGCGCTGGCAGTCGCCGCTGCTCGCGGGGGTGCCGTCCGCGGGCAGCACACAGCGCACGGCGAAGTCGGGTCCGCCCGGCCGCGGCGCCGTAAGAAGGACTTCATTTCCGTAGCCGGCGTCGGATTTCAGACGGTGGAGGATAAGGCCGTACCGTCCCGTCTCGGCCGGTCCTTCGAACAGATGGCTGTAAATCGGCTCCACACGCCCGGACATGTCGCGCGACATCGTGCTTTGCGACAGCTGTACGAAGATGAGCCCGCCGGATTGGGTGACGTCGTCGAAACGCGCCCGCAACTCACTGCGATATCCCGACATCTCTGGCCACAACAGGTAGAGGTCGGCCCGTTCCGCAGGGCCGTCACGGCGCTGAGCCTCGAACCGGAGAGTGTTGGCGGCGAGGCGGAGACGATCCTGCCCGATGGTCACGAGGAAGTCCTGCGTGCTGTCGCTGTGTCCGGCCAGTGCCAGCTCTGCGCCGAGCCTGCGGCCGCCGACATTGATCGCAACGGAAAGCAGGGCCAGGAATGCGACGAGCGCCGTCGCTGTATAGACGAACCGGTTGGAAATCAGCGGCAGGTGCTCGGAAACCTGTTCAGGCGCGGCCGGCTTCTTCATCTCTCGTCCCTTCCGCCGGCAGTCGTTGATGCTGGTCAGTCACGCGGAACCGGAGGAGACGCTCGCCGCCATTGGTGGCGGGTGCATCGAACACTGCGAATGCTACAGTGCCCAAGAAATAGTCGGCTGATGGTTAATGTCGGGTAAATGCTGCGACTCTTGGTATCGCTTGCGCCCAAAAGGAAAAGCCGGCCCCGCGGGGCGGGGCCGGCCTTCGGTTCGGTCAAGGGACGGGATGACGGACGACCGAACCGGATGCTGCAATCGGTGCTTCAGTTCGACCCGACGCTGCCGACCGCGGTCGCGCGGCCATCCTGCAACTTGACCCATCGGCCGGGATCGTCGGCCGACTGGCGCTTCAGATAGGTATATTCGGTGTCCGACCAGAGCAGGACCTTGTTGCGCATGTTGTCGAGAATGAAGTCGCCGCGGTCCGTGCGAACCGTGAGAACGGCGTGACCTTCGCCGTTTGGCTGCAGCACCACCGTCATCAGCAGGTCCGCGGGCGAGAAGCCGCGGTCGATGAGAAGCTTGCGCTTCAGAAGCGCGTAGTCCTCACAGTCTCCGACCGAACGCGGATAGGCCCAGCGTTCCTCGACGCCGTAGATCTCCTGGTCTGTCAGCGGTTCGATGGAGGTGTTGACGGTGTAGTTGACGTCGAGCATGGCGCGCCAGGTGTCCTCCGACAGCGCGGCCGGGCCGGTGTCGCCAGTCCTGCTGCGGCATTCGTCCGGGTAGCTGCGGCAGAATTCGTAATGCCCGATCGGCGGGTTTGCCTTGCCGACGACATGCATGTTCGACGGCATGGCCGCAGCCGGCAGCGCGATGACGGCGCTCAGCAGGGCTATCAGAACTCCAACGCTCAGACTTCTTTTCTTGGTCATTTGTCGTCTCCCCGTGTTGGGAAGACAATGACAGGTGCGGTTTTACTCTGCGCAAAAACGCGAAGTAAAATACGCGGATTACTTGAGTATAATTACGCGAAAAATGGAATTGAATAAGAATAAAACTGTAGACGTATTTGATGATAAGTTTCGTAAAATTGTATCTATTTACGGCTCTGTGTCGCGCCGGAGTTACCGTCGCCATGTGGCAGGGTACTGAAAAGAAAAGAGAAATTGCGTCTGGATGCCGGACTTCGGATCGCTTCGCTCCGGCGATCGCGGTGACCGGGCGAACCTGCGGCGTCCGCCGTGTGACATCGGAAGCCGTTCCACGCGTAAGATCGTGCAGCATGCGCACGCTGCGACGTTCAGAATTTCTTTAGCGTAATCGAAAGTGGCGGGAATGCGAGACGCGGTCGGCGCCTATGTCTCCGGAGCGTGAGGCTCTGGAAGTCCATCAGAGAAACTCGGTCAGGGCTTCGCGGGACTGCAGGGTCAGGAATTCGATCGCCACGCCCTCGACGAAGTGGCGGACAACGCGGCCGCGCATATTGCCGACGCGGACTGCCGTCCCGATCGGCGGGCGAATATCGATGTCGATCGCGGCACCCGACAGCGACAGGTCCATGAGGCGGCAGGGGTAGCGCCGTCCATCTTCCAGGACGAGTTCGGTCCGGGTCTGTCGTGGCGTCAGGCGATCGTGGCGGCGATCTTCGGGTAGGCCCAGTTCGTGCTTGTTGGCGATCCAGGTCAGTTGTGCTGCGAGCTTCTCGCGCTTGCGGCCCGTGGCGACGATCGACATGACGAAGCCGTCTTCGGTGAGCTTGATCGTGTTGCCTTCCAGACGCCCGAGGTGATCGATGTAGGCGATGACCTTTTCACCCGGAGCCGGCCGGCCAGCGCAGGCGAATCGCACGTCGCCGGGCGACATGTCGACGACCTGGCAGACATACTCGTCGTAATTGGCGAGCATCAGTCGCCCCTGAAGGCTGACGGTGACACGCTGGAAGGCCCGGCGCCCGGCGGGAGAAACTGCACTACCGGTCTGGGATGCCTGCGACGTGAACATGGTGTCGATTCTTGACCCTTCAGCTGTGGTTAAATCCTTACCTCCGGGCGGTTAACAGAACGTTTTGCGAGTATTGTGCCAATCCGTAGCGGGAGCGGTGGCGCCACCGCGGTTAATCTTGTTTGCGAAACTCGATTGCACGCTAATAGTGGCTGTGGCACATCGTGCCTATTGATTCGAAGGGCCTCCTTCGGCACCAACTGTCGGGCGCGGTTTTCCCGTGCATTCGATTGGCCGTCCGGATATCAGCCGGACGGCTTTTTTTTGCCCTTTGCCTGCGATAAGGCTCCGGGTAGTGAGCGGTCACAGGGAAACGCCGGACATGGATGAAATGCCGACACGGCCTTCGGGCGACGATCGCCCGGGTGGTGATTCAGCCGAAGGTGGCGCCGGGCGCCAGCCGGTCTTCAACATGCCGGCCGGCATCCTGTTTTGTCTCGCGGGGCTTGCCGTCATCTATCTCGTCCAGTCGACACTGTTGTCGCCGAATCTGGCCGAGTGGCTCGTCATAGAATTCGGTTTTTCGCCGCTGCGTTACGTCTACGGTTTCTCCGAGCAGGGCTACGAGTGGCTCTGGACGCCGCTGACCTATTCCTTCCTTCACGGCAGTCTCGAACACCTTGCCTTCAACGGCCTGTGGCTGGCAGCGTTCGGAACGCCGGTGCTCAGACGCATCGGTGGGTGGCGCTTCGCCGCGCTGTGGGTCGTATCGGCTGCTGGCGGAGCGTTGGTGCACGCGCTCGTGAACTGGGGACAGCCGACACTGATGATCGGCGCATCGGGCGTCATCTCCGCACTCATGGGGGCTGCGTGCCGATTCGCCTTCGGACCGGGCAGCTCGGTTCGCGTTCAGCCTGATCGGCCGCTTCCGAGACTTTCGGTACTCGCGGCGCTCCGGCAGCGGACGGTGGTCGTCTTCATCGCAGTCTGGCTCTTCGGCAACCTTGTGATCGCAATCGGGATGCCGTTGGTGGGCGCTCTCTCCGGTGCCGTCGCCTGGGACGCACATATCGGCGGCTTCCTGGTCGGTTTCCTGGGATTCGCCGCCTTCGATCGGCCGCTACGGAGAAATTGAGCCGGTGCCCGGGGGGCGAGAGTGCAAACCCCTCGTTTCACAGGGTTGGTCGAACCGCCGAACTTGTTGCAAACTTCCTTGAATAGGGGCACGATTTTCAGTGTTCCGTCGCGGCCGGGAGGGGCCGGCGGCGGTCCATCGAATGCCAGCGATCTGGAAAAGGAGGAGCCATGTCTGCAACGGTCAGGAGCATACTCGAAGAAAAGGGCCGCAACGTCGTCACGATTAAGCCCGATACAACCCTTGCCGACGCCGCCCGTATCCTGGAGGAAAACCATATCGGCGCTGCTGTCGTCTGCGATGCCAAGGGGCAGATCGTAGGAATCTTCACCGAGCGCGACCTTGTCCGGGCGATCGGCCGCAGCGGATCGATCAGCCTGAGCCAATCGGTGGCCGCCGTGATGACCAAGAATGTGCATCGCTGCAGCGAGGAGACGACCGTCAACGAACTAATGGAAGTGATGACCGGACGGCGGTTCCGGCATGTCCCTGTGGAGAAAGATGGCAAGCTCGCCGGGATCATATCGATCGGGGATGTCGTGAAATCCCGTATCCGCGACATTGAAACCGAAGCGGAACAGATCAAGGCCTATATCGCCGGATGACGGCGGTCGGCGGCGTTTAGCGGGCGAAGGAGTCCTGCATCCGCTTCAACTCGCCGAGGCGGAGCTTTGCTTCCTCGTAGCCGCGGTCGATTGCCTCGCCGGCGCGGTGAAATTCCGAAAGGCCAATGTCGTTGACGCGCGGTTGCAGTGCCAGGTCCGGCGGGTCTCCTGCAAGCCGCGCGCGCGAGATGCGGTCCTGAATGATGTTGAAGGCCTGCACCATGACGCCCGTCATGCCGAGGCGACCGTGATGCTTTTGCGTCTCGCCTTCGGGCGTCACCACTTCGCCGGCCTTGTGCTTGACGACGGCCGAGCGACCGAAAAGGTCGTAGTGGAGGTTCACCGCCATGACGAGCGGCTGCTCGTAGGCACGGCAGACGGACACCGGGACAGGATTGACGAGCGCTCCGTCGATAAGGGTGCGGTTGTTGCACAGGACCGGCTCGAAGATGCCGGGCAGCGCGTAGGACGCGCGCAAGGCCGTGATCAGCGGACCGCCGTCGATCCATACCTCGTGACCGGTGATGAGCTCCGTAGCGACTGCAACGAAGGGCTTGGGCAGATCCTCGATCGCCAGTCCCTGCAGATGTTCCTGCATCCGTTTGGTGAGGCGCATGCCACCGAGGAGGCCGCCGCCGCCGATCGTGAGGTCGAGCAGCGACGCAATGCGCCGCATCGTCAGCGAGCGTGCGAAAAGTTCGAGTTCGTCGAGCTTGCCGGCCAGATAACAGCCGCCGACCAGCGCGCCGATCGAGGTGCCGGCGATCATGCTGACCTCGACGCCTGCTTCATCGAGTGCGCGAAGCACGCCGATATGCGCCCAGCCACGGGCGGCGCCGCCGCCGAGGGCAAGTGCGATCGGAGCTTTCTTCGGCAGAACGGGGGCAGGGCCGGGATCGACGACGATCGGCTCCTGGCCGCTTCCCCGGACGGTGCCCGCGGCAGAGGGATTGTTCCTCATATTCCAGTTCAGCATCTACGCACACCTCAAGCTGAACGCTCCCGATGCCTCGATTAACGCACCGGAGACTTACCAAATCGTTTAGCGAAAGGGCGCCGTGGTGCCGATCCTGGCCGAACTCAGCCCTTTGTCGCGTCGTCGTAGACCGTGTCCGGATCGAAATGCCGGTGGTGATCGGTTATCTCGAGGCGAGCCTCGTTGCCGACCGTGGTCACACGCCTGTAGAAGCACGAGCGGCGGCCGGTGTGACAGGTTGCGTCGTGTCCGGCGACCTCGACCTTCAGCCAGACGGCATCCTGATCGCAATCGACGCGCACTTCCCTTACGTGCTGGAGATTACCGGAGGTTTCGCCCTTCTTCCATATCTTGTTGCGGGAGCGGCTGAAATAGTGCGCGATCCCGGTTTCCAGCGTCAGGCCGAGCGCCTCGGCGTCCATGTGGGCGACCATCAACAGCTCGCCGTCCTTCGCGTCGGTCACGACCGCGGTCACGAGCCCGTTGGTGTCGAATTTCGGGGTGAATGCCCCGTCAGCCTCCAGCGCGCCCTTGTCCGCAGGCGGGCGGTCGAATGTGATCGTCATGGATGGTCTTCCGGATGCGTTGCGGCAGTTAACGGCCACGCACCATGGACATGAAGCGCGCCTGTTCGGCGGCGCTGTCCTTGAAGCTGCCGGTGAAGGTGGTGGTGAGTGTCGTGGAGCCGGACTTCTGGACTCCGCGCATGGCCATGCACATGTGCTCGGCTTCAATGAAGACGGCGACGCCGCGCGGGCTGAGGCCCTGATTGATCGCATCGGCAATCTGTGCCGTCATCGCTTCCTGTGTCTGCAGGCGGCGGGCGAAGACCTCGACGATGCGGGCGATTTTGGAGAGGCCGAGCACGCGGCCGGACGGCAGATAGGCGATGTGCGCCTTGCCGATCACCGGCAGCATGTGATGCTCGCAATGGGAAAAGAACGGAATGTCACGGACAAGCACGATGTCGTCATAGCCGGCGACCTCCTCGAAAGTCGTGCCCAGCACGTCCTCGATGTCGGCATCGTAGCCTGCGAAAAGCTCGCTATAGGCCTTCACCACGCGTTTCGGAGTATCGAGCAATCCTTCGCGGGTGGGATCATCGCCGGCCCAGCGCAGCAGCACGCGAACGGCTTCCTCCGCTTCCTCGCGGGTCGGCCGAGCGCTCTCCTGCGACAGTTTCTTGGCGAATGCGTCCATGCCTTCGGTCTCCCGGTCCGTCGACGGCACGACGGAGTTTTGTGTTCGTCCAGCCTGTAAATGCGTAACTCGGCTCATGATGGCAAGCCCATATCTCTCGATTGTCCGTGGCCGTCGGCGACAAGGCTCTTGTTTTCTTTGGACCGCGTTTGCACTTCTTATATAGTGAGCTCGACGCGGCATGTGAAGGAATGACGGTGCGACACACTGTTGCCGGGGCGTCGACAATTGCCCGGAATGGGCCGCTTCTAGCATCGCATTCTAAGGTTCGATAGCGCATGGACGACATTTACAACAGCAAGATCCTCGAATTTGCCGGCAATATCGCGCGGATCGGAACCTTGCCGGATGCCGATGCGGTTTCCGAAAAGCACTCCAAGCTCTGCGGCTCCAAGGTCAGGGTCTACCTGAAGATGGACGGTGGCGTTGTCACCGATTTCGCCCACGAGGTGAAGGCTTGTGCCCTCGGGCAGGCGTCGTCCTCGATCATGGCGCGTCACGTCGTCGGTGCGACGGCGGACGAGCTTCGCCAGGCGAGGGAAGACATGCTCGCCATGCTGAAGGCCGACGGTGACGGGCCGACGGGCCGGTTCGAGGACATGCGGTTCCTGAAACCCGTGAAAGACTATAAGGCGCGGCACGCCTCCACCATGCTCACCTTCGACGCCGTGGTCGACGCAATCGATCAGATCGAGGCGAAGCGGCTGGCGGCCGTGGCAGGCTGACGATGTGCAATGCTCCCGAGTGTGGCGGCGGTCACGACCACGGTCCGCCGGCGCGTCGCGGTCGCAACTGGTCCGGTCCGTTCGCCAGGACGCCAGGCCGGCTCCTCGGCATGGGGCTCATCCGCCTCTATCAACTGACGCTCTCCAGCTTTGTCGGCAATTCCTGCCGACATATGCCGACATGCTCGGAATACGGCTACGAGGCAATCGCCCGGCACGGCCTGTGGGCGGGCGGGTTCCTCACGCTCTTCCGCGTCGGACGCTGCGGTCCGGGGGGAACGTGGGGTTTCGACCCGGTGCCGGAGAGGCTGGACGAGCGCTTTCACTGGTGGACGCCCTGGCGTTATCGGCAGCCCGGTTTGCACCGCCCGGACATCGGTCGCTGAGCGCGACGGGGCGGCGGCATCTTGTCGGAGTCCGCTGCTGCAACAGAGGGAGGCGCGGCGTCATGACAGTTCCGATGGAGTACCGGCAGGCCTCATGGGATTTCGAGAATTTCCTGATCGCCGTTCGTGATCGCGCCGGCCTCGTCACCACCAATCAGGCCTTCACCATGGTGGACGGCGTCCTACGCACTTTCCGCCGTCGTCTGGAGCCTGCCGAAGTGGTCGCCTTCGCACAGGTCCTGCCGGTCTGCCTGCGCGCGCTCTTCATCCGCGACTGGGACCTCGACGAGCCGCGGAAAGCCTTCGGCACAAGGGAAGAGATGACGCGGGAAGCAAAGGCGCTGCGGGCCGATCACAATTTCTCGACCGACAGCGCGATCGCCGATGTAGCGTGGGTCCTTCGCGAAACGCTCGGCATAGCGGTGCTGGATCGAGCACTCTCCAGCCTGCCGGAGGCGGCGAAGCGGTTCTGGCTCACCTAACCGGCAATCGCCTTTACTCCCGCCGGATTTCCCGATATCACGCCGACGTTACGGCCGGTCGAATCCGGCGCTTTCACCACCCGCATTCGTTGGCGGGACTGGATAAGGAGAACCTCATGTCTGCTTCCGTTTCCCTCACATTTCCCGATGGTTCCGAGCGCAGCTTTCCTGCCGGCACGACTGGTCGGGACGTCGCGGAATCGATCTCGAAGTCGCTGGCCAAGAAGGCCGTCGCCGTCACGCTGAACGGCGTGATGACCGATCTCGCCGATCCGGTTGCCGATGGCGCGAAGATCGAGATCGTCACCCGCAGCGATCCGCGCGCGCTGGAGCTGATCCGTCACGATGCCGCCCACGTCATGGCCGAGGCCGTGCAGGAGCTCTGGCCGGGAACCCAGGTGACGATCGGTCCGGTGATCGAGAACGGATTCTATTACGACTTTGCCAAGGAAGAACCCTTCACGCCCGACGATCTGCCGAAGATCGAGAAGAAGATGAAGGAGATCATCCAGCGCAACAAGCCGTTCACCAAGGAAGTCTGGCCGCGCAACAAGGCCAAGGAAGTCTTCGCCGCCAAGGGTGAGGCCTACAAGGTCGAACTCGTGGATGCGATCCCGGAAGATCAGGATCTCAAGATCTACTATCAGGGTGACTGGTTCGACCTCTGCCGCGGCCCGCATATGGCCTCCACCGGACAGATCGGGACGGCCTTCAAGCTGATGAAGGTTGCCGGTGCCTACTGGCGTGGCGACTCGAACAATCCGATGCTGACGCGCATCTACGGCACCGCCTGGGCCGAGCAGGAAGAGCTGGACAACTATCTGCACATCCTGGCCGAAGCCGAAAAGCGCGACCACCGAAAGCTCGGCCGCGAAATGGATCTCTTCCATTTCCAGGAAGAGGGCCCCGGCGTCGTGTTCTGGCACGGCAAGGGCTGGCGCATGTTCCAGACGCTGGTCTCCTACATGCGCCGCCGTCTCTCCGGCACCTACCAGGAGGTCAATGCGCCGCAGGTGCTCGACAAGTCGCTGTGGGAAATCTCCGGTCACTGGGGCTGGTACCGCGACAACATGTTCAAGGTGACGGTCGCCGGCGACGACACCGACGACGATCGCGTCTTCGCACTGAAACCGATGAACTGCCCCGGTCACGTGCAAATCTTCAAGCACGGCCTTAAATCGTACCGGGAACTTCCCGTCAGGCTTGCGGAATTCGGTATCGTTCATCGATATGAGCCATCGGGTGCTCTGCACGGCCTGATGCGGGTGCGCGGCTTCACGCAGGACGATGCGCACGTCTTCTGCACCGACGAACAGATGGCGGCGGAATGCCTGCGCATCAACGACCTGATCCTTTCGGTCTACAAGGACTTCGGCTTCGACGAGGTCGTTGTTAAGCTCTCGACCCGTCCGGAGAAGCGCGTCGGTTCCGACGAGCTCTGGGACCGCGCCGAGGGCGTCATGATGGAAGTCCTGCAGAAAATCGAGGCGCAGTCGGGTGGCCGCATCAAGACCGGCATCCTGCCGGGCGAGGGCGCCTTCTACGGGCCGAAGTTCGAATACACGCTGAAGGACGCGATCGGCCGTGAATGGCAGTGCGGTACGACCCAGGTCGACTTCAACCTGCCGGAGCGCTTCGGCGCCTTCTACATCGACCAGAACTCGGAGAAGACCCAGCCGGTGATGATCCACCGGGCGATCTGCGGATCGATGGAACGCTTCCTCGGCATCCTGATCGAGAACTTCGCCGGCCATATGCCGCTCTGGATCGCACCGGTCCAGGTGGTCGTCGCGACGATCACCTCGGATGCCGACGCCTACGGCAACGAAGTGGCCGAAGCCCTGCGCGAAGCCGGAATGACGGTGGAGACCGACTTCCGCAACGAGAAGATCAACTACAAGGTCCGCGAGCACTCCGTGACCAAGGTTCCGGTGATCATCGTCTGCGGCAAGCGGGAGGCTGAAGAGCGCACGGTCAATATCCGTCGCCTCGGTTCGCAGGAGCAGGTGTCGATGTCGCTCGACGAGGCCGTTGCCGCGCTCTCGTGGGAAGCGACGGCGCCCGACGTCAAGCGCAAGGTTGAGGCGAAGAACGCCCGCGCCTGACCGGTGCGCGATCGCGAATGTGCGCCGGCGGGTTCTTCGGAGCCCGCCGGTTTTCTTTTGTGCTTTTAGAGAGGAACGGGAGGGCCGACGAGCGCGTCAGTTCAGGATCAGTTCCACGTCGACGTTGTGGCCGGCTTCGACGGTGAAGTCCTTCTGGTAAATCTTGTCCTTGTTGCGGGCGATCGCCGTGTAGCCGCCTTCGGCGAGGACCATGACCGGGAAGGCGCTGACGCTTTCGGCGACCACGTCGCCGGAGGCGGTCAGGATCGACCAGGCGGTGTCTGCGATGGCTTCTCCGCCGGCCTCGGACACCAGCTTGAAGCTGATCTGCGAGGCGCGGTGCTGAATGGTTGCTTCGGTGAGTTTGCCGGCTTCGACCTTCAGGTCGGCGCGCACCACGGCATTGACCGAACCATATTCCGAAACGACGTGGTAGGTCCCTGCGTTCAGCCGCACGATGGTGTTCGGCTTGACGTCGGCCATCACCAGCCCGCGCTCGCCATCTTCCTGCGTTTCGGAGGAATAGACACTGAATTTTAGTTCGGCTGTCGGTATCCGTGTGTCGTCGCCCGAAACGGCGTTGAGCAGCATGCCGCCGGCGTCCAGCACCAGCACCTGCGTCTCGATGTCGCCGCTCTCCGGAACCGTGAGTTTCTTGGTGGCACCGGCACGGCCAAACGAGACGTTGACGAAATACTCGCCCGGCGAAAGCTGGAAGTCGGCCGATCCGCCCTCGGAGCTTGCGACGAGCGGCAACTTGCCGTCGTCGGCGGGAATCGGGCTGAAGACCCGCCAGGAGAGGCCTTGCTGGACGGGCGCGCCATCGCCGGTGAGCTTGGCCTCGAAGAGGATGTTCTTGGCGACCGGCGGCTTCAGCGTTTCACCGAAATCGGGCGAGAAGGCCTTGAGTTTCGGCATCTTGGTGGTGCTGTCGAGTTGCTTGAACGACTTGAACGCGTCATCGGCGCCCGTCGACGGCATTGCCGGCAGGCTGACCGCCAGCATGAGCGCCAGGCGGGCGACAAAACGATGAACTCTCATAGAACGCACAATCAGTTGACTTCCTCACCAATGGAAGCAACTTCAATCCGAATGCGATGGCAATTTCAAGACTTGTCCGTCGTGCCAGCCAAAGGGAAAGCAAATCAACATGAAAAAAGACATCCACCTTGCCGAGTATCTGGCGACTCGCCGCTCCGTGCCCGCCTTCCAGATGTGTGAACCCGGGCCGTCGAGGGAGGAGATCGAAGCGATTCTGACGCTGGCCGTCAGGGTTCCGGATCACGGCAAGCTGGCGCCCTGGCGCTTCATTGTCTATCGGGGTGCCGAACGGGCACGGATCGGCGACGCGCTGCTCGCAATGGCGCTGGAGAGGAACCCGGACCTGAGCGGCGAGATGCAGGCCGTAGAGAAGACCCGGTTTACCCGGGCGCCGGTCGTGATCGCCGTCGTCAGCCGCGCTGCTCCGCATCAAAAGATCCCTGACTGGGAACAACTGATGTCGGCCGGTGCCGTCTGCCTCAACCTGCTGATGGCGGCCAACGCGTACGGCTACGCCTCCAACTGGCTGACGGAATGGTTCGCCTATGACGAGGGCGCCTATCCCTTGCTCGGCATCGCTCCGGGAGAAAAGGTCGCAGGCTTCATCCACATTGGCTCGACGACCTTCCCCGTCACCGAGCGCCCGCGCCCGCCGCTCGCCGAGGTGGTGACCTGGGTCGGCGGGGAGGAATGATGTTTTATACCACCGACACGAACCTCCACGGCCTGCCGCACGATCCCTTCAAGGCGATCGTGACGCCGCGGCCGATCGGCTGGATCGGCTCGAAGGGGAGGGGCGGGTTGATCAATCTCTCTCCGTACTCCTTCTTCAACGCTGTCAGCGACCGGCCGAAGATCGTGATGTTCTCGTCGAGTGGACGAAAGGATACGCTGCGCAACGTCGAAGAGACCGGTGTCTTCACCACCAACTTCGTCGGCGCCGAGATACTGACGCCGATGAACGAATCGTCCGTCGTCGTGCCCTATGGCGTCGACGAGTTTTCGATCGCCGGCCTCACGCCACGGCCGGGAGAACTGGTCGATGCGCCGTATGTCGGCGAGGCGCTTGCGGCCTTCGAGTGCAAGGTCACGGAAATCCACCGGCTGAAGACGGCTGCCGGCGGATTCTCCGACAACTACGCAGTCTTTGGCGAGGTGCTCGGCATCCACATTGACGAGCGGGTGCTGCGTGACGGTCGTTTCGACGCCGCGCTGGCACGGCCGATCGCGCGAATGGGCTACATGGATTATGCCGAGGCCTCGGAAACCTTCGAACTCCTGCGTCCGGCTCCGCCCGCGCGAACCTGAAGTCTCTCTCAGGAGAGGAGACGGTTGACGGTCGCGACCTGTTCCGGCCGCTCGCAGATCATGGCCGAAAAACCATCCTGCAGCGCCGTCCGGCACGCCTCGGACACGCCGTCCTCTTTGGACTTCGCACCAAGCCAGTCGATCGCCGCGACGCCGGCTGACGCTGCGCCGAGCAAGATCAGCCCGCGCGCGGTTGCCAGGCCAGAGGGAAGGTGCGAGGAGGAGACGGCGACGGAGGTTCCGAGACTTTCGCCAAGCGCCGCCGGGCTCCAGGCGAGCCCCGCCAGACGTTTCGATTTTCCGGCAAAGCTCGCTGCCGACAAGGCTCCCGCCGGATTGTCGCCGGCAAGCGCAAGGATCGCGGTGCGGCCGACCGTGAGGCCCGCCTTCGCTTCTTCCACCGAGAGCATCACATCGGCTTTCTCGACGTCCGCGCCGCAGGTCGCACCGCTGAGCAGGATAGCATCCGGCTGATGAGGGACGATGAGCGATAGCACAAGGGCGAGGGCGTCCGTGTCGAGAGGCGGCGGGACAAGCGCAAAAAAGGACGGCGGTGTCTCGCTCGCGCCGATTTTTCGGACGAAAGCGCTCACCGTTTCTCCTGCTATGCCCACGTCCTGCCCGCGATCCGCACGCAGGTCGAGAGCGACGGCGTCGGCGTCCGCCATGTCCTGCCGATCGGAAAGCTCAACGAGAAGCACGGATCGGACGCGTCGTCCGCCGAGCTCAAACCGCCCACATGTTTTCAAGGGAAACCTCGTGGTTAACGAATATGGTGAACCAATCTTAAACACTTTGGCGGTAGTGTGAAACCGTGGCTGAAAGGCCATGGGGACTCGCTTGCATCCGCTGGGGCTGGAATTGATCGTAGAGACATTTCTTCGTTGGGTTGAGACCGCAAGGGCGGGCGACCGGGCGCGGGCGGCCAATGCCCTTGCACGGGCATTCCTGCGCTCGACCATGGCCGTTGAAGAGCGGCGTGCCGCCAAGGTGGCGATGACATATCTGCTGGACGATCCGTCGCCGCGGGTCCGCCTCGCACTCGCCGAGGCGCTTTCCGATTCGCCGGAAGCTCCACGCGCCCTGATGATATCGCTCGCGGAGGACCAGCCGGAGATCGCCTCGCAGGTGATCCTCCGCTCACCCGTTCTCAGTGAGTCGGATCTCGTCGACCTCGCCGGCCGGGGATCGACTGCCGCTCGCATGCTGATTGCTGCCCGCCCGTCGGTGGGTCGTGGACTTGCCGCCGCGCTCGCCGAGATCGGCGATGCCGAGGAGATCGTGGTACTGCTCGAAAACCCGTCTGCCGCGATCGCGCGCTTCACGCTGAAGCGGATCGCTGAGAGGCATGGCGGCGACGAGAATGTCCGCGCGCTGCTGCTCGATCGGAACGACCTGCCGGCAGACGCCCGCCAGTTGCTCGTCCAGCATGTGACGGAGGCGCTTGCCAGTTTCGGCCTAGTCAGGGGAACAGTCGACAGCCGCCGCATCGAACACCTGATCCGCGAGGCCGGTGCCAGTGCCACTATCACTATCGCCGCCAATGTCCTGCCCGACGAACTGCCCGCGCTCGTCGAACATTTGCGGGACACCGGGCGGCTGACGCCCGCCTTCCTCATGCACGCACTGTGTTCGGGGCGTACCGACTTCTTTGCTGCCGGCATCGTCAGCCTGTCGGGGATCGAGGAACGGCGCGTGCGCTCGATCCTCGCCACCGGCCGCTTCCATGCCGTCAGGGCGCTCCTCGAGACCACGGGGTTGCAGCGCGAGCTGAGCTCGGTCTTCGTGGAGGCGATCATGCTCTGGCGTACCGCCATCCGGGCCGCGTGCGGCAGCGAGATGGAGAGCATCTCGGCCCGTCTCATCGAGCATTATCGCAAGGCTCCGCCGGAACGCGAGGCCGCGAGGGCGCTTCTGGACATGGTCGAGAAACTCGCGATCATCGACCAGCGCCGTCTCGCCCGCGATTACGCGACCGGGCTTGCGCTGACGGCAGCCTGAGAACCCTCAGCGCGTGAGTTTCTTGGCGACCCAGGAATAGCCGTCTGCCACCACGTGCAGGGGTGTTTCGAACACCATTTTGATCCGTTCGGTTCCGGGCAGCACGCCACGGATCTTCGCAACGGCTCTTGCCGCAAGGCCTTCCTGTTCCTCGACGGGCGGTTTTGCCGCCTCGGCCGGCGACGCCTCCGCTGTCTGCGGGACGGTCACGGTGTCGTTTCCGGCATTCTCCGGTGGTTGGCAAACGGCGATCACCATCGGATAGCTGGCGCCCGAATAGCCTTCGAGCACCTGTTCCGAGGCGGCGTGGCAAAGCTCGATCGAAACCCATTTCTGGTCGGCCGTATCGATGTAGTGGCACTGGCTGACGCTGTCGTCGCAGCCGAGAATGGTCATCATGATGGCGGCGGTCTTCATGCGGCGTAATCCCCCGAATCTGCATCTCGCGAAGACCTGTTAACGCCGCCATTCCAGCGACACCATGGCGAATTCCGATCCTGAACGGAATTCAATGCACGACGTCTTGCTTGGATGTCGCTTGATCGACGAGGCGCGAGGCCTGTCGATCGGGCGCCTGCGGCTCTGCCGGCTGCTGATGCGGGAGAGGTTTCCCGCGGCATTCCTCAGGGATCGGACGCCTTGCGGATCAGGGGTGTCTCGGGCGGCAGTTCATCGATCACCGGTTCGACGCCGTCCGCATCGCGCGTCTCGGAAAGCTCGACCTCGCGCATCCATTCCCTCCAGATCGACACGATGAGTGCCATCAGCACCGGGCCGATGAAGAGGCCGAGGAATCCCATGGTCTTCACGCCGCCGACGAGACCGAAGAAGGTCGGCAGGAACGGCAGTTTGATTGGTCCGCCGACGAGACGCGGACGAACGGTCTTGTCGACGATGAAGAGTTCGACCGTGCCCCAGGCGAGGAGCCCGATGCCAGCGACGTAAGAACCGCGCGCGAGCAGATAGAAGGAGACGAGCGTGAACGAGAGCGGCGCGCCGCCTGGGACCAGCGCCATCACGCCTGTGAGAACCCCGAGCGTCACCGGCGAGGGAACACTGGCCAGCCAATAGGCGGTGCCGAGTACGATGCCTTCGCCGATCGCGATCAGGGTCATGCCGGTGACCGTCGAACTGATTGTCGCCGGAACGACGCGGGAGATGCGTTCCCAGCGCGTCGGGAGGATGCGTTCGCCGAGCAGATCGAGCTGGCGCGTGAAGTTCGAGCCGTCACGGTAGGCGAAGAACAGCGCGATCAGCATGAAGAGCAGCGTCAGCAGCAGATGGAAGGCACCATCGCCCGCAGCGATCAGTGCCCGGTATATGTTGCCGATGTTGGCGCCGCTGACGATCTGGATGAGTTCGCCGATGGCGCCCGGAGAACCGATGTGCTCCTGCCACTTTTCGCCAAGCCATGGCCCGACGCCCGGCAGCGCGGTGATCCAGTCCGGCGGCGGCGCACCGGAGCGGTTGACCTCGAGTGCCCAGCCGATCCACTGGCGCACCTCGCCGATCGTGTAGCTGACGGCGATGCCGATCGGCACGACCAGGAAGGCGATGATGAAAAGGATGGCGAGCGTTGCGCCGATCGTGGTGTTGCCGCCGATCCTGCGCAGGAGTTCCTTGTAGAGCGGCCAACTCGCGAAAGCGATCACCAGCGCGGCTAGCACCGGCACCACGAAACCGTGGAAGAAATAGATGCCGGCGATTACAATCAGGACGAGGAGCCAGCGGGCTGCGGAAATCGGCGGAATGAGCGCCGTCCGGCTCGGAGCCACCGGCCCGAGCCAGCGTGGTGCGTTCGGTTTCTTGTTGTTTTCGGTCATGCTCACGACGGTAGGCTACTCGATCTGTCCGGCCGGCGACAGGCGCCACGTCCCTCGGTCGACCGGTTTGCGGGCGGATGTGCCATATATTCAAAGGGTCGCCCGGCCGCACTTTGCGAGCGGCGCCGGACAACGACTGTCGCTCTTATATCAGGGATGTTTGCGTCTGCCTAATGACATCTCCAGCCGGGCCTGCGAACACTGAGGTCGCCACGGGCCTCGCGGCGCTGCCGTCAGATGTCGAGGTTTTCGGCGAAGATCGCGCGCTCCTGGATGAAGCGGAAACGGGCCTCCGGCTTCGAGCCCATCAGCGCATCCACCGCATCGCGGGTGCCTTCGAAGTCGACGTCGTCGATCTCCACCCGCAGCAGCGTCCGCTTGCCGGGGTCCATGGTCGTCTCCTTGAGCTGGGCCGGCATCATCTCTCCGAGACCTTTGAAGCGACCCACTTCGACCTTCTTGCCCTTGAACACGGTCTCCATCAGTTCCGCCCGGTGCGCGTCGTCGCGGGCGTACACGGTCTTGGCACCCTGACGGATGACATAAAGCGGCGGCACGGCGAGGTAGAGGTGATTGCCGCGGATGAGTTCCGGCATCTCCTGATAGAAGAAGGTGATGAGCAGAGAGGCGATGTGCGCGCCGTCGACGTCCGCATCGGTCATGACGATGATGCGTTCGTAGCGCAGGTCCTCGTCGCGGTATTTCGCGCGGGTGCCGCAACCGAGGGCCTGAACGAGATCGGCGATCTGCTGGTTTGCCATCAGCTTTTCGCGGCTGGCATTGCCGACGTTGAGGATCTTGCCGCGCAGCGGCAGGATCGCTTGATTGGAACGGTTGCGCGCCTGCTTGGCCGAGCCGCCGGCCGAATCGCCTTCGACGATGAAGAGCTCGGCACCCTCCGCGGTATTCTGGGCGCAATCGGCGAGCTTGCCGGGTAGGCGCAACTTGCGCACGGCCGTCTTGCGGTTGACTTCCTTTTCCTTGCGCCGCCGGAGGCGTTCCTCGGCGCGCTCGATCACCCAGTCGAGCAGCTTTGCCGCTTCGGCCGGATTGTCGGCGAGGTAATGGTCGAAGGGATCGCGCAGTACATTCTCGACGATGCGCTGGGCTTCGACGGTCGCGAGCTTGTCCTTGGTCTGGCCGACGAATTCCGGCTCGCGGATGAAGACGGAGAGCATGCCGACGGCCGAGATCATCACGTCGTCGGTGGTGATCTGCTGCGCGCGCTTGTTCTGCGTCAGTTCGGCGTAGTTCTTCAGCCCCTTGGTGAGCGCGATGCGCAGGCCCGCTTCGTGCGTTCCGCCTTCCGGCGTGGGGATCGTGTTGCAGTAGGAGTGCAGTGCCGGGTCGCCGCCATACCAGGTGACGGCCCATTCCATGGCGCCGTGGCCCCCGGTCTTTTCCGTTTTGCCGGCGAAGATTTCGCGGGTAACGGTAAAATCCTTGCCGAGCGTCGCCGCCAGATAATCCTTCAAGCCGCCGGGGAAGTGGAAGACCGCCTTTTCCGGGACCTCGCCTCCCTCCGGCACCAGGCCCGGATCGCAGGACCAGCGAATTTCGACGCCGCCGAAAAGGTAGGCCTTGGAGCGGGCCATTCGGAAGATGCGTGCCGCCTCGAACCGCGCCTTGTCGCCGAAGATCTGCGGGTCGGGATGGAAGCGCACCCGTGTGCCGCGGCGATTATGGACCTCGCCGAGTTCCTCGAGGCCGCCGAGCGGCACGCCACGGGAGAAGCGCTGGCGATAGAGCTTCCGGTTGCGCGCGACCTCGACTTCGAGGATGTCGGAGAGCGCGTTGACGACGGAAACGCCGACCCCGTGGAGACCGCCGGACGTCTCGTACGCCTTGCCGTCGAACTTGCCGCCGGCATGCAGCTTGGTCATGATGACTTCGAGCGTCGACTTGCCCGGCACCTGCGGATGGTTCTCCACGGGAATGCCGCGGCCGTTGTCGGTGACGGTCAGGAAGCCTTCAGCGTCGAGATGAACGTCGATGAAGTCGGCATGGCCGGCCACCGCCTCGTCCATCGAGTTGTCGATGACTTCGGCGAAGAGGTGATGAAGCGCCTTTTCGTCGGTGCCGCCGATATACATGCCGGGACGCATGCGCACCGGCTCCAGTCCCTCGAGCACGCGGATCGAGGAAGCGCCGTATTCGCTATCGGTCGACGAAGCGGGCGCGGCACGCGGCTTCACGGCCTCGTTCGAAGGCTCGGATGGCGTGGTCGGGGCAGGGGTCTGCTCGGGCCTCGGGCCGAGCGGCATGCCGGCAAAGAGATCGCTGTTGTCGTCCATGGCGTCGTTCAATAATCTATTTCGTCGGGCGGAGCCAGCGTGGCGTACACGCCTGATCGCCCTTGCGAATCACCTGAATTGTGCCAGAAAGGCGGCGCAGGCGCGACGTGGTCGGACCGGCGCCGCGTTCGTTCAGGCAAGCTTTGCGGTCGCCGGCCGGCAATGGCAAGGCGCGTTCCGGCAAGGAGGCGACGGTCGTCGAGATGTCCACAGTTCATTTCCGCCTTGCTCTCGTTTTCGGCGCATTGCTGTTCCTTGCGGGCGCGACGAATGCCGGTTCCGAAGCGCTCCAGCCCTTCAAGGACGAACTCTTTTCCAGCCAGACCGTGATTGAAACCGGCGACGGCGGCGACTTCAAGGTTGTCGACTATCAGGAGATGCGTGACATCAACGGTCGTGACCAGATCCCGGAACGGCGGGTGAAATCGGCCTATGTGTCGCTCGGGGTGCGGCGCCAGCAGGTCGACGAGACCCTCGATCTCGGCACGCGGAAGCTTGCCGTCACGCGGACCGGTGCCGCCGAGGGGAGCCGGTTCACCGTGATCTTCATCCACGGACGCGGCGGTGACCGCAGACTCGGCGCGAACGACTTCACCTTCGGCGGCAACTTCAACCGGCTGAAGAACCTCGCCGTCGAGAATGGCGGCACCTACTATGCACCGAGTGTTCCTTCCTTCGACAGCGACGGTGTTGCGGCGATCGCTGACCTCATCCGCTTCAGTGCGGCGCAGTCGTCCGAGAAGCCGGTCATTCTCGCCTGCGCCTCCATGGGCAGCTTCATCTGCTGGGGTATCGCTCGCGACGCGGCAAGCGTCGAGAAGCTCGCAGGCGTGGCGATCCTCGGCGGGGCGACCGATCCGGCCTTTATCGGTAGTGCCGCCTACAAGCACAGGCTTCCGTTGTTCTTTACCCACGGCAGTCGCGACAGCGTCTATGCGGCTGACGACCAGCTCGCGCTCTACCGGCGCCTGCACGGCGAGAAATATCCGACCCGCTTCACGCTCTTTCAGACCGGCTCCCACGGCACCCCCGTGCGGATGAGCGACTGGCGGGAAATCCTCAACTGGATTCTCGCGCACTGAGAGCACCGGCGCGCGCCGCCGTCTGTGGGTCATGCGTCGAAAGGTCGGCCTGCTTTGTCCCTGCAAAACGGGCGTTCCCGCTTTTCTTTCGCGGCGGCATTTGCTAGTCGGGCAGGGACGTTAGAGAGGGGTAGGAGTTTGCCATGACACCGAATGTTCGTCCGCTTGTCGCCGGAAACTGGAAAATGAACGGCACGCGTGCCTCGCTCGACCAGATCAAGGCGATCGCGGAAGGCGTGAAATCGCCCCTGTCGGAAAAGGTCGAAAGCCTGATCTGCCCGCCGGCGACCCTGCTCTATGTCGCGACCGCGCTCTGCGATGACAGCCCCCTTGCGATCGGCGCACAGGATTGCCACCAGAACGTCTCCGGCGCCCATACCGGCGACATCTCGGCTGAGATGATCGCGGATTGTTTCGGGACCTACGTCATCGTCGGCCACTCGGAGCGCCGCACCGACCACGCCGAAACCAACGATCTCGTCCGGGCGAAGGCGGAAGCCGCCCATGCTGCCGAACTCGTCGCGATCGTCTGCATTGGCGAGACCGAGGCGGAACGCAAGGCCGGCCGCACGCTCGACGTGCTGAAGGGCCAGCTCGCCGGATCGCTCCCGGATGCGGCGACGGCGGCGAACACCGTCATTGCCTACGAGCCGGTCTGGGCGATCGGCACCGGTCTCACGCCGACGGTCGAGGACGTCCGGGAAGCCCACGCTTTCATGCGTTCCGAACTCGTGAAGCGCTTCGGCGGCGAGGGCGAGAAGATGCGCATCCTTTACGGCGGCTCGGTCAAGCCTTCGAACGCCAGAGAGCTGATGGCGGTCGCCAATGTCGACGGTGCGCTGATCGGCGGCGCCAGCTTGAAGGCTGCCGACTTCCTCGCCATATATGAGGCCTATGACGAACTCGTCGCCTGATTTGGCGGCGAGGGGCTTTCTTTGATGCGACCTCTCATGTAAAGAGCCGCCAATCCTTTCAGATTTTGCCCATGGGCAGGATGGAACATCCATGCAGACCGTTTTGATTGTCATTCATCTCATGATCGTGCTGGCGCTGGTCGGCGTCGTGCTCATCCAGCGGTCCGAAGGCGGCGGCCTCGGCATCGGCGGCGGCTCCGGCTTCATGTCGGCGCGCGGTACGGCCAACGCCCTGACCCGCACGACGGCAATCCTGGCGACGCTGTTCTTCATCACCTCGCTCGGCCTCGGCATCCTGGCCCGCTACGAGGCGCGTCCGACCGACATCCTTGACCGTATCCCGGCAGGCACGTCCAACGGTTCCAATGTCCTCGACCAGCTCGGCGGCGCGCCGGCGCAGGCTCCTGCTTCGGGTACGACGGCCCCGGCCGAAGTTCCCGCTTCGGGCGCAACCGCTCCCGCGGAAGCTCCGGCTGCCGGTACCCCGGCACCTGCCGCCGGCACGCAGGGTGCGGCCCCGGCCCAGAAGCCGGCCGATTCGAACGCCGTTCCGACCGGCAACTGATCGGGTTCACAATTTCCACTCCGGCGGGCTCTCGGGTCCGCCGGTTTTCTTTTGTCAAGTATTCCGCCTCGCCTCAGAAAAAAGACGGGACACGATCGTTTTTGGCTGGCGGAATCAGTCTCGAAAAGGTATCCGGTGACTCCCATGGCGCGATATGTATTCATCACAGGCGGCGTGGTCTCCTCTCTTGGCAAGGGCATCGCAGCCGCGGCACTCGGAGCATTGTTGCAGGCGCGGGGCTACCGCGTGCGCCTGCGCAAACTGGACCCTTATCTCAACGTCGATCCGGGCACGATGAGCCCGACTCAGCACGGTGAGGTGTTCGTCACCGACGACGGGGCGGAAACCGACCTGGACCTCGGCCACTATGAACGCTTCACGGGGCGGTCGGCCACCAAGACCGACAACATCACCACCGGTCGGATCTACAAGAACATCATCGACAAGGAACGTCGGGGCGACTATCTCGGCGCGACCGTCCAGGTCATTCCGCACGTCACCAACGAAATCAAGGACTTCGTCGTCGAGGGCAACGAGGACTACGATTTCGTGATCTGCGAGATTGGCGGCACTGTCGGCGACATCGAGGCGATGCCGTTCATCGAGGCGATCCGCCAGCTCGGCAATGAACTGCCGCGCGGCACCGCCGTCTATGTCCACCTGACGCTGATGCCCTATATCCCGGCCGCCGGCGAGCTGAAGACCAAGCCGACCCAGCATTCGGTCAAGGAGCTGCAGGCGCTCGGCATCCATCCCGACATCCTGCTTGTGCGTGCCGACCGCGAAATCCCGGAAGCCGAGCGCCGCAAGCTGTCGCTGTTCTGCAACGTCCGTCCGTCCGCCGTCATCCAGGCCCTCGACGTCGCGAATATCTACGATGTGCCGATGGCCTATCACAAGGAAGGCCTCGACAACGAGGTGCTGGCCGCCTTCGGGATCGAGCCGGCGCCGAAACCGCGCCTGGAGGCCTGGGAAGAGGTCTGCAACCGCATCCGTACGCCGGAAGGCGAGGTGACCATCGCGATCGTCGGCAAGTACACGGGCCTGAAGGACGCCTACAAGTCGCTGATCGAGGCGCTCTATCACGGTGGCATCGCCAACCGCGTCAAGGTGAAGCTCGAATGGATCGAGTCGGAAGTCTTCGAGAAGGAAGACCCGGCGCCCTATCTCGAGAAGGTCAACGGCATCCTGGTGCCGGGCGGCTTCGGCGAGCGCGGCTCGGAAGGCAAGATCCACGCCGCCCAGTTCGCCCGCGAGCATAAGGTGCCGTATTTCGGCATCTGCTTCGGCATGCAGATGGCCGTCGTCGAAGCGGCCCGACATCTCGCCGGCATCGAGAAGGCCTCCTCGACCGAGTTCGGTGCGACGGCGGAACCGGTCGTCGGCCTGATGACCGAGTGGATGAAGGGCAACCAGCTGGAAAAGCGCGCAGCCTCCGGCGATCTCGGCGGCACGATGCGCCTCGGCGCCTACAAGGCGTCCCTCAAAAAGGGCACGAAGATTGCCGAAATCTACGGCACTACCGAGATTTCCGAGCGTCACCGGCACCGATACGAGGTGAATGTCGACTACAAGGACCGCCTCGAAGCCTGCGGCCTGGTCTTCTCCGGCATGTCGCCGGACGGACTGCTGCCGGAGACGATCGAATACGCGGATCATCCGTGGTTTATCGGAGTCCAGTACCATCCGGAACTAAAGAGCCGTCCGCTCGATCCGCATCCGCTGTTTGCGAGCTTCATCGAAGCGGCGGTGGAACAAAGCCGCCTGGTCTGACGAACGGCCATATTGCTGAGATTGTCACAAAACCCGGCTGCGACAGCCGGGTTTTCTGTTGCTCGCTCGCCGGAGCCAAGGTCCATGCAAGCCTCCTGCACCGCTCTGCGCGCAATTATTGGAGGTCGTCATGCATATCGCTGCAATGCCCATGGTCTCGTTGCAGGTGACGTCACGGTTCGGCAGATAGATGATGCCTTCCAGCGTCTCGCCGAGCGATCCGTTGAAGATATACTGCTGCGAGGAGAGAGCTCGCTCGTCACTCTTCGAGGGGCCTCAGGAGTAGAACGGAGCAGGGGGAGCCAGGCGCCAGCTCCGGCGCGTGCGGCGGCCGGATGATCAGGCAGTCGGAGTTCGCGAAGATCTTCATCATGGAAGAGTCCTGCTTTTCGTAGGGCTCCGCGACGAGACGACCTTCGTCGTCCCGGGTGAGCCGTGCCCGCAGATGGTCCTGCCGCCGGTCGTTGGCCCGCAGGGCGTTCGCCGTCTTCGCGACCGCGTCGCGGTTGCGCGGCGCTCGACGCGCAAGCTTGCAGACCAGCGGCTCGAGAAAGAGCAGGCCGCAGACCATGCTGGAAACCGGATTTCCAGGAAGGCCTAGCACGTGCATTTGCCCGAGCCTGCCGACCATCAGCGGCTTGCCCGGCCGCATCGCGATCTTCCAGAAGTCGAGCTGCATCCCGGCGTCGACCAGCGTCTTTTGAACCAGATCGTGGTCGCCGACCGATGCCCCGCCGAGCGTCACGAGCACATCGGCTCCCGCCTCCTGCGCCTTGCCGACGGCTGCGGTGATCTGTGCCGTGTCGTCGGGCACGATGCCGAGATCGAGAACGTCCGCGCCGTTCTCACGCGCGAGCGCGGCGACGCCGAAACTGTTGGAGCCGACGATCTGGTCCGGGCCGGGATTTTCTCCGGGCCGCACGAGCTCATCACCCGTCGCCAGGATGGCGACGAGCGGCTTGCGATAGACGACGACCTCGCGATGGTTGAGAGCTGCGGCAAGGGTGAGGCGTGGGAAGTCCAGAGACTGCCCGGCCGTCAGGACCGTCTCGCCTTCGGCGAAGTCCTGTCCCCGGGGGCGAACGTGCCGTCCGGCAGTGACGGCAAAGGTCGTGCGAACCCGGCCGTCTTCAAGCTTCTCGGTGTCTTCCTGGATCAGGACGGCATCGGCCCCTGCCGGGACGGGCGCACCGGTGAAGATCCGCACGGCTTCTCCTTCGCCGATCGTCCCGTAGAAACCATGTCCGGCGGAGGCCGTGCCGATCACGCGAAGGATGGCGCCGGGTGCCGCTGCGTCTCGACTCCGCAGCGCATAGCCGTCCATGGCGGATGCATCGAACGGAGGCTGCGTCAGTCTCGCGACAAGGTCTTCGGCGAGCACGCGACCGGCGGCGTGATGGAGGTCGAGAACCTCGGTCCGGCTGATAGGGACCGCCGGATCGAGCAGCCTGGAACGCGCTTCGCTGACCGAAAGGAGGGCCATCTACAGGGCCTCGGGATTGCGATAGTGACCGGATTTCCCGCCGGTCTTTTCCATCAGCCGGATGCCGCCGATCTCCATGCCCTTGTCGGCGGCCTTCGCCATGTCGTAGATCGTGAGGCATGTGACCGACACTGCCGTCAGCGCTTCCATCTCGACACCTGTCTGCCCGGTGAGCTTGACGGTCGCCGTGACCCTGAGGCCCGGCAGTTCCGGTTCCTCGTCGATATCGACGGTGACCTTGGACAGCATCAGCGGATGACAGAGCGGGATCAGATCGGATGTCCGCTTCGCCGCCATGATGCCGGCAATGCGCGCGGCGCCGATCACGTCACCCTTCTTGGCATTGCCTTCGCGAATCAGCGCGAGCGTTTCCGGCTTCATCCGGATCCGGCCCTCGGCGACGGCGATCCGGACGGTCTCGGCCTTCTCGCCCACATCGACCATGTGGGCTTCGCCCGAGGCTGCGATGTGGGTGAGGCCGCCGCTCATTCCGCCGCCATGACGCCGGCGTCACCGGTGAGAAGCGCCTTCGTCGCAGCGGTGACGTCGTCCTTGCGCATCAGGCTCTCTCCGACCAGGAAGGTGGTGATGCCGCTCTTCTTCAGCCGCAGGCAGTCCGCGTGGGTGAAGATGCCGCTCTCTCCGACCAGCAGCCGCTCGTCCGGCACCATCGACGCCAGGCGCTCGCTGACGGCGAGGTCGACCTCGAAGGTTCTCAGATTGCGATTGTTGATGCCGATCATCGGCGAGGTGAGCTCCAATGCTCGCTCGAGCTCCGCCTCGTCATGGACCTCGATGAGCACGTCCATGCCGAGCGCCATCGCCTCGGCCTCGAGCATGGCCGCATCGGCGTCGGAGAGCGATGCCATGATGAGGAGAATGCAGTCCGCGCCCCAGGCTCGGGCCTCGTGCACCTGATAGGCATCGAACATGAAGTCCTTGCGCAGCGCCGGCAGCGCGCAGGCGTCACGGGCAGCCTGGAGGAATTCGAGCCTGCCCTGGAAGCTCGGCGTATCGGTGAGCACCGAGAGACAGGCGGCTCCGCCGGCCTCGTATGCGGACGCGAGTGCCGGAGGATCGAAATCGGCACGAATCAGGCCCTTGGAGGGGCTTGCCTTCTTGATCTCGGCGATCAGCCCGAAGAGGCCGGACGCCCGCTTTTCAGCGAGTGCGCGAAAGAAGCCGCGCGGCGGCTCGCGGTCGGCGGCGATCGCCTTGATCTCGGCGAGCGGAACCGCAGCCTTCGCCGCGGCAATCTCCTCACGCTTGTAGACCTCGATGCGCTTCAGGATATCGGTCATGGCGCGAGTTTAGCCCTGTGCGACGGAATTGGAAACCTCGATCAATTTGTCGAGCGCCGCGGCCGCTGCGCCCGTGTCCAGCGACCGGCTGGCGAGCGCCATGCCCTCGCGGACGTTCTGTGCCTTGCCGGCGACGACGAGCGAGGCGGCTGCGTTGCAGAGCGCAACGTCCCGATAGGCGGTCCTGGCGCCGGCAAGCACCTCGCGCAGCGCGGCCGCGTTGACGACGCCGTCACCGCCGCGGATCGCTTCCAGCGGAACGACCGGAACGCCGAAATCCTCCGGCGTCAGCTCGAAGGTCGTGATCTCGCCGTCCTTCAGTGCGGCGACCATGGTGGGGCCGGTGGTCGTAACCTCGTCGAGGCCGCTTCCATGCACGACCCAGGCGCTCGTCAGGCCGAGATCACGGAGTGCCTCGGCACCGGGCAGGAGCCATTCAGGAGAATAGACGCCGAAGAGTTGCCGCTTGACACTGGCGGGGCTCGAAAGCGGGCCGACGATGTTGAAGATCGTGCGGGTGCCGAGTTCGACGCGCGCCGGGCCGACATGGCGCATGGCGGGATGATGGAGCTGGGCGAACATGAAGCCGATGCCCGCCTCGCGAATGCAGCGCGAGATGGTTTCCGGATCGATGTCGAGTTTGACGCCGAGCTGCGAGAGCGCGTCGGCAGTTCCCGATTTCGAGCTCAGCGCCCTGTTGCCGTGCTTGGCGACCGGAACACCGGCGCCGGCGACGATCAGAGAGGCGAGGGTCGAAATGTTATAGGTATTGGTGCCGTCGCCGCCCGTTCCGACGATGTCGATGGCGTCCTCTGGTGCCTCGACCGGAACCATCTTGGATCGCATGATCGAAACGGCGCCGGCGATCTCGTCAACCGTTTCGCCGCGCACGCGCAGCGCCATCAGGAAGCCGCCGATCTGGGCCATGCTGGCCTCGCCGGACATCATGACTTCGAAGGCGTCGCTCGCCTCGACGCGGCTCAGCACCTGGCGCGTCGCGACCTTGGCGATAAATGGTTTCAGTCCTGACATGCTGTCGTTTTCCCCCAAGGCCTAGCGAACCATCGCCTGCTCGGCGAGCGTGCGATTGATGGTCACGCCGTATTCGGTCTGCAGCCGGTTGACCATCTGGTCGAGGATATCGTCGCCGGCGGCCTTGGCAAGCGCAAGAACCTGGGCGTCGTCGTCACCGAGAATGTTGGTCGTCGGCTGTTCGCTGACGGCCGTAACCTTGAGCAGGATCTGTGTTTCCGGGTCGGCGCCGGGTGCTGCCGCGACTGTGCCGTTCGGACCGGAGAAGGCGGCGGCAACGGCCGCGCGGCCGAGGATCGGGTCGTCGGTCGCGCGACGAATGCCGGTCTTGGATTCGACGGCGAGGCCGAGTTCCTTGCCGAGCGTTGCAAGGGTCTCGCCCTTTGCGAGGCGGCCCTTGAGGCTCTCCGCCTTGGCGCCGAGGGCGATCTTCTGTTGTTCGACGGTCCAGTCGGTGACGGCTTTTTCGCGGACCTCGTCGAGCGTGCGATCGCGTTCGGGCACGACTTCGGTCACCTCGAACCAGAGATAGCCGTCAGTGCCGATGTTGAGCGGCAGGGCCTCCGTACCGACGTCGGTCTTGAAGACCTCGGCCAGCAGTTCGTCGCGCGACGGAAGCGTGACTTCGCCTTCGGCCATGTCGCGGCTGCGACGGTCCACGGGCTTCACGCTGACCGGTTTCAGCTTCAGCTGGGTCGCGGCCTCGGCGAGCGTCGAGCCGGAGGCGCGCAGATCCTCGAACTGGTCGTGGATCGTCATGATGTCTTCCTGGGCGGCGGCCTCTGCAAGCGCCTTGCGGATTTCGTCCTTCACCTCGTCCAGGGTGCGCGTGCGGCCTTCCTTGATGTTGGTGACGCGCAGGATGACGGGTCCGAAGGTTCCCTCGACGACGGGCGTCGTTCCGCCTTCCTTTGTGACGGCGAAGGCTGCTTCGGCAAGGGTCTGGTCGGGCATCTGCTCGCGCGTGAAGTCGCCGAGCAGGACGTCGCTCGCAGTCTTGCCCTGGTCGGTGACGAGCTGGTCGAACGGCGTTCCGGAGACGAGTTCGGCCTGGGCCGCGTCGGCCATCTCGCGAGTCTCGAAGGTCAGCTGTTCGACTGTGCGTGTTCCGGGGACTTCGTAGTTCTTCTTGTGGGCCTCGTAGTCCTGCTTGATCGCCTCGTCCGAGATGGAGGCCAGATCGGCTATGTCGGAGGGCTCGAGCTTCACGTAGGAGAAGCTCCGGTATTCGGGCGCGCGGTAGCGGCTCTTGACCGTTTCGAACCAGGCGCCGAGCGTCTTGTCGTCCGGTGCTGCGATCGGGTCGATATTGGCCTTGGTGAGCAGAAGATAGTCGAACGAGCGGTTCTCGTCACGATAGCTCTTCAGCGCGTCGACGAGCACCTTCGGCGGCTCGAATCCGTCGGCCGTCGCCTCGACGATCTGACTGCGGACGGCGACCTTCGAACGTTCGCTGATGTAGTCGTCCTCGCGCAGGCCGGCATTGCGTAGCCGCGACGTGAAGAGCTGACGGTCGAACTGGCCCGACGGGGTATGGAAGGCCGGGTCGTCGGCGATCAGTTTGGCGAGACGGTCTTCGGAGAGCCCGAGATTCATCTCCTCCGAAAGCTGGTCGAGTGCGGCGCCGGCGGCGAGCTGGGCGAAGACCTGGTTCTCGATGCCGAGCGCACGTGCCTGTTCGGAGGTAATCTGCGTGCCGAAGCGGCGGCCGAGATCGGCGAGCTGTCGCTGGTAGGCAAGGCGGAATTCATTGACCGAAACGCTCTGGTCGCCGACGGCCACGACCGTTTCGGAAACACCGCTCGTCAAGGATCGTGACGCGCCCCAGATGCCGAAGGAGACGGCAAGAATGAGAAGAAGGAATTTTGCCACCCAAGTGTGGGCGGCCTTTCGCATGACGACGAGCATCGGGACGCAAACCTCATTTCTGTTGCTCGCCAGTCGGCGAAGCAGATGACGTTCCATAAATCAAACCCGCAAGGAAATGAAGGCGTGATCTCGCGAATCTGAGGCGCGCGGCGCGGGGGCTATGTCGCGGGTCTTCGCGCGACATCGCTGCGCGCGGATATTTGCGTATGACAAATATCAATGTTCGCCGCTCGCCGCTCTCCCTATAGTGGTGTGCAGACGCGGATCGGTCGAACGAGGAAGCTCTAAGTGACAGCCCAGGCAGAGATACCGACGAACGTCCGTCGAGAAGGACTGACCTCCCAGGAAGTTGCGGCAGCGCTTGAGGTCCATGGCGCCAATGTCCTGCCGATCGGCAAGCCGCCGTCCTTCGTCAAGGTGCTGCTCATGCAGTTCCTCAGTCCGTTGATTTACATCCTGATGGCGGCCGCGGTGGTTTCCGCCTTCGTCAGCGAGATCACCGACGCGCTGTTCATCGCGGCCGTGCTGGTGATCAATGGCATCATCGGGGCAGTGCAGGAGTACTCGGCCGGACAATCGGCGAACGCGCTGCGTGCGCTGGAGGAGCCGCAAGCGACGGTCGTCCGCGACGGTACACGCCAAGTGATCGACGCGACCGGACTGGTGCCGGGTGATCGCGTATTGCTCGAATCCGGGCAGCGTGTTCCCGCCGACATCCTGCTCGACGCATCCGAGCATCTGCAATGCGACGAGGCCACCCACACCGGAGAATCGCGTCCCATCTACAAGTCCGCGGGTGACCACGTCTTCGCCGGCACGATCGTCACCCGCGGTCGGGGCGAAGGCGTGGCCACGGCGACGGGCAACAGGACCGAACTCGGCAGGATCGCGGACGCTATCCACGAGCGCGCGACGGCCAAGCCGCCACTGATGATCCGCATGGAGGAATTTACGCGCCGTATTGCCGTCGCCGTCGGCGTCGCAATCCTCTTCCTTTTCGCGGTCGGCTGGTGGCGCGCCATGCGGGTCGGCGATCTCTTCACCATGTCGATCGGCCTCGCCGTCAGTGCCATCCCCGAGGCCCTGCCGATCGCCATATCGGTCGCGCTCGCGATCGGCATGCGGCGTATGGCTCGTGTCAATGTCATCGTCCGAAATCTTCCGGCGGTGGAGTCGCTCGGCTCGTGCACGATGATCGCGACCGACAAGACCGGCACGCTCACCCTGAATGAGCTGACGGTGACGGACATTCGACTGCCTGATGACAGCCACTGGATGCTGGAGGCCGGACCGCATCCACTGTCGGGAGGCATCAAGAGCCATGACGGCCGCAAGGATGGGCCGAGTGCCGCGGTGCGGCGGCTCCTCGGCGTCGGGAGCTTGCCGAACGAGGGAGAGATCAGTGTCGATGATGCCGAGAGCTGGCGCCCCGTCGGCGATACGGTGGACGTGGCATTGCTGGCGGCAGCCCATAAGGCCGGTATCAGCCGTTCGAGCCTTCTCGAGAGATTTCCGCTCGAACGGCGCATTCCTTACGAGCCTGAGCAGAAATACGCCGCCTCCTTCCACCAGGTCGAGGACCGCATGCACGCCTTCGTCAAAGGCGCGCCGGAACTGTTGCTCTCGATGTGCAAGACGATGGAGACGGCCGAGGGGGCCGTTCCGATCGATCGCGCCCACGTGCGCGGCCAGATCGAGGAGATGGCGCGTGAAGGCCTGAGGGTACTTGCCTTCGCCTCTGGCGAGATCGGCGGTTCCGAAGACGGCGACTACGGCGGACATCTGCTGATCGATCTCAATTTTCTCGGCCTCGTCGGGATGCAGGATCCGATCCGCCCGGAAGTGCCGGCCGCGCTCGACGCCTGCCGGCAGGCCGGCATCGGGGTTGCCGTCGTGACCGGCGACGATCCGACCACGGCGAGCGTGATCGCCCGCAAGGCAGGAATGCGGTTTGACGAGGCGGACGTGGTGACTGGCGACCAGATCGCCGATGCCGTCGCCGCCGGCGGGGACGCGCTCGACGAAATCACTCGGCACGGACGCGTCTTCGCGCGCGTGAAGCCGGACCAGAAGCTCGCGATCATCCGGTCGCTCGCCCGCAACGGCCACTATGTCGCCGTGACCGGCGATGGCGTCAACGATGCGCCGGCGCTCAGGCACGCTCACGTAGGAGTGGCAATGGGTCACGGCGGAACCGAGGTCGCGAAGGAGAGCGCCGACATCATCCTGACCGACGACAATTTTGCCTCGATCGTCGCCGGGATACGGGAGGGACGTGTCGCCTACAACAACATCCGCAAGGTGATCTTCATGCAGATCTCGACGGGTGCCGCCGAGGTCCTGCTCTTCCTGCTTGCGATGGTGCTCGGCGCACCGATGCCGATGACGGCCGTGCAACTGCTCTGGCTCAATCTCGTCACCAACGGCGTGCAGGACGTGGCGCTCGTGACCGAACCTGCGGAAGGCGACGAATTGCGCTCGCCGGTGCGCCGTCCCGGGGAGCCGATCTTCGACCGGCTGATGCTACGGCGCATTGCCCTCGCCACCCTGGCCATGGGCGGAGGCGGCTTTGCCTTCTTCTATTGGGCGACGACATCCGGTCTGTCGCAATTCGCCGCCAGCAACCTGCTGCTGCTGCTTTTCGTGCTCTTCGAAAACTTCCAGTGCATCAACAGCCGCTCGGAGCGCCGCTCGGTCTTCCAGCAGTCGCACGTCTCGAACCCGTTCCTGCTGCTCGGAGTCCTGGGCTCCCAGGCCCTGCACATCGGCGCGATGTACCTGCCGGGGGTGAACGATCTCCTGCAAATCGCGCCGATTTCGCTGGAGCAGTGGCTGTTGCTGCTGCTCGCCGCCGCATCGGTTCTCGTGGTCAGCGAAATCGACAAATGGCTGTTGCGCCGCCGGGAGGCGAGGACCCGTATCGACGACGGCCGGACGACGTGACGAGAAAAGGCCCGGCAGATCATCATCTGCCGAGCCCTGATTTTCTGCCGCGCGAGCGCTGTCAGCGTTGCGATACGGGCACGTAGTCGCGCTTCGGCGCGCCGGTGTAGAGCTGGCGCGGACGGCCGATGCGCTGCTGCGGATCCTCGATCATCTCGTTCCACTGGGCGATCCAGCCGACGGTGCGGGCGAGCGCGAAGAGAACGGTGAACATCGTGGTGGGGAAGCCGAGCGCACGCAGCGTGATGCCGGAGTAGAAGTCCACGTTCGGATAGAGCTTCTTCTCGATGAAGTAGGGATCGTTGAGGGCGATCTTCTCGAGTTCGAGCGCCACCTTCATCAGCGGATCGTCGGCATGACCGGTCGCTTCGAGGACCTCGTACATGGTCTTCTGCATGATCTTCGCGCGCGGGTCGTAGTTCTTGTAGACGCGATGACCGAAGCCCATCAGACGGAACGGATCGTTCTTGTCCTTGGCGCGGGCGATGAATTCCGGAATGCGGTCAACAGAGCCGATTTCCTGCAGCATGTTGAGCGCCGCTTCGTTGGCGCCGCCGTGGGCCGGACCCCAGAGGCAGGCGATGCCGGCTGCGATGCAGGCGAACGGGTTGGCGCCCGACGAGCCGGCGAGGCGAACGGTCGACGTCGAGGCGTTCTGCTCGTGATCGGCATGCAGGATGAAGATGCGGTCCATGGCGCGGGCAAGCACCGGGTCGACCTTGTACTCGTCGCAAGGAACGGCAAAGCACATGTGCAGGAAGTTCGCTGCGTAGTCGAGATTGTTCTTCGGGTAAACGAAGGGCTGCCCGACATGGTATTTGTAGGCCATGGCGGCGATCGTCGGCATCTTGGCGATCATGCGCAGCGAAGCGACCATGCGCTGGTGCGGATCGGTGATGTCCGTCGAGTCGTGGTAGAAGGCCGACAGCGCGCCGACAGTGCCGACCATGACGGCCATCGGGTGGGCGTCGCGGCGATAGCCGGAGAAGAACTTGCTCATCTGTTCATGCACCATGGTGTGGTGCGTGACGCGGTAGTCGAAGTCTTTCTTCTGTGCGGCGGTCGGCAGGTCGCCGTAGAGAAGCAGGTAGCAGACTTCCAGGAAGTCGCCCTTCTCGGCGAGTTGCTCGATCGGATAGCCGCGGTGCAGCAATACGCCCTCGTCGCCATCGATATAGGTGATCTTGGATTCGCAGGACGCAGTCGAGGTGAAGCCCGGATCGTAGGTGAAGGAGCCGGTATGCTTGTAGAGGGCCCCGATGTCGATGACATTTGGCCCGATGGTTCCTTCCTTCACCGGAAGGTCGACCTTCTTGTCGCCAAGTGCCAGTGCTGCGCTTTTTTCCGTCATGCTAATCCTCCGAAATTGGCGGTCCGGCGCCTTCAAGAAGGCGTCGCAGGTTGAGCGTCCCGAGTTAGCTATATGATCCCGACGTTAATGCCAAGCTAGCCAAAGGGCAAATTGTGCGACGCGAAATGCCAGCAACATATCGTTATTTCCGATGCTTATCTCGGCGCTATCATGAGGTGTTTCAGGCTTCCTTCCGCGCGCACTGATTGCTACAGTCTGCCGGTGAGGCGGATGCCGTAGCGCCGGCGTCCGGTCCTCCGATCGGGGCTGGGGTCGTCTTGGGAGAGATCGCGGAAGACCGCGCCAGGACCGGGGTAGGGGAAGGGCCGGCATTCGCCGTTGCCATCCCCTTTGACGCGATGGCTATCGCGGAGCCGCGTCCGGCTGGAGCACTCGTCGTCCGCGAGGCGACGGGCCGGGAAAGCCTTGTTTCGCGCGTTTCCCGTTTGACCGCGATGGTAGCGCGGTCGGCAGACGCGGCGATTGGCCGCGAGGCGGCGTTCGGGCATGTCTTCCTTTTCGTGCCCGTCGCGCTGGGTGCAGGAGCCGCTATCTGGTTTGCCCTGCCGCAGACCCTGCCGATCTCAGCGCCGGCGCTCCTGTTGTTGGTCTCCGCCCTCTTCGCGGTGCTCTCGCGCTTCGGCAGACCCGTGGCGTATCGGACGTGGTCGGCGCTGGCGCTCTGTGCCGCCGGGATGCTGCTCGCCGAATTTGAGACTCGCAGAATGCAGACGGTCATTCTCGACACGCCCGTCACGACGCAGGTGACGGGAAGGGTGCTCCGGCGGGAAGCGGGGGCGGCCGGCGAGTGGCGCTATCTCGTCCGCGTAGAGGCGACGGCAGAACCGCAGATCAGACGCGCACCGGAAGAGGTCGTGCTCACGACCCGCGCCCGACACGAGCCTTTCGCACTCGGCGAGGTGCTGCGTGGGAAAGCACGGCTCTCGCCTCCTTCCGGGCCGGCCTTGCCGGGTCTCGACGACTTTTCGTTCCCCGGCTACTTCGGCGGGATCGGCGCCGTCGGCTACTTTCTCGCGGCTCCGGTGCGCATTGACAGCCTCCCGGAGAGCGGAACCGGCGCATGGTGGGAGGCCGCCGAACAGACGCTCCTTGTTGTCCGTGACGGCATCACGCAGCGAATCAGGAGAACGGTTCCGGGCGATGCCGGCGGTTTTGCCGCCTCCATCGTCACCGGCGACCGGCGATCGATGTCGGAGGCGACGACGGAGGCGCTGCGGCTTTCGGGGCTGGCGCACATCACCGCGATCTCCGGCCTCAACATGGCGCTCGCCGCTGGCATTTTCTTTGTCGGCCTTCGCAAGCTGCTTAGCCTCTCGCCGGCGATCGCCCAGTCTCGGCCGGTAAAGAAGATCGCTGCCGCTGCCGCACTCGTCGCTGCCTTCCTTTACCTGATGATTTCCGGCTATCAGGTCTCCGCCGTCCGCGCCTTCCTGATGACGGCGATCATGCTGGTCGCCGTCCTGTTCGACCGTCCGGCGATCAGCCTGCGCAACCTCGCACTGGCGGCGATCGTCATTCTTGCGATCTCCCCGTCGCAGGTGCTCGGCGCGAGTTTTCAGATGTCGTTTGCTGCGACCGCCGGGCTGATTGCCGGCTACGACGGTTGGCGGCGGAGTGCAGGGCGGTCGTCGCGCTACGCGCCGGACTTTCCGGGCCGCAAGGCCCTTTCGTTCCTGTGGAACTTCGCCGCCGGCACGTTCGTGACCTCGCTGATCGGGGGACTGGCGACGGCAATCTTCGCGGTCGCCCATTTCCATAGAATGGCACCTTACGGCCTCGTCGCGAACCTCGCGGCGATGCCGATCATTTCGGTCGTGGTGATGCCGGCGGCGCTGGCGGCAATGCTGCTCATGCCATTCGGCCTCGACGCTCCGTTCCTCATTCTTGCGGGCGAGGGACTCGAGATTGTCATCGTGATCGCAACCACGGTGGCGAGCTGGAGCGAGGGGACGTCGTTCGGCCGGTTCGGGGCATGGTTCCTGCCGCTGGCGAGCGCGGGACTGCTGTTGCTCACTCTGCTGCACACGCAGCTGCGCTGGATCGGCGCGGCAGTTCTTGCGGCCGCGATCGGCCTTGCGGTCCTCCTGCCACCGGAAGAGACGGCCAACCTCATCGTCTCGGAGGACGGACGCCTGGCGGGTCTGCCCGGCGCCGACGGCAGGACGATCGCGACGAACCGCAGCAAACCGTCGGACTTCCTCTTCTCACAATGGCAGCACGCGCTTGCGCGCCCCGATCATCTCGGACCGCTCCGCAGCGAGGACGACGCCGTCGCCGGCACCCGGGCGGACGAAACGGACCGGCTGTCGGCCGAGCAGATAAGGACTGTCCGCGACACGATGCGCCGGCAGTTCGGCGCAGCGGCCCCCGGCCGATTTCTCTGTACGGGCAAAGTCTGGTGCATCGCCCGGCTGCCGGACGGGTGGCGGATCGCCACCGTCGAGGACCCGGCACTTCTCGGCGTCGCCTGCGATGTCGCCGATCTCGTGATTACGCCGCGCCGTTCACCTTTCGGCATCTGCCGCTCCGGAGCGAAGATGATCGATGCGGAAATGCTGCGGCGCACGGGCGCGACCGAATTCTATCTCGGAAATCATGAGGATCGGGACATTCGCCGGCGGACCGCATTCACCACCCTCGACAGGCCCTGGCAGCGGCATCGCCTTTACGACTGGCGGACCGACAGCTTCGCCGACCGAGAGCCCGCGGAGTTCGCCCCCGCGGAACAGGTCAGTGATAGCGGCGGATAAGTCCGACCAGCTTGCCCTGGATCTTCACACGATCAGGGCCGAAGATGCGCGTCTCATAAGCCGGGTTCGCAGCCTCGAGCGCGATCGAATCGCCCCGGCGGCGGAAGCGTTTCAGCGTTGCCTCCTCGTCGTCCACGAGTGCCACCACGATGTCGCCGGGCGTCGCGTTGCTGGCATTGCGGATGATGACCGTATCGCCGTCGAGAATACCGGCCTCGATCATCGAATCACCCTTGACCTCGAGCGCATAGTGTTCGCCCGATCCGAGCATCTCGGCCGGGATCGTGATTTCATGAGTGTTGTGCTGGATCGCCGAGATCGGTACCCCGGCCGCGATGCGGCCCATGACAGGAACCGCAACGGAATTCGATCGCTCCTCTGTGGACGGTTTGGCGGCCGGCGCCGCCTGTCCCTTGCCGAGGCTTCCCTCGATGACGCTCGGCGAGAAACCCCGCCGCGGCTGCAGGCTGGAGGAATAGGCCTCCGGCAGCTTGATGACCTCCAGGGCTCGCGCCCGGTTCGGCAGCCGGCGGATGAAGCCACGCTCCTCGAGCGCCGTGATGAGGCGGTGGATACCGGATTTCGAGGCGAGGTCGAGCGCGTCCTTCATCTCGTCGAAAGACGGCGGCACGCCCGATTCCTTCATCCGCTCGTGAATGAAGAGAAGCAGTTCCTGTTGCTTGCGCGTCAGCATGGTCCAGAGCCCCGTCGTGTGAAACAAATCCAGAACATACACTATCTGTTCCATATGTGTTCCGCAAGTGCTTAAATATTGGTAAGCAATTGGCCGTTCGGGGGAATTTCGCGTGCATTCGCGTCCGGCGGACAGCGACGGGATGGGGCCGCAGCCGCCTTGCAAAGCGCCCGCAAATCGCGCAAACCAGACGCGGTCGACAAGGAGGGTGCGGGATGTCCACTGCCAAGGAGACGCCGCGCGGCGTCGATCACATCGTTCTGCCGGTGCACGGGCTGAAGCCCGCACGCGAGCGGCTCGGAGCGCTGGGTTTCACAGTTGCCGCCGATGCGCTGCATCCCTTCGGCACCGAGAACGCCTGCGTCTTCTTCGCCGACAAGACCTACCTCGAGCCGCTTGCGGTGGCGAGCCGTGAAACCTGCGAGGAAGCCGCGCGCAAAGGCAATGTCTTCGTCGCCCGCGACCGCGCCTTCCGTTTCCGCGCGCCGGACGGCGAGGGTCTTTCGGGAATAGCGGTTGCCGCGACAAGTGCGACGGCGGACCACGAGGTCTATTTCGAGCACGGTCTGTCGGCTGGTGAAATCCTCCATTTCTCGCGGCCGCTCAGATTGCCGGACGGCACCGAGGCGACAGCCTCGTTCAGGCTTGCATTCGCCGCCGACCTGCGTGCGCCCGATTTTCTCCTCTTTTCCTGCGAGCGGGCCAATCCGCTGCCGGCGGATCGTGCCGCGCTCGAACGCCACGAGAACGGCGTGACGGGCATATCCGCCGTTGTGCTCACCGAAGAAAACCCCTCCGACTTCCAGGAGATGCTGGAGACCGTCTTCCATCAGCGCGAGATCGAGGCGCATTCCTTCGGCATCGTCGTCCCTTCGGCGAACGCGAAGATCGAGGTGCTGACGCCCGCCGGCCTTGCTGGCTATTTCGGGCTCGACGCCCGAAATGCCGGACGCGGCCTCGCCGGTGCGGCGATCGTCTTCCGGACCGGGGATCTCGGCGTGACAGAACGCTTGCTGGCTGCTAATGGCGTTCGCCATGCACGCAAAGATGGCCGCCTGATCGTACCGCGTGACGCGGGACAGGGCGCGCATTTCGTTTTCCAGGAGGAATAATGAGCACTTCGACCAATTCCGAAGTCGTCGTCGGCGAAGGCGCCACCAAGGTCGTCTTTTCCAACTCCAGGCGCTTCTCGCTGATTGCCGGCCCCTGCCAGATGGAAAGCCGCGATCACGCCTTCATGATGGCCGGCGCGACAAAGGAAATCTGCGACAAGCTCGGCATCGGGCTCGTCTACAAGTCGTCCTTCGACAAGGCCAACCGCACGTCGCTCTCCGGCAAGCGCGGCATCGGCCTCGACAAGGCGATGGAAGTCTTCGCCGATCTGAAGAAGGAATTCGGCTTTCCGGTGCTGACAGACATCCACACCGAGGAGCAGTGCGCGACCGTCGCCCCCGTTGTCGACGTGCTGCAGATCCCGGCCTTCCTTTGCCGCCAGACCGACCTTCTGGTCGCTGCCGCCAAGACCGGTCGGGTCATCAACGTCAAGAAGGGCCAGTTCCTCGCCCCCTGGGACATGAAGAACGTGCTCGCCAAGATCACCGAAAGCGGCAATCCGAACGTGCTCCTGTGTGAGCGTGGCGCTTCCTTCGGATACAACACCCTGGTCTCGGATTTCCGGTCGCTGCCGATCATGGCGGCGATGGGCGCTCCCGTGGTGTTCGACGCCACCCACTCGGTGCAGCAGCCCGGCGGGCAGGGCGGCTCGACCGGCGGGCAGCGGGAATTCGTGGAGACGCTGGCGCGCGCCGCGGTTGCCGTCGGCGTTGCCGGTCTCTTCATCGAGACCCATGAGGATCCGGACAATGCCCCGTCCGACGGCCCGAACATGGTGCCGCTGAAAGACATGCCGCGGCTTCTCGAAAAGCTGCTCGCCTTCGACGCCGTCGCCAAGGGCGCTTGAGGCGATCCGTATCGATTACGGCCTTTTCTTTTGGAAACGCCGGCCCGATGGGCCGGCATTTTGCGTTCATCTTCACCTTTCGGCGTCTGTCACACTGCGTGCATTGTATTTTTCCCGTCTTCGATTAAGACAGGCGCCATCCTCAATCCCACCCAGTACCAGGGAGGCGCTCATGACTGCAATCACCGACATCATCGGCCGCGAAATTTTGGACAGCCGCGGCAATCCGACCGTCGAGGTCGACGTCTATCTCGAAGACGGCAGCATGGGCCGCGCGGCCGTTCCGTCGGGCGCCTCGACCGGCGCACATGAGGCAGTCGAACTGCGTGATGGCGGCAGCCGCTACCTCGGCAAGGGCGTCGAGCGCGCCGTCGAGGCCGTCAACACCGAGATCTTTGACGCGGTCGGCGGACTGGACGCGGAAAACCAGATCCAGATCGACAAGGTGATGATCGAGCTCGACGGCACGCCGAACAAGTCGCGCCTCGGCGCAAACGCCATCCTCGGCGTCTCGCTCGCCGTCGCCAAGGCCGCCGCCGAGGCTTCCGGCCTGCCGCTCTATCGCTATGTCGGCGGTCTGAACGCCCATGTACTGCCGGTCCCGATGATGAACATCATCAACGGCGGCGCCCATGCCGACAACCCGATCGACTTCCAGGAATTCATGATCATGCCGGTCGGCGCCGAAACGATGCGCGACGCCGTGCGCATGGGTTCGGAAGTCTTCCATACGCTCAAGAAGGAACTGGCCGCCCAGGGGCACAACACCAACGTCGGCGACGAGGGCGGCTTCGCGCCGGGTCTCGAAAGCGCACCGGCCGCCCTCGACTTCATCGTGAAGTCGATCGAGAAGGCAGGCTACCGCCCCGGCGAGGACATGTACCTGGCGCTCGACTGCGCCTCGACCGAGTTCTTCAAGGACGGCAAGTATGTGCTCGAAGGCGAGGGCCGCACGCTTGAGCCGGAAGCCATGGCGGAATATCTCGCCGAGCTGGCCGCGAAATACCCGATCATCTCGATCGAGGACGGCATGGCCGAGGACGACTGGGACGGCTGGAAGGTTCTGACCGACAAGATCGGCTCGAAGTGCCAGCTCGTCGGCGACGATCTCTTCGTCACCAATTCCTCGCGTCTGCGCGACGGCATCCGGATGGGCGTCGCGAACTCGATCCTCGTGAAGGTGAACCAGATCGGCTCGCTCTCGGAGACCCTCGACGCTGTCGAGACTGCGCACAAGGCCCGCTATACGGCCGTCATGTCGCACCGTTCGGGCGAAACCGAGGACTCGACGATCGCCGACCTCGCGGTTGCCACCAACTGCGGACAGATCAAGACCGGCTCGCTAGCTCGCTCCGACCGGCTCGCCAAGTACAACCAGCTGATCCGCATCGAGGAAATGCTGGGCCCGCAGGCCCGTTACGCCGGCTCGTCGATCCTGCGCGGCTGACGTTCCAGCCTTCTGACGCTGATCGGCCCGCGTCCCGGAAGGGGCGCGGGCCAACTTTTTTCCGCGTAGCCGCTATGGTCAACGATCGATTAAGCAATCGCGGCTAGTTTGATCCAAGATCGTTTTGCGTATCAGGGCGTCGCTCGATGTGGACCAGGCAGCACAAGAACCGGAAACTCGGACGTTTTGTCCTTCCGCTCGTGACCGTCGCATTCCTCTCCTACTTCGGTTATCATTCGATCCATGGTGATCGCGGCCTGATCGCTGCGCAGGAATTCGAGAAGCTGAGATTTAAGCGCGGCGCCGAGCTGGCCGAGCTCGTGTCGCGTCGCAAGTCGCTGGAGCGGCAGGTTGAATTCCTGAGTGACGGCTCGCTCGAGCGCGACATGATCGATGAGAAGGCGCGCTACCAGCTCAACGTGTCGCGCCCCGACGAAATTGTGATTTTCAACAACCAAATGAATTAACCGAAATTCGGTTAATCGCCAATAGTAATTATAATTCAATATCATATCGTGAATGCGAGCTATGCATTTATGGCATTGCGGCCGCCCGTTTTCTTGCCTATCCTTCGCGCCGATCTAAATTTGACAAAACCTAGGGAGGGACGAATGGCGCCGCGAAAACCTGCGACTGCGAGCGGTCGCAAGCCGACGACCAAGTCTGCCGCAAAGAAAGAATTGACTCAGGGGCTGGTTGCGGAATTCGACCGCCAGAGCGAGCTCGACGCCTACCGCGAAATGCTCCTCATCCGCCGCTTCGAGGAAAAGGCCGGCCAGCTCTACGGCATGGGCTTCATCGGCGGCTTCTGTCACCTCTATATCGGCCAGGAGGCCGTCGTCGTCGGCGTCCAGATGGCGCTGAAGGATGGCGACCAGGTCATCACAGGCTATCGTGACCATGGCCACATGCTGGCTTGCGGCATGAGCGCACGCGGCGTCATGGCCGAACTCACCGGCCGTCGCGGCGGGCTGTCCAAGGGCAAGGGCGGCTCGATGCACATGTTCTCCAAGGAGAAGAACTTCTACGGCGGTCACGGCATCGTCGGCGCGCAGGTGTCGCTCGGCACCGGTCTCGCCTTTGCCAACAGGTACCGCGAGAACGGCAATATCTCGGTCGCCTATTTCGGTGACGGCGCTGCCAACCAGGGCCAGGTCTACGAAAGCTTCAATATGGCGCAGCTCTGGAAGCTGCCGGTGATCTATGTGATCGAGAACAACCGTTACGCCATGGGCACTGCGGTTTCGCGCGCTTCCGCGCAGACCGATTTCTCCCAGCGCGGCGTCTCCTTCGGTATCCCCGGTATCCAGGTCGACGGCATGGATGTCCGTGCCGTCAAGGCGGCGGCCGAGCAGGCTGCGGCTTATACCCGCTCCGGCAAGGGGCCGGTCATCCTTGAAATGCTGACCTACCGCTATCGCGGTCACTCCATGTCCGACCCGGCGAAGTACCGCTCGAAGGACGAGGTGCAGAAGATGCGTTCCGAACACGACCCGATCGAGCAGGTGAAGAACCGGCTCATGGAAAAGGGTTGGGCGAGCGAGGAGGAGCTGAAGGCGATCGACAAGGACGTCCGCGACATCGTCGCAGACAGCGCCGATTTCGCCCAGTCCGATCCGGAGCCGGACGTATCCGAGCTCTACACCGATATCCTGTTGTGAGTGGGGAGGGTTAGCCCATGTCAGTCAATATCCTCATGCCCGCCCTGTCTCCGACGATGGAAGAGGGCACGCTTTCCAAATGGCTCAAGAAGGAGGGCGACAAGGTCACCTCCGGTGACGTGATCGCCGAAATCGAGACCGACAAGGCGACGATGGAAGTGGAAGCGGTCGACGAAGGCGTGATCGGCAAGCTGCTGATCGCCGCCGGCACCGAGAACGTCAAGGTCAACACGCCGATCGCCATCCTCCTGCAGGAAGGCGAGAGCGCTGCCGATCTCGCCGCCGCTCCGAAGGCCGAGGCCGCACCTCAAGCGGCCGCGCCGCAGGTCGAGCAGGCTGAAAAGCCGACCGAAACCGGTTCCGCGTCTGCACCCGTTCCGGCACAGCCCGTCATCGCCGCCGATCCGGATATTCCAGCCGGCACCGAAATGGTCACGATGACCGTGCGTGAGGCGTTGCGCGAGGCCATGGCCGAGGAAATGCGCCTCAATCCGGACGTCTTCGTCATGGGTGAAGAAGTTGCCGAATACCAGGGCGCCTACAAGATCACGCAAGGCCTGTTGCAGGAATTCGGGCCGAAGCGTGTCGTCGATACGCCGATCACCGAGCACGGCTTTGCCGGCGTCGGCGTCGGTGCCGCCATGGCGGGCCTGCGGCCGATCGTCGAGTTCATGACCTTCAACTTCGCCATGCAGGCGATCGACCAGATCATCAACTCGGCTGCCAAGACGCTCTATATGTCCGGCGGCCAGATGGGTGCGCCGATCGTCTTCCGCGGCCCGAACGGCGCTGCCGCCCGCGTCGCCGCCCAGCACAGCCAGGACTATGCCGCCTGGTACAGCCACATCCCCGGTCTCAAGGTCATCCAGCCCTATTCGGCGGCCGACGCGAAGGGCCTCCTCAAGGCCGCGATCCGCGACCCGAACCCGGTGATCTTCCTTGAGAACGAAATCCTCTACGGCCACTCGTTCGAGGTGCCGAAGCTCGATGATTTCGTCCTGCCGATCGGCAAGGCGCGCGTCCACAAGACCGGCAAGGATGCGACCATCGTCTCCTTCGGCATCGGCATGACCTATGCGGTCAAGGCCGCCGAGGATCTGGCGAAGGAAGGCATCGACGTCGAGCTCATCGACCTGCGCACCATCCGGCCGATGGACATTCCGACTGTCGTCGAGTCGGTGAAGAAGACCGGTCGTCTGGTCACCGTCGAGGAAGGCTATCCGCAGTCCTCCGTCGGCACCGAGATCGCGACGCGCGTCATGCAGCAGGCCTTCGACTATCTCGACGCGCCGATCCTGACCATCGCCGGCAAGGACGTGCCGATGCCCTACGCCGCCAACCTCGAGAAGCTCGCGCTTCCGAACGTCGGCGAGGTCGTCCAGGCGGTCAAGACCGTCTGCTACAAGTAACGGGAGGGCTTGGAAATGCCGATCAATATCACCATGCCGGCCCTTTCCCCGACGATGGAAGAGGGCAATCTTTCCAAATGGCTGGTCAAGGAAGGCGACAAGGTCAAGTCCGGTGACGTGATCGCCGAGATCGAGACCGACAAGGCGACGATGGAAGTCGAAGCCGTCGATGAAGGGACCGTGGCGAAGATCGTCGTCCCGGCCGGCACCGAGGGCGTCAAGGTGAACGCGCTGATCGCGATCCTGGCCGGCGAAGGCGAAGATGTGAGCGCGGCTGCAGCAGGCGTTGCTGCCGCGGCACCTGCGCCGAAGGCCGAGGCTGCTCCGGCAGCGACGCCGGCGGCCGTTCCGGTTACCGACAAGGCGCCGGCAGCCTCGACGCCGGCTCCCGTCACAGCAACCGGCGACCGCGTCTTCTCCTCGCCGCTTGCCCGTCGTCTCGCCAAGGAAGCGGGCATCGACCTTTCGGCCGTTTCCGGCACCGGCCCGCATGGCCGTGTCGTGAAGAGCGACATCGAAAAGGCGGTTGCCGGTGGGGTCGCCAAACCGGCGCCCGCAGCTGCCGCGCAGGCCGCACCTGCTCCGGCGCTTGCGAAGGCACCGTCGGACGATGCCGTGCTCAAGCTCTTCGAACCGGGTTCCTACGAGCTCGTGCCGCATGACGGCATGCGCAAGACGATCGCCAAGCGTCTCGTCGAATCCAAGCAGACGATCCCGCACTTCTACGTGACGGTCGACTGCGAGCTCGGCGCCCTGCTGGCCCTGCGCGCTCAGCTCAACGACGCCGCGCCGCGCAAGGATGGCGCTCCGGCCTACAAGCTGTCGGTCAACGACATGATCATCAAGGCCCTGGCGCTCTCGCTGCGCGACGTTCCGGATGCCAACGTCTCGTGGACGGAAAGCAACATGGTCAAGCACAAGCACGCCGATGTCGGTGTCGCTGTCGCGATTCCCGGCGGATTGATCACGCCGATCATCCGCAGTGCCGAGCTGAAGTCGCTGTCCGCCATATCCAACGAGATGAAGGACCTCGGCAAGCGCGCCAAGGAACGCAAGCTGAAGCCCGAAGAATACCAGGGCGGCACGACCGCGGTCTCCAACATGGGCATGATGGGCGTCAAGCACTTCGCAGCCGTCGTCAACCCGCCGCACGCGACCATCCTCGCGGTCGGCGCAGGAGAGGAGCGGGTGGTCGTCAAGAACGGCGAGATGAAGATCGCCAATGTCATGACGGTCACGCTTTCCACCGACCATCGCTGCGTCGACGGCGCACTCGGGGCCGAACTCCTCGGCGCCTTCAAGCGCTACATCGAAAACCCGATGGGCATGCTCGTCTGACGCGGAGGCAGGTTCGCGATGAAATCGGTTCTCGCCTACGGTGACAGTCTGACCTGGGGCTATGATCCCGTGGCCCTCGGTCGTCATGCTCATGAGGACCGCTGGACGAGCGTCTTGCAGAAGGCGCTCGGTCACGGGGTCCGGGTCGTCGCCGAAGGCCTGAACGGGCGCACGACCGCCTACGACGACCATCTGGCGGATGCGGAGCGCAACGGCGTGAAACTGCTGCCGAGCGTTCTCGAAAGCCACAAGCCGCTCGACCTCGTCATCGTCATGCTCGGCACCAACGACATGAAGCGGGGCGTGGCCGGCACCGCGATCGCCGCGGTCAAGGGCATGGAACGGCTGGTGAAGCTCATCCGTCTCCACGACTGGGGCTTCGATTTCGAGGCCCCGGAGATCCTGGTCGTCTCGCCGCCGCCGATCTGCGAGACGGCGAACGCGCCGTTCGCGGCGATGTTCAAGGGCGCGATCGAGGAATCGGCGATGCTCGCGAGCCTTTATCGCGACATGGCGGATGATCTCGGCTGCGGCTTCTTCGACGCGGGCTCTGCGGCGAAGACGACGCCGCTCGACGGCATCCATCTCGACGCGGAGAACACCAGGGCCGTCGGGCGTGCGATCGAACCCGTCGTGCGGATGATGCTCGGACTGTGAACATCGTCGGAGAAATTTGACCAAGATCAAGGAGAACGGCTGACGAGCGTATATGGCTCACTTCGTAAACCCCTCACGAGGAGAAGAAGTAATGTCGAATACGCCGCACGAAATCCAGGACGAGTTTCCGGAACTTGCCGGGAAGATGCACGAGCTCAAGGTGAGCGACGAGCATTTCGCCCAACTGCTCGAGGACTATCGCGAGATCAATCGCGCCATCCACCGGGCAGAGACGGAAGTGGAGCCGGTCGGCGATGCGCAGATGGAAACGATGCGCAAACAGCGGATGGTTCTGAAGGATGAGATTTACGGGATGCTGACGAAGGCGTGACCGCCGGACGCTTCGTCCCTTGGAAGGGCTTCCCGCGACCGGGGAGCCCGTTCCCGACAAAGAGGAGATGAAGGCCCGTGTCCAACGCTTATGACGTCATCATTATCGGTTCCGGCCCCGGCGGCTACATTGCGGCAATCCGCGCGGCCCAGCTCGGGCTGAAGACGGCCATCGTTGAACGCGAGCACCTCGCCGGCATCTGCTCCAACTGGGGCTGCATTCCGACCAAGGCGCTGCTCCGCTCCGCCGAAATCTACCACTATGCCAAGCACCCCGGTGACTACGGCGTGAAGATCGAAGGGACCGTCACGCCCGACCTGAAGGCGATCGTCGCCCGCTCGCGCGGCATTGCCGCCCGCATGAACGGCGGCGTCGGGTTCCTGATGAAGAAGAACAAGGTCGACGTGATCTGGGGTGAAGCGAAGCTTTCGAAGCCCGGCGAGATCGTCGTCTCCAAGACGACAAAGGCGATCCAGCAGCCGCAGGCACCGCTACCGAAGAACACCCTCGGCGAAGGCACCTATACGGCGAAGCACATCATCGTCGCGACCGGCGCCCGTCCGCGTGCGCTTCCCGGCATCGAGCCGGACGGCAAGTTGATCTGGACCTATTTCGAGGCGATGAAGCCGGAAGAAATGCCGAAGTCGCTGCTCGTCATGGGCTCCGGTGCGATCGGTATTGAATTCGCCTCCTTCTACCGCACGCTCGGCGTTGACGTCACCGTCGTCGAGGTGATGAGCCAGGTCATGCCGGTCGAGGATGCGGAAATTTCCGCGCTCGCCAAGAAGCAGTTCGAGAAGCAGGGCATGAAGATCCTGCTGGAAGCCAAGGTCGCCAAGGTCGAGAAGGGTGCGAATTCCGTGACCGCCCATGTCGAGAAAAAGGACGGCTCGATCGAGAAGATCACCGCCGACCGGATGATTTCGGCCGTCGGCGTGCAGGCCAATATCGAGAACATCGGCCTCGAGGCGCTCGGCGTGAAGACCGAGCGCGGCTTCATCCAGATCGACGGCTATGGCCGCACCAACGTGCCGGGCATCTACGCGATCGGCGACGTCGCAGGTCCGCCGATGCTCGCTCACAAGGCCGAGCACGAGGCGGTGATCTGCATCGAGAAGATCGCCGGACTGCCGAACGTCCACCCGATGGACAAGGGCAAGATCCCCGGCTGCACCTATTGCCATCCGCAGGTCGCCTCCGTCGGGCTGACTGAGGCGAAGGCGAAGGCCGAGGGCCGCGACATCCGCGTCGGCCGCTTCCCCTTCGTCGCCAACGGCAAGGCGATCGCGCTCGGCGAGGATCAGGGTCTCGTCAAGACTATCTTCGACAAGAAGACCGGCGAGCTGCTGGGTGCGCACCTGGTCGGGGCCGAAGTGACCGAGCTGATCCAGGGTTTCGTCGTGGCGATGAACCTCGAGACGACCGAAGAAGAGCTGATGCACACGATCTTCCCGCATCCGACGATTTCGGAAACGCTGAAGGAGAGCGTACTCGATGCCTATGGTCGGGCGCTAAACGCCTGAGTGTTGTGATGCCGGCAACGGCATCGTATATGAAAGTCGGTATTGACCGACAAAGGAATTGGGGCAATGCAGGGTTTGGGTTGGATTTTGACGATCGTGATCGGCGGTCTCGCCGGCTGGCTCGCCGGCAAGCTCATGGATGTGCGCTTCGGCATCCTGATGAACATCGTGCTCGGCATCGTCGGCTCGGTGGTCGCCAATGCGGTGCTCGCGCAGTTCCACATCTCGGTGGCCGGCGGTGCGCTCGGCTACCTGATCACCGGCTTTCTCGGCGCAAGTCTCCTCTTGTTCGTCGTCAAGCTCGTCAGGCGCTGACACGGTGACGCCGGCACTGCCTCCATCATGGTGGCGTGCCGGGTTGCAGTAAGGGTTTCGGAGCCGCTCGGAGCGGCAAAAGGCAGGTAGACATGGTTACGATCCTCGACCGGATGACCCCTGAGGAAAAGCGCGTCCGGCATCCGGAGAAGGCCCACAGGCCGGACACGGAAGTGCTGCGCAAACCCGAATGGATCCGCGTCAAGGCGCCGACCTCGAAGGGCTATGCCGAGACCCGCTCGATCGTGAAGGACAACAAGCTCGTCACGGTGTGCGAGGAGGCAGGCTGCCCCAATATCGGCGAATGCTGGGACAAGAAGCACGCCACGTTCATGATCATGGGCGAGATCTGCACCCGCGCCTGTGCATTCTGCAACGTCGCGACCGGCAAGCCGAACGCGCTCGATCCGGACGAGCCCGAAAACGTCGCCAAGGCGGTGAAGCAGATGGGCCTCACCCATGTCGTGATCACCTCCGTCGACCGTGACGACCTGGAGGACGGTGGCGCCGAGCATTTCGAAAAGGTGATCTGGGCGATCCGCGCCGCTTCGCCGGAAACGACGATCGAAATCCTCACACCGGACTTCCTGAAGAAGCCGGGCGCTCTGGAGCGTGTCGTCGCCGCCAAGCCGGACGTCTTCAACCACAACCTGGAAACGGTGCCCGGCAACTACCTGACTGTCCGTCCCGGCGCGCGCTATTTCCATTCGGTTCGGCTGCTGCAGCGGGTCAAGGAACTCGACCCGACCATGTTCACCAAGTCCGGCATCATGGTCGGCCTCGGTGAAGAGCGCAACGAAGTCCTCCAGCTCATGGACGACCTCAGAACCGCCGACGTCGACTTCCTGACGATCGGCCAGTACCTGCAGCCGACCCGCAAGCACCATCAGGTTATGAGCTTCGTCACGCCCGACGAATTCAAGTCCTACGAGACGGTCGCCTATTCCAAGGGCTTCCTGATGGTATCGGCAAGCCCGCTGACGCGCTCGTCGCACCATGCCGGCGACGACTTCGCGCGGCTGCGGGCGGCCCGGGAGAAGCTTCAGGCCGCGCGCTGAGCGGTCACCTTCGCAAGCCGGTTGGCACGATGCAGCGAGCCGGATGTTGGGCTCGCGTTAGGAAACGGCGGCGCTCGGGAACGCTCCTTCTTGCCAATCCGGAGAAAGCCGAATAGCTCTCGGTCATGCCACAGTTCGAAACCTGCCGCCCCGTCAAGCATTCTCCCGAACGGATGTACGCTCTCGTCGCCGATGTGGAGCGCTATCCGGAATTTCTACCCCTATGCGAGGCGCTGACCATCCGTTCGCGGCGGGAGCGGGACGACAAGACGCTGCTCGTTGCAGACATGACGGTCGGCTACAAGGCGATCCGCGAGACGTTCACGACCCAGGTGCTTCTCGTGCCGGCTGAGCGAGTCATCGACGTGAAGTATATCGAGGGACCGTTCAGGTATCTGGACAACCGCTGGCGTTTCGAGCCGGCGGGCGAGGGCGGTTGCTCGGTGCATTTCTTCATCGACTACGAGTTCAAGAGCCGCATCCTCGGTGCAGTCATGGGTTCGATGTTCGACCGCGCCTTCCGGATGTTTTCCGAGGCCTTCGAAAAGCGTGCTGACGAGATCTACACGGCCTGACCGCGGGAATCGCACACTTAGTCTTTGGCAGCCAGCTCCAGGAGCATTTCGAGAGCGCTCGTCACCGTTGCCATGCGAATGCCGCCGCGGCCGAGGTCGCCGTACCGCATTTCACGGTGGATGAGCCGACCGTCGCGGCGTTTGGCGGCGATATGGACGAGGCCGACCGGCTTTTCCGCCGTACCGCCGGTCGGGCCGGCGACGCCGGTCACCGCGACCGCCATATTCGCACCCGAGCGGCGGAGAGCGCCGGCCGCCATCTGCAACGCCGTCTCGCGGGAGACGGCGCCGAAGGAGCCGAGCACCTTCTCATCGACGCCGAGCATCTCCACCTTCGCCCGGTTCGAATAGGTGACGAAGCCGCGGTCGACGACCACCGACGAGCCGGAAATCTCGGTGAGCGCTCCCGCGATCAGCCCTCCGGTGCAGGATTCGGCGGTGGCGACCGTCAAATTACGTTGCGTAAATTCGCTTACGATACGTGATGCCAGCGCTTCGATCTCCGGCGGAAAGAGGCTCATGCCTTCACTCCCCCGTAGACGACGGTCGCGGTGGCGATCGCGGCGATCCCTTCGCGCCGCCCGACGAAGCCGATCTTCTCGTTGGTGGTCGCCTTGACCGAACAGCGGTCGAGCGAAATGCCGAGAATTTCCGAGAGCTTCTCCCGCATCGCCTGGCGGTGCGGCCCGACCTTCGGGGCCTCGGCGATCAGGGAGATATCGGCATTCATGATCGTGCCGCCATTGTCGCGGACGATCTTCGCCGCGTGCTCGAGGAAGATGCGGGACGGCGCGCCCTTCCATTGCGGGTCGGAGGGCGGAAAATGGTCGCCGATGTCGCCGGCGCCGCAGGTGGCGAGCAGCGCGTCGGTCAGCGCGTGCAGCGCGACGTCCGCGTCGGAGTGTCCCTTGAGCCGCTGGTCGTGCGGAATGAAGACACCGCAGAGCGTGACGCCGTCGCCGGCTTCGAGCTGGTGCACGTCGTAACCGTTGCCGGTGCGCACATCGGGAAGGGCGGAGGAGGAGAGCCTTGCGTCGGCCATGGCGATATCCCGCTGGACGGTGAGTTTGACGTTGTCCGGCGAGCCTTCGACCAGACGGACGGGGATGCCGGCCCATTCGGCGATGGCGGCGTCGTCGGTGAAATCGTCGCGGCCCTCGGAGGCGGCGCGCGCGTGTGCGGCCATGATCGCCGGATAGCTGAAGCTCTGCGGCGTCTGCGCGGCGTAGAGCCCGGCGCGCGGAACAGTTTCGATCACGAGCCCTTCGGCCGAGCCGCGTTTCAGCGTGTCGGTGACCGGAATAGCCGGCAGAACTGCCTCGGCGCCGTCTTCGAAGGCGGCGCGAATGCGCTCCAGCATCGCCGTTTGGAGGAAGGGTCTCACGGCATCCTGGATCATCACATGGGTGACGTGGCGATCGGCAAGCGCCTTCAGTCCGGCCGCGACCGATTGCTGGCGCGTGCGCCCGCCAAAGGTGACGATGATGTCCCGCCCGCCGTAGAGATGCCGGCACGCCTCCTGAAACAGTGTCTCGTCGTCGGGGTGGATGACCGCGACGATCGGACCCGTTGCCGGCCAGTCGGCAAAGCGCTGAAGTGTATGGGCGATGACCGGCTTTCCGCCAATGCGGCGATACTGCTTCGGCCCTTCCGCGGAAGCGCCGGCCCGTTCGCCCCGCCCGGCGGCGACCACGATGACAGCGATTGAAGAGGCCCCGAGGTTTGCCATTCGCGGAGATTGTTCCTGACACAATTAACACGTAAGGGAGCACTAGAGGTTCGGGGCGAATATTTCCAGAGCGCGCCGAATTTTTGTTCCGTCCGGCGGTTTTCGCTTGGCAAGCCGATCAAGGCTGGCTAAAAATAGTGCAAATACTTTCCGTGCCCGAAAGATAATCATTTGCAGTCCAGAGCGCTTCACATGCCGTTTCAGATCGGGCCGGTGACCGTCCGCAATCGCGTCGCGCTGGCACCGATGTCCGGGGTGAGCGATCTGCCGTTCCGCCAGCTGGCCTGGCGCTTCGGAGCGGGGTTGGTCGTCACGGAGATGGTTGCGAGCCGGGAACTGGTGCTGAATGCGGCCGAATCCTGGATGCGGCTGCGGGACGGCGATGCGCGCCCGCATGTCGTCCAGCTTGCCGGGCGTGAGGCTCACTGGATGGCCGAAGCCGCGCGGATCGCCGAGGCCAACGGCGCCGACGTGATCGACATCAACATGGGTTGCCCGGCCAAGAAGGTGATCGGCGGCTATGCCGGGTCGGCGCTGATGCGTGATCCCGACCATGCGCTCTCCTTGATCGAGGCGACGGTCAAGGCGGTGAGTATCCCGGTGACGCTGAAGATGCGGCTCGGCTGGGACGAGAACTCGATGAACGCGCCGGAGATCGCCGCACGCGCAGAACGAGCAGGCATCCAGCTCGTCACTATCCACGGCCGCACCCGTATGCAGTTCTACGAGGGCCGCGCAGACTGGGATGCGATCGCCGCGGTGCGCGACGCGGTCAAGATCCCGCTGATCGCCAACGGCGATGTTTCGAGCCGCAAGGACGCCGAGGAAATCCTGAAGCGTTCCGGTGCCGATGCGGTCATGGTCGGGCGTGCCTGTCAGGGGCGGCCGTGGCTCGCCGGCGTTCTCGCCGGCGCTCGCGCACCTGAATCGGCCGAGATAGCGGCGATTGCCGTGGAGCACTACGAGATGATGTTGGTGCATTACGGGACCGATGTCGGCCTGCGCCATTCCCGCAAGCATCTGGGCTGGTATCTCGAACGCTTCGCGTCGGGGCTTGCGCCCGCCCGCAAGGCGGAGATCATGACGGCCCGCGATCCCCGTTTCGTCATCGCGGCCCTGTCTTGCGCACTCGAAGAGGCGGCGAGCGAGAGAAACGACCGGCAGGAGGCCGCCTGATGTCGCAACCGCAGGAAACACAGGACAACGGTCTGGCCCTGACCGTCCTCAACGCCATCCAGAACCCGGTGATCCTCGTTGACGCTGAAGGTTTCGTCACCTTCGCCAACTGGGAGGCGGAGTCCTTCTTCGGCGCGAGCGCGAGCCATCTCGCCCGCCACCAGGTGGCGAGCCTGATCCCCTTCGGCAGTCCGTTGCTCGCCCTGATCGACCAGGTGCGGGAGCGGCGGGCGCCGGTCAACGAATACCGCGTCGACCTGAGCTCACCGCGCCTCGGCGAGGACAAGCTGGTCGACCTCTACGTCGCCCCGGTGGTGAGCGATCCGGGCTCCGTGGTCGTGGTGTTCCAGGAACGCTCGATGGCCGACAAGATCGATCGCCAGCTGACCCACCGTGCCGCCGCCCGCTCGGTGACGGGGCTCGCCTCCATGCTGGCGCATGAGATCAAGAACCCGCTTTCTGGCATCCGCGGCGCGGCACAGCTTCTGGAAAGTTCGGTGACCGACGAGGACCGGGCGCTGACGCGCCTCATCTGCGACGAGACTGACCGCATCGTCTCGTTGGTCGACCGCATGGAGGTCTTTTCCGACGAGCGGCCGGTGGACCGGCAGCCGATCAACATCCACTCGGTGCTCGACCACGTGAAGGCGATCGCCAAGGCGGGCTTTGCCCGCAACATCAAAATCACCGAGAACTACGACCCGTCGCTGCCGCCCGTCTATGCGAACCGGGATCAGCTGGTGCAGGTGTTCCTCAACCTCGTCAAGAACGCGGCCGAGGCGATCGGTGACCGTGCCGACGGAGAAATCCAGCTGACGACCGCCTACCGCCCGGGCATCCGCCTCTCGGTCGCCGGCTCGCGCGAGAAGATTTCACTGCCGCTCGAATTCTGCGTGCATGACAACGGTCCGGGGGTTCCCGCCGATCTGTTGCCGCATCTTTTCGATCCCTTCATCACCACCAAGACCAACGGTTCGGGGCTCGGTCTCGCGCTGGTCGCGAAGATCATCGGCGGTCACGGCGGCATCGTCGAATGCGACAGCCAGTCCAACCGCACGACTTTCCGCGTGCTGATGCCCGTCTCCCGGGGCGTCGCACTCGAAGACGCAACTCCGGCGAACTCCACAGGAAGCCTCTGATGACTGCCACCATCCTTGTTGCTGACGATGATGCCGCCATCCGCACGGTGCTCAATCAGGCACTGACGCGGGCGGGATACGATGTCCGGATCACCTCCAATGCGGCGACGCTCTGGCGCTGGGTTTCAGCCGGCGAGGGCGATCTCGTCGTCACGGACGTGGTCATGCCGGACGAGAACGCCTTCGATCTGTTGCCGCGGATCAAGAAGGCGAGGCCCGATCTGCCGGTTCTGGTGATGAGCGCGCAGAACACCTTCATGACGGCGATCAAGGCGTCCGAGCGCGGCGCCTACGATTACCTGCCAAAGCCGTTCGACCTGACCGAACTGATCGCTATCATCGGCCGCGCGCTCGCCGAGCCCAAGAAAAAGCCGACCCGGGTCGACGACGACATGCAGGACGGCATGCCGCTCGTCGGGCGTTCGGCCGCCATGCAGGAGATCTACCGCGTTCTCGCAAGGCTCATGCAAACCGACCTCACGCTGATGATTACCGGCGAGTCCGGTACCGGCAAGGAACTCGTCGCCCGCGCGCTGCACGATTACGGCAAGCGCCGCAACGGTCCCTTCGTCGCGATCAACATGGCGGCGATCCCGCGCGACCTCATCGAGTCGGAACTGTTCGGTCACGAGAAGGGTGCCTTCACCGGCGCGCAGACCCGTTCGACGGGCCGCTTCGAACAGGCTGAGGGCGGTACGCTGTTCCTCGACGAGATTGGCGACATGCCGATGGATGCACAGACGCGTCTGCTTCGCGTCCTGCAGCAGGGCGAATACACGACGGTCGGCGGCCGCACGCCGATCCGGACCGACGTCCGGATCGTGGCGGCAACCAACAAGGATCTGAAGCAGTCGATCAATCAGGGCCTCTTCCGCGAGGATCTCTACTATCGCCTCAACGTCGTGCCGCTGCGCCTGCCGCCGCTCCGGGATCGCGCCGAAGACATTCCGGATCTCGTCCGCCACTTCATCCAGGAGGGCGAGCGGCAGGGACTTGATTCGAAGCGCTTTGACCATGAAGCGTTCGAAGTCATGAAATCCTACGCCTGGCCCGGCAATGTCCGCGAGCTGGAGAACCTTGTCCGCCGCCTGATGGCGCTTTATCCACAGGATGTCATCACCCGGGAAATCATCGAATCCGAACTGCGGTCGGACATCGCCGACAGCCCGATTACCAAGGCGAGCGTTGTCGCGGGACCGATGACCATCGCACAGGCGGTGGAAGAGAACATGCGCAGCTATTTCGCCAGCTTTGGCGATGGTTTGCCGCCGTCCGGGCTCTATGATCGCGTGCTGACGGAGATGGAGTATCCGCTCATCCTGGCGGCGCTGACGGCGACCCGCGGCAACCAGATCAAGGCCGCGGACCTGCTCGGCCTCAACCGTAATACGCTGAGAAAGAAGATTCGCGAGCTCGGCGTGTCGGTCTACAGGAGCTCCCGGTCGGCTTGACACCCGCCGACTGCCGTTGCAATTTCGCCACAATACGTTGCTCAAAAGCCACGACACGGCGCGAGTCCACTCGAACCGTTTCGTCGTCCGCTCGGACGAGACTGTTTCCTATGTGGTGCGCACAGCGCTGATATTGGCCCCGGCGGGCGGGAAGTGATTTGAGATGGACAGCCGAAGGATCGATCCCGTGGCGGAGAGTGACGCCGCACTGGCGAACGACCGTCGCGCGTCGTTCGCACTGCCCGGGCTCGTCCTCGCCGGCGGCGCGCTCGCCTGCGCGGTCTTCACGCTTCCGGTTCTGCTCGGGCTGACGCCGATTGCGCCGACGTCCAATGTCCTCATCGCGTCGGCAGTGCTGAACTCGCTCTTCGTCGTCGGCCTGATGTTCCTCATCGGGCGCGAGGTCAGCCGCCTTGTAAGAGCACGCACGCGCGGCCGTGCGGCGGCCCGGCTGCATGTCCGCATCGTCGCGCTCTTCTCGGTGGTGGCGATCACGCCCGCCATCCTTGTGGCCATCTTTGCGAGCATCACGCTGAACGTTGGTCTGGACCGGTGGTTCTCGATCCGGACGCAATCCATCGTCAGCTCGTCGATGGATGTCGCGCAGGCCTATATGCTCGAGAATGCGAGCTACCTACAGGGCCAGACCATCTCGATGGCGAACGACCTCGACCGCAACCGCGCGCTCTTCTTCCTCGACCGCACCGGTTTCGTGCAGCTCATGACCCGCCAGGCAAAGGGGCGCGGCATGCTGGGCGCGTTCCTCGTGCGTCAGGACGGTTCGGCGATTACCCAGGCGGAGATCAAGACCGACAAGCCCCTGCCGGCTATCCCGAAGGACGCGCTCGAAAGCGCGGCGGCCGGCCAGCCGACACTGATCCCGCCGGGCGTTACCAATCTCGTCGGCGCGATCATCAAGCTCGATTCCATCTCCGGCACCTTCCTCTACACGATCCGCGCCGTCGACCCGAAGGTAATGGCGGCCATGCGGCTGATGGAGGACAACACCGCCGAGTACAAGGCGATGGAGGCCGGCCGAACGTCGCTGCAGATCGCATTCGCCGTTCTCTATCTCGGCTTTGCGCTGATCGTCCTGCTGGCGGCGATCTGGACGGCGATCGCGATTGCTGACCGCATCGTCCGGCCGATCCGTCTGCTGATCAGTGCGGCCGACAACGTCGCTTCCGGCAATTTCAACGTCGTCGTCCCCGTCCGGTCCGCCGATGGCGATGTCGGCAGCCTTTCGCTCACCTTCAACAAGATGATCTCGCAGATCCGCACCCAGCGCGACGAGATCCTGGAGGCCAAGGACGAAGTCGACGACCGCCGCCGCTTCATCGAGGCGGTGCTGTCTGGCGTCACAGCGGCCGTAATCGGTGTGGAAGATGACGGCGTCATCACGATCGTCAATCCGTCGGCCGAGTATTTCCTCGCCCAGTCGTCCGACGAAATCGTCGGCAAGAAGCTCTCGGTGATCGCTCCCGAAATAGACCGGGTCATGGCGGAGGCTGCAGTGCGCCATCGCGGAGAATACCGCCAGCAGATCAATCTGATTCGTGGCGGCAAGGAGCGGACGCTGAGCGTCCAGGTGACCCGCGAGGAGACCCGCGGCGCCGCGGACGCCTATGTCATCACCCTCGACGACATCACGGACCTCGTCATCGCGCAGCGTTCGACAGCCTGGGCCGACGTTGCGCGCCGCATCGCCCACGAGATCAAGAACCCGCTGACGCCGATCCAGCTGTCCGCAGAGCGGATCAAAAGGCGCTACGGCCGCCAGATCGACGAGAACGACCGGGCGGTTTTTGACCAGTGCACGGATACGATCGTCCGTCAGGTGGAGGATATCGGCCGCATGGTCGACGAGTTCTCGGCGTTTGCGCGGATGCCTAAGCCGGCGAAGCAGCGATCCGATCTCAGGCATATTCTGCGTGATGCCGTCTTCCTGCGCGAGATGGGTAATAATGACGTGACCTTTTTGCGCGAGTTCGGTGACAAGCCGCTCGAAGGCAGCTTCGACGCGCGCATGCTGGGCCAGGCGGTCGGCAATATCATCAAGAATGCGGTGGAGGCCATCGAGGCCGTGCCGGCCGAGGAACGGCGGGGCGGCAAGGTGCTGGTGCGCTCGACCTATGACGAGGGCCAGGACAGTTTCGTCGTCGACGTCATCGACAACGGGCGCGGTCTGCCGGTCGAGAACCGCCATCGCATCCTGGAGCCATACATGACAATGCGCGAGAAGGGCACAGGGCTCGGGCTCGCCATCGTGAAGAAGATTATCGAAGAACACGGCGGTCAGCTCGAATTGCATGACGCGCCGGCGGAGTTCGACCACGGGCGAGGGGCCATGATCAGGATCGTCCTGCCTCGCCTCGATGCAGTCGTTCCCGCCGCAGGTGAGGGTGACAAGGAAAAAGTCCATGGCCTCTGATATTCTTGTAGTCGACGACGAAGAAGACATCCGCGAAATCGTTTCGGGCATCCTGAGCGACGAGGGCCACGAAACCCGCACGGCCCACGATGCCGACAGCGCGCTTGCCGCGATTTCCGATCGCGTGCCGCGGCTAGTTTTCCTCGATATCTGGATGCAGGGCAGCCGGCTCGACGGTCTGTCGCTGCTCGACGAGATCAGGACCCGCCATCCCGACCTTCCGGTTGTGATGATTTCCGGTCACGGCAACATCGAGACGGCGGTTTCGGCGATCAAGCGCGGCGCCTTCGACTTCATCGAGAAGCCGTTCAAGGCCGACCGGCTGATCCTGATCGCCGAGCGGGCGCTCGAAAATTCCAAGCTGAAGCGCGAGGTTTCCGAGCTGAAGAAGCGCGCCGGCGACACCGCGGAACTGATCGGCACGTCGGTTGCCGTCTCGCAGCTGCGCCAGACGATCGACAAGGTCGCTCCGACGAACAGTCGCATCATGATCTTCGGTCCCTCCGGTTCCGGCAAGGAACTGGTGGCGCGGATGATCCACAAGCGTTCGACCCGCTCCGGCGGTCCCTTCGTCACGCTGAGCGCGGCGGCGATCACGCCGGACCGGATGGAAATCGCCCTTTTCGGCACCGAGGGTTCGCCCGGCCAGCCGCGCCGCATCGGCGCCCTGGAGGAGGCCCATCGCGGCATCCTCTACCTCGACGAGATCGGCGAAATGCCGCGCGAGACGCAGAACAAGATCCTGCGTGTGCTGGTCGAACAGCAATTCGAGCGCATCGGCGGCTCGAAGCGCGTGAAGGTCGATGTTCGCATCATCTCGTCGACGGCCTATAACCTCGAAAACCAGATTGCCGAGGGGCGTTTCCGCGAGGATCTCTTCCATCGCCTGGCGGTGGTGCCGATCAAGGTGCCGGCACTTGCCGAACGGCGGGAGGACATCCCGTTCCTGGTCGACATGTACATGCGCCAGATCTGCGAGCAGGCCGGCGTCCGTCCGCGCAGGATCGGCGAGGATGCGATGGCGGTGCTGCAGGCGAACGACTGGCCGGGCAACATCCGCCAGCTTCGCAACAATATCGAGCGGCTGATGATTCTTGCCCATGGCGACGGCCCCGATTCGCCGATCACCGCCGAGATGCTGCCGCAGGACCTCTCCGACATGCTGCCGAAGGTCTCGGCGCGCAACGACACCCACATCATGACGTTGCCGCTGCGCGAAGCGCGCGAGATGTTCGAGCGCGACTATCTGATCGCGCAGATCAACCGCTTCGGCGGCAACATATCGCGCACCGCGGAATTCGTCGGCATGGAGCGCTCCGCCCTCCATCGCAAACTGAAGTCTCTTGGCGTATAAGCGAGTCCGGCGGCTCGCGCCGCCGACATCACATCCGTCGAAAGAGGCATCATGAAAGTCATCATTTGCGGCGCCGGGCAGGTGGGCTACGGGATCGCGGAACGTCTGTCCCAGGAAGACAATGATGTTTCCGTGATCGATACGTCGGCGTCGCTGATCAGTCACATCACCGAGACACTCGACGTGCGCGGCTATGTGGGCCACGGCGCCCACCCGGACGTGCTCGCCAAGGCCGGTGCCGACCAGGCCGACATGATCATTGCCGTGACCCTCTACGACGAGATCAACATGGTCGCCTGCCAGGTGGCCCATTCGCTCTTCAACGTGCCGACGAAGATCGCCCGCATCCGTTCGCAGAGCTATCTCCGCCCGGAATACTCCGACCTGTTCAGCCGCGACAACATGCCGATCGACGTCACGATCTCGCCCGAGGTCGAGGTCGGCAAGATGGTGCTGCGACGCATCTCCTTCCCCGGTGCGAACGATGTCGCGCGTTTTGCCGACGACAACATCGCGATGGTGGCGATCGAGTGCATGGAAGACTGCCCGGTCGTCAACACGCCGCTGCAGCAGCTGAGCCAGCTCTTCCCGGACCTGATGGCGACCGTCACTGCGATCTATCGCAACGGCAGGCTCCATGTCGTCCGTTCGACCGACCAGCTCCTGGTCGGCGATCTCGCCTATGTCATCTGCCAGCGGGATCACATCCGCCGCACTCTCGGCCTCTTCGGCCACGAGGAGCAGGAGGCCGGCCGTATCGTCATCGCCGGCGGCGGCAATATCGGCTACTACGTCGCGCGGACCATCGATGAGATGCAGCCGAAGATCAAGGTCAAGATCATCGAGGGCGACCGCGAGCGTGCGATCTCGGTGTCCGACCAGCTGCGGCACGCGATCGTGCTCCAGGGTTCGGCGCTCGACCAGAACATCCTCATGCAGGCGGACATTCAGGATGCCGACCTCATGGTGGCGCTGACCAACAGCGACCAGACCAACGTGCTGAGTGCTGCGATGGCAAAGCGCCTCGGCTGCAAGTCCGGGATGATCCTGGTCAACGATCCGTCCTATCAGGACCTGACCACCTCGATCGGCATCGACGCCTATATCAATCCGCGCGCCGTCACCATTTCACGCGTGCTCCAGCACGTCCGCAAGGGTCGCATCCGCTCGGTCTACGCCGTGCAGAAGGGCGCGGCGGAAGTGATCGAGGCCGAGGCGCTCGAGACCTCGCCGCTCGTCGGACGGCCGTTCCGCGATCTCGACCTGCCCGAAGGCATGCGCATAGGCGCGATCTATCGCGACGGCGTGGTTCTGCGGCCGGACGGCAGCACGAGGATCAAGACCAAGGACCGCGTGGTGCTCTTCGTCACGGCCGCCGCAATCCGCGACGTCGAGCAGATGTTCCGTGTCTCCATCCAGTATTTTTGATCGCCCGGGGTTCCGCCGCTCATGCCGAGAATTGCCTATGTCAACGGCCGCTACGTCAACCACGGCGAGGCGGGCGTCCATATCGAGGACCGCGGCTACCAGTTCGCCGACGGTGTCTACGAGGTCTGCGAGGTGCGTCACGGCGTGATCGTCGATCTCACCCGCCACCTCGACCGTCTCGACCGCTCGCTCTCGGAGATCCGGATCAAGCCGCCGATGGCGCGGGCGGCGCTCGTCCAAGTCATCCGCGAAGTGCTGCGACGCAACCGCGTGCGCAACGGCCTCTTTTATCTGCAGGTCACCCGCGGCGCGGCCCGGCGCGACCATGTCTTTCCCGCTGCGGATACGCCCGCGACCCTGGTGGTCACGGCCAAGAGCACCAATCCGGAGATCATCGTCGCCAAGAATACCAACGGCATCAAGGCGATCACGCTCCCCGACAATCGCTGGGAGCGCGTCGACGTCAAGACGGTCGGGCTTCTGCCGAACGTCCTCGCCCGCCAGCAGGCGAAGGAGGCCGGCGCACAGGAGGCGATCTACATCGACCGCGACGGCATGGTGACAGAAGGGGCGGCGACCAATGTGTGGATCGTCGACAAGGAAGGCCTCCTCGTCACGCGCCCCGCGGACCCCGGCATCCTCAGGGGAATCACGCGCACGACGCTGATGGATGTCGCCGACAAGATCGGCGTGCCGATCGTCGAGCGCCGATTCTCCCGCGAGGAAATGCTGGACGCGCGTGAAGTCTTTGTGACGGCAGCGACCAGCATCTGCTTTCCTGTGGTCGAGATTGACGGACACACCGTCGCCAACGGCCATCCCGGCGAAGTATCCCGAAGCATTCGTCAGGCTTTTTTCGACATTGCGGAAAAGACTGCGATTTGATACCAACTTCACCGCGAAGGGGTCGTAAGGGCGCTTCCTGGTCGGCTGACACGCGCAAACAATAATTCACCGGTCAAAGCACCGGCAAAAAAGAAAGAAGCGGCGCCATGGCGGAACGTTCTCAGAATTTACAGGATCTTTTCCTCAACACTGTTCGCAAGCAGAAAATTTCGTTGACGATTTTCCTGATCAACGGCGTCAAGCTGACCGGCGTCGTCACGTCCTTCGACAATTTTTGCGTCCTTCTGCGCCGTGACGGGCATTCGCAGCTCGTTTACAAACACGCGATTTCGACCATCATGCCCGGACAGCCGATGCAGATGTTCGAGAGCGAAGAAAACGCCGCTTCATAGGGTCAAAAGCAATCAACACGCGCGATACCAAGAGCGATTCCATAGTCCCGGAGGATGAAAAGCACCGGGACGACATGTGCGCCGTCGTCGTCGTGCCGCTGGTCAAACCCTCGCGCGCTGCGGCGGGGCAGGCCGACGGTGCGGGGGCGCAGCCGCTCGCTCCGACCCGATCCAACGAAGCCCGCCTCGAAGAGGCGATCGGCCTTGCGCGCGCCATCGACCTGACGATCGCGGAGGGTCTGCTCGTTCCGGTCAACCAGCCGCGTCCGGCGACGCTGCTCGGCACCGGCAAGATCGCCGAGATCGGAGCGCTGCTCGACGCGCACAATGCCGGGCTCGTCATCGTCGACCATCCGCTGACCCCGGTGCAGCAGCGCAATCTCGAAAAGGAATGGAACGCCAAGGTCATCGACCGGACGGGCCTCATCCTGGAAATCTTCGGTAGGCGCGCCTCCACCAAGGAAGGCTCCCTGCAGGTCGAACTTGCTCATCTCAACTACCAGAAGGGCCGGCTGGTTCGCAGCTGGACCCACCTCGAGCGCCAGCGCGGCGGTGCGGGCTTCATGGGCGGCCCGGGTGAAACGCAGATCGAGGCCGACCGGCGTCTCTTGCAGGAGCGGATCGTCAGGCTCGAACGGGAGCTGGAGCAGGTGGTCCGTACCCGCCAGCTCCACCGCGCCAAGCGTCGCAAGGTGCCGCATCCGATCGTCGCGCTCGTCGGCTACACCAATGCCGGCAAGTCGACACTCTTCAACCGCATCACCGGCGCCGGCGTGCTCGCCGAGGACATGCTGTTTGCGACGCTCGATCCGACGCTCCGGCGCATGAAGCTGCCGCACGGCCGCACGGTGATCCTGTCGGACACTGTGGGCTTCATCTCGAACCTGCCGACCCACCTCGTCGCCGCCTTCCGCGCGACGCTCGAAGAGGTGCTGGAAGCCGACCTCATTCTCCATGTCCGCGACATGTCGGATCCGGACAACGGGGCGCAGGCGTCGGACGTGCTGCGCATCCTTTCCGATCTCGGCATCGACGAGAAGGAGGGGGCCGAGCGCATCATTGAGGTCTGGAACAAGATCGACCGGCTGGAGCCGGAAAGCCACGACGCGATCCTGCAAAAGGCCGCCTCGCGCGCCAACGTCATTCCCGTGTCCGCAATCAGCGGCGAGGGCGTGGACCGGCTGATGGCGGAGATTTCCGAGCGGCTCTCGGGCGTGCTCACGGAAACGACGGTGATCATCCCGGCCGACAAGCAGGCGCTGATCTCCTGGGCCTACGAGAACGCCGTAGTCGACGGCCGTGAGGACCGCGAGGACGGCTCCGTCAGCCTCGACCTGCGGCTGACCGAACGCCAGGCGATCGAGCTCGAACGGCGGCTCGGCAACGACCGCAAGCGTGACAAGGAAGACTGGGAACGGTGAGGGGCATTTTGCTTCCGTAACGACGAGAGGAGTTGCAGATGCATGACAATGCCGCGAAGATCGAGGCCTTCTTCTCCGAAGCCAAGGTGTGGCCGGAGGAACTGCGGGCGCTGAGGGCGATCCTGCTCGACTGTGGGCTCGCGGAAGAATTCAAGTGGCGCGGGCCCTGCTACACCTTTGATGGCGGCAACCTCGCCATCATCTGGGGCTTCAAGGAGAATGCCGCGCTCGGCTTCTTCAAGGGCGTGCTGCTCAAGGATCCGGAAGGCCTGCTCGTCGCGCCCGGCGACAATTCCCGCTCCGTGCGCATGTTCAGGTTCACCGGTCTCGACCAGATCGAGGCGATCGAGTCCACCATCCGGAGCTATGTCCGCGAGGCGATCGAACTCGAGAAGGCGGGGGCGAAGGTCGACCTGCCGAAGGATGACATCGTCTACCCCGAGGAGCTTCTCTCCGCTCTGGAGGAAGATCCGGAGCTGCAAGAGGCTTTCGAGGCACTGACACCCGGCCGCAGGCGCGGCTATGCGCTGCATTTTGCCCAGCCGAAGCAATCCGCTACCCGCCGATCACGGATCGAAAAAAGCCGCGACAGAATACTGGCCGGCAAGGGTCTGCAGGAGAGGTGACGACATCGGCTCTCACGGGTCTCCTGTCGAAGCACCATTCCTCGAACGCTAAGACCACCCGCGGCAGGCGGGTGGTCTTGTATGTCAAGCTTGTAGGCCGAAGTGTCAGGTAGCAGGCACGCCGCTCAGAATTCCTCCCAGCTATCGTCCCTGAGGGCCGCGTTGCCGTTGAAGGCACCGGCGACCTTCGCCGCCATCTGACGTGCTGGCGAGGGGACAGGCTTCGACGTGGTAGCGGCGGAGACCGTCGCGGCGACCGGCGCCTGGCGTCGGGCGTTGGCTGTCCCGCCGATGTTGAACTGCGAGAGCATCTGGAAGAGTTGCTCGGCCTCGCGGGCGAGGCTGTGGGCGGCAGCCGTCGTCTCTTCCACCATGGCGGCGTTCTGCTGTGTGCCCTGGTCCATTGTGTTGACGGCGGCGTTGATCTCCTTGAGGCCGGTCGCCTGCTCCTTGGATGCCTCGACGATCGCACCGACATTGTCGTCCACGCGGAGCACCTGTCCAACGATCTCCTGCAGCGCGTGGCCGGTGTCGCCGACGAGCGTGACGCCGCTCTTCACGTGTTCGCTGGAAGTGCTGATCAGATCCTTGATCTCCTTTGCCGCCTTGGCCGAGCGCTGGGCGAGCTCTCTGACCTCCTGGGCGACGACGGCAAAGCCTTTGCCCGCTTCGCCGGCGCGGGCGGCTTCGACACCGGCGTTCAGCGCCAGGAGGTTGGTCTGGAAGGCGATCTCGTCGATCACGCCGATGATGCTGGCGATCTCGCCGGCGGACTGCTCGATCTTGCCCATGGCCGCCACGGCCTGGCTGACGACGCCGCCCGAGCGTTCGGCATTGTCCTTGGTCCGGCGGACGAGGTCACCGGCCTCCTGCGCCCTGCGGCTCGAATCGGCGACGGTCGTGGTGATCTGTTCCAGCGCGGCAGCCGTTTCCTCCACCGACGCGGCCTGCTGTTCGGTTCGCTTCGAAAGGTCGTTCGAGGCCGACTGGATCTGCTGAGAAGCAGCGGCAATCGCTCCCGCATTCTCGGAGATCGTGTGCATGCTGCTGCGCAGCTTCGTCGAGGCGCCGTTGAAGTCTACGCGCAGCTTCTCGAGCGTCGGAAGGAAAGGATCGGTAATCGATTGGGTGAGGTCGCCCTCGGCGAGCGCGTTCAGGGCGCGCGCGAGTTGGTCGACGTTTTCCACCCGCCGGGTGACGTCGGTCGCGAACTTGACGATCTTGAAAACCTTGCCGTTCATATCGAAGATCGGATTATAGGAGGCCTGGATGTAGACCTTCCGGCCGCCCTTTCCGACTCGCAGGAATTCATCCGCGACGAGTTCACCGGAAGCGAGCTTGCTCCAGAAGGTTCTGTAGGCCTCGCTGGCGGTATAGGCGCCGTCGCAGAACATCGCGTGATGCTTGCCGCGGATCTCGTCCATCGTATAACCGAGCGTCCGCAGGAAGTTTTCATCTGCGGACAGGATTTCGCCCTTCGGCGTGAATTCGATAATCGCCTGGGCTCGCGAGATCGCGTCGAGCTTGCCGGCGTCTTCCACCGCCTTCAGTTTCTGCCCGGTAATGTCGGTCGCAAACTTTACGACCTTATAGGGTTTTCCGTTGCGGAATACTGGGTTGTAGGAGGCCTCGATCCAGACCTCGCGGCCACCCTTGCCGATGCGCTTGTACTGGCGCCGGTCGAACTCGCCGGCTCCGAGCCTCGCCCAGAATTCACGGTAGGCGGGGCTGTTCGCCTCTGCCGGATCGACGAACATCCTGTGGTGTTGCCCGGCGATCTCCGAGAGTGCATAGCCGAGCGCCTTACAGAAATTCTCGTTGGCCGTAATGATGGTTCCATCCAGCTTGAACTCGATGATCGCCTGGGAGCGGCTCATCGCCTCCAGAACGGCTTTTGCTTCCGATCCACTACCAAAACCCAGCATCTGCATCTCCGAAATGCGCGCCCAATGGTTGACTTCGAGGGTGGGTGCGCCGGCTTCCCGTTGATTTCTATGGGGCTAAGTTTCACCTGGTGCAGTTTACGAACTGTGAAGATTTTGCGCGGAGCAAAGATCAAATCTGAACATTTTTGGGTATTTCTTGGCATCCTCGGGATCTACTGTGCCATCGCAAGTGGAGCCGACGGGCGGAGGCTGATGAACCACACCCGCCGGGCACATGCAGTATGCCGCTTCACCACGTCCTTGTGAGTACTCCTGCTTGCCTCAGGTTTTGGCGATAGTGTCGAGCGCCGAAATCGCCGCGGACGGCAGTTCGAGTTCCGCAGCCGCGATGTTCTCCCTGAGATGGGTCACGGAAGACGTGCCAGGGATGAGCAGGACGTTGGGCGAGCGTCGCAGCAGCCAGGCAAGGGCGACCTGCATCGGCGTGGCGCCAAGCTCGGCCGCAACGCCCGACAGGGTAGCCGACTGCAGCGGCGAGAATCCGCCAAGCGGGAAGAAGGGCACATAGGCAATACCGTCGGCGGCAAGTTCGTCGATCATCGCGTCGTCGGCGCGATGGGCGAGATTGTAGAGGTTCTGTATGCAGGCAATGTCACAGATCTTCCGTCCCTCTTCGACCTGGCCGAGCGTGACATTGCTCAGTCCGACATGTTTGATGAGCCCTCGCCTGCGGAGATCCGCAAGTGTCGTCAGTTGCGCTTCCAGCGATCCGTCGACGGGATGGTGGGGGTCGAGCATGGCGCGAAAATTGACGACATCGAGCACGTCGAGACGCAGGTTGCGCAGATTGTCGTGAACGGCCCGGACCAGTTCCTCGGGCGATGCCGCCGGCAGCCAGGAACCGTCCGCACCCCGCCGCGCACCGACCTTGGTCACGATCGCGAGGCTGTCCGGATAGGGATGCAGGGCCTCGCGAATGATTTCGTTCGTCACGTGAGGGCCGTAGAAATCACTGGTGTCGATGTGATTGACGCCCGCGGCAACAGCCGCGCGAAGGACGTCGAGAGCGGCTTTGCGATCCTTGGGCGGGCCGAAGACGCCAGGTCCCGCCAGTTGCATCGCTCCATAGCCGAGCCGGTTGATCGTGCGGTCGCCGAGTTTGAACGTGCCGGCCTTGTCAATAATGGACATGAACTGCCTCCTTTTCCGGATCAATGGGTGACTGGAAGATAGTCGTCGTTCATTATCGTGATAACGGCCCCAAGTTCGTACGGGCTGTACGAAGGAGCGGACAATGAAGGTCGATCTGGATGATCTGCGCGCAATTTTGATCGTCGCAAGGGCAGGCGGCTTCCGCGAGGGAGCGAGGGTCATGGGTGTCAGCGCGTCGGGCCTCAGCGATGCCGTGCGTCGCGTCGAGGAGGGTCTGGGCGTCAGACTGTTCAATCGGACGACGCGTAGCGTTGTGCCGACCGAGGCGGGACGGGGGCTGATCGCGCGCCTCGAAACGGCCCTCGACGAAGTGGAGGCCGCGCTTGACGTGGTCAACGGTTTTCGGAGCCGGCCGGCAGGATCGCTCAAGCTCAACGTACCGGTGAGCGCGGCACGACTCGTTCTGCCGCGGCTCATCCCGTCCTTTCTCGCCGCCTATCCGGAGATCAGGATCGAGGTGATCACCGAGGAGAGTTTCGTGGACGTGATCGAAGCCGGATGTGATGCAGGGATCCGCTATGATGACCGCCTGGAACAGGACATGATCGCCGTGCCGATCGGACCCCGGGTGCAGCGGTTTGCCACGGCTGCGTCCAAAGCGTATCTCGATCGGCATGGCCGACCGGAGCATCCGCGCGACTTGCTCGGCCATGCCTGCTTGCTCGGTCGCTTCTGCAGCGGCGCTCTGGCGAGTCCCTGGGAGTTCGAGCGGGACGGCGAGGTCGTGCGTATCGAGCCGTCCGGTCCCCTGATCGTCCGTGCCGGCGGCGGCACTGACCTCGCGGTCGATGCAGCGGTGGCGGGGGCGGGGGTCATCCACCTTTTCGAGGACTGGCTACGCCCGCTATTCGACAGCGGAGACCTCGAACCGGTGCTGGAAACCTGGTGGCAACCGTTCTCCGGACCGTTCCTCTATTATTCCGGCCGCCGACTCGTGCCGGCTCCTCTGAGGGCGTTCATCGATTTCGTGCGCTCTGCGGCGTGGACGGAGTAGAAACGGGGTTCATTTGCCCTTCGCCGCCTGCCAGAGCTCCTCCATCCGCTCCAGCGACGCACCTTCGAGCGTTTCTCCGGACGCTTGAAGATTCTTCTCTATATATTTGAAACGCTGTCTAAATTTCGTATTCGTTCCGCGTAACGCCTGCTCCGGATCGGCGCCGACGTGGCGGCCGATATTGACGAGGGCGAAGATCAGGTCGCCGAGTTCGTCGGTGATCTTCTCAGGGCGGCCCTCGGCCAGTGCCTCGCGCAACTCGCCGATCTCTTCCTCGATCTTGTCGAGGATGGGGGCGGCCTCGGACCAGTCGAATCCGACCTTCGCTGCCCGTTCCTGCAGCTTGATCGCCTCGGTCAGCGCCGGAAACGAGCGCTGCACCGTGCCGAGGTGTCCGTCATGGTGCTCTTCGGCCGCACCGCGGCGGCGGCGCTTTTCGCTCCGCTCGGCCTTCTCCTCGGCCTTGATCGCGTCCCACTGCACCTTGACCGCTTCGGGCGTTGCCGCGTCGGAGACGGCGAAGACATGCGGATGGCGGCGGATCATCTTTCTGGTAATCGCCTCGACGACATCGCCGAAGGAAAAGAGGCCGGCTTCCTCCGCCATCCGCGCATGAAACACCACCTGCAGCAGCAGGTCACCGAGCTCCTCGCAGAGATCGTCGGGATCGTTGCGCTCGATCGCGTCGGCGACCTCGTAGGCCTCCTCGATGGTGTAGGGCTTGATCGTCTCGAACGTCTGGACGATGTCCCAGGGGCAGCCGGTCTCGGGGTTTCTCAGCGCCGCCATGATCTCGATGAGGCGGCCGATGTCCTTGGAAGCTTGCATATTTCGTCTTTCGATTAATCCGGCGCGCGGTGGCAGACCGCCTCAATGCGACGTCCGTCCGGATCGATGACGAAGGCCGCGTAGTAGTTGGGATGATACTGCGGGCGTAGGCCCGGCGCACCGTCATCGGTCCCGCCGTTTGCGAGCGCAGCCGCGTGAAAGGCGTCGACGGCGGCGCGCGACGGCGCCGAAAGCGCATAATGCGTCCTCGGGTGGTTCACGAGTTCCGGGACGTCCACCAGGCCGACATAGAAGTCGTCCGAACCGTCGACGGCCCAGCCGGCAGACGTCTCCGTGACGGCACATTCAACAGCCCCGAGCGGGGCGAATGCGGCCGTGTAGAAGCGCCGGGCGCGGTCGAGGTCGGTCGTGGGAAGCGAGATGTGGTCGAGCATGCCCATGGCGGCGGTCCTCCTTGCGCTGTTTTGCGGTCAGTTGAGCGGAATGGAATTCTCGTCCTTCGTGGACTGGTAGCGCTCGGAGAGCCCGGCATACACCGCCTTGATGCGAGAAGACTGCTCGAAGAGCGCGGAGCGATCGGCATCCGGTGCCATCGCGATCAGTTCGGCGATCCAGTGCGAGTGCCAGAACGCATTCGCCCTGCGGTAGCCGCCGGGTTCGAGCCCAAACACCTCCTTCAGGATCTTGAGGTCGTGCGGAATGGCGAAGGCGTCGCGGCTGTCCTCGTGGCTGAAGAAATAGTAGAAATTGTCGAAGCCCGCCCAGGTGATCGCCGACATGCACATGGTGCAGGGTTCGTGGGTCGACAGGAAGACGAGGTTGCGCGTGTCCGGCCGCTCGGCGAGCTCGTAGAACCTTTTCAGCGTGTGGACCTCGCCGTGCCAGAGAGGGTTCTCCGTCTCGTTGTTGGTCTCGGCGAGAACCAGCGAGAGATCGGATTTCCGGAGCACGGCGGCGCCGAATACCTTGTTGCCGGCCGCGACCCCGCGGGTGGTGAGCGGCAGGATGTCGTGCTCGATCACGTCGAGAAGGCGCGCGGCGGGGATAGTCGTTGCTGTGGTCAAGGCGTTGTTCCTATTGTTGTCCGGCTATCCTTGGCCGGGCGGCCGGCAAAAGTCAAAACGACAATCGCGGAAGTGTACCAATGACGGCGGCCGGTGAGATTTGCTCGGATTTGGCGGATGCCTAGCAAAGAAATGTGCGCCCCGCGAGGGCGACGGATTCCTGTTTCTTCAAACCATTGCCGCAAACGGCGATAGTGGCGCAATCTGCAATTGGGTCGAGTCATGGCTGCACACGAGCACCAGCTTTCCGTCTTTCCCGCCTTCGTCAAGGTCGCGGGTAACGTTGTCGCCGTCTTCGGCAACGGGGCGGAGGCGTTTGCCAAGGCGAGGCTGCTGAAGAACACCTCGGCCCGCGTGGTCGCCTATGCCGACCGGCCGCGCGCCGATTACGCGGAATTCCTCGCGACCTCGGACATCGAGATCCGTGGCGAACCCTTTGCCGCGTCCCAGGTCGAGGGCGCGGTTCTGGTCTTCGCCGCGACAGGGGATGCCGCGACTGATCGCGCCATCGTTGCCGCTGCCCGCAGCTGCAACATTCCGGCGAACGCTGTTGACCAGCCCGAGCATTGCGATTTCTTCACGCCGGCACTCGTCAACCGTGCGCCGATCGCCGTTGCGATCGGCACGGAAGGGGCCGGCCCGGTGCTTTCCCAGATGATCCGCGCCGAGATCGACCGGCGGCTGCCGAAGACGCTCGGACGCCTTGCGCGCCTTGCCGAGGACTGCCGCGCCGCCGTCGACCGGACGGTGCCGCGCGGATCGGCCCGCCGGGCCTTCTGGCGTCGGTTCTTCCGCGGCGATGTCGCTTCGGCCGTGGAAAAGGGCGATCTCGCCGGAGCCCGCCGTAACGCCGTCCGGCTGATGCAGGGCAGTTCTTCCGCCGAGCTGGGCCGGATCTTCCTGGTCGGCGCCGGGCCGGGCGCCGAAGACCTGCTGACGTTGCGCGCCCATCGGCTGTTGATGGAGGCCGACACGATCGTCTATGACGCGCTGGTGCCACAAGCCGTCGTCGACATGGGCCGCCGCGATGCCGAGCGCATGTCCGTCGGCAAGCGCAAGGGGTGCCATACGAAGTCTCAGGACGAGATCAACGCGCTCCTCATCGATCTCGGGCGTGCCGGCAAGCGTGTCGTGCGGCTGAAATCCGGGGACCCGCTCGTCTTCGGTCGCGCCGGAGAAGAAATGGCGGCGCTGCGCGATGCCGGCATCCCCTATGAAGTCGTGCCGGGCATCACTGCTGCCTTCGCCGCCGCCGCAGATTTCGAGCTGCCGCTGACGCTGCGCGGTGTCGCCTCGTCGCTCGTCTTCACGACCGGCCACGACCTGAACGGCGAGGCGCTGCCCGACTGGGCACGGCTTGCGCTTTCCGGCGCCACCGTTGCCGTCTACATGGGCCGCACCGTTGCCGCTTCCGTTGCCGCGCGCCTGATGGCAGCCGGTCTCGCCGACGATACCACCGTCGCCGTCGTCGAAAATGCAGGCCGCGACGAGCGCCGCTTGCTGCATGGCACGCTGCGGGAACTCCCGGACCTGGAGAAGCGCAGCGAACTCGAAGGGCCGGTGATGGTCATCATCGGCGACGCCGTCGCCGGCGCGAATTTCGACCGTTCCGAACCGTTGCGGGGCAAGGTTGCCCGTAGCGCCACACTCGTGAGGATCTGACATGGCAGACAAAGTACTGACCGCAAATCGCCTCGGCGACGGGATCGCCGTCTGGCTCGATGCGAATGGCCAGTGGACCGAGAACCTGCAGGAGGCGTTCGTCGCCCGCCATGCGGAAGCCGTCGAGGCATTGGAGGCGGCCGGCCGTCGCGCCTTTGCAAGCAACCTCGTTCTCGACGTCAACGTCGTCGATGTCGAGGAGCAGGGCGGCGTTCTGCGGCCGAGGCGCCTGCGTGAGCGTATCCGTGCGCTCGGTCCCACCATTGCCTATGCGGACGGCCACGGTTTCGCCGATCCGGACTTCATTGCCGCCTGAGGAACCTCATGTATCGCTACGATGAATTCGATCACGCCTTCGTCTCGGCCCGCGTCGAGCAGTTTCGCGACCAGATCGCACGGCGGTTGAAGGGCGAGATCGCCGAGGATGCCTTCCGGCCGCTGCGCCTGATGAACGGCGTGTACCTTCAGCTGCATGCCTACATGCTGCGGGTCGCCATCCCCTACGGCACCCTGAATTCCCGTCAGCTGCGGATGCTCGCCCATGTCGCGCGCCGCTATGACCGTGGTTACGGCCATTTCACGACCCGGCAGAACATCCAGTATAACTGGCCTCGGCTCGTCGATACGCCGGACATCCTGACCGAACTCGCAAGCGTCGAGATGCACTCGATCCAGACGTCCGGAAACTGTATCCGCAACGTGACGGCCGACCATTTCGCCGGCGCCGCCGCCGACGAGGTCGCCGATCCGCGGCCCTATGCCGAAATCCTGCGCCAGTGGTCGCAGGTTCATCCGGAGTTCTCCTTCCTGCCGCGCAAGTTCAAGATTGCCGTCACCGGTGCGCCAAGCGACCGGGCGGCGATCCAGGTGCACGATATCGGCCTGCACCTGAAGAAGGACGAGAGGGGCGCGCTAGGCTTCGCCGTCTATGTCGGTGGCGGGCAGGGGCGCACGCCGCTTCTCGCCAAGAAGATTCGTGACTTCCTGCCGGAAGAGGACATGCTTTCCTACGTGACGGCGATCGTGCGCGTCTACAATCTCCACGGCCGGCGTGACAACAAGTTCAAGGCGCGCATCAAAATCCTCGTCCACGAAACCGGCGTCGAGGAACTGACGCGGCAGGTGGAGGCGGAATTCGAGACGATCCGTGACGGCGAACTGAAGCTGCCGGACACCGACATCCGCGCGATCGAGCAGTATTTTGCGTTGCCGGCACTCGCCGAGCGTCCGGAAGGCTGGACCGATCTCGCCCGCGCCAAGAAGGCCGATCCGGCCTTCGCCGCCTGGGTCGCCCGCAATGTGGCGCCGCACAAGCACCCCGACTACGGCATGGTGACGATCTCGCTGAAGCCGATCGGCGGTACGCCGGGAGACGCGAGCGCCGAGCAGATGGACGTCGTGGCCGATATCGCCGAACGCTATGCCTTCGACGAAATTCGCGTCAGCCACGAGCAGAACCTCGTGCTGCCGCATGTGGCACTCGCCGACCTGCGGGCCGTCTACGAGGCTCTGGCAGAGACGGGCCTCGCGACCGCCAATGCCGGGCTGATCACCGACATCATCGCCTGCCCGGGGCTTGACTACTGCGCGCTGGCGAATGCCCGCTCGATCCCGGTCGCCCAGGAAATCTCCAGGCGCTTTGCCTCCGCCGAACGGCAGGAGGAGATCGGCGCGCTGAAGATCAAGATTTCCGGCTGCATCAATGCCTGCGGCCACCACCATGTCGGCCATATCGGCCTGCTCGGCGTCGAGAAGAAGGGCGCCGAACTCTACCAGATCACGCTCGGCGGTTCCGGCGACGAGAACGCTTCGATCGGCGAGATCATCGGCCGCGGCTTCGAGCCGGAGAAGGTGACCGACGCGGTGGAAACCATCGTCGATACCTATCTGGGTTTGCGGCTTTCGCGCGAGGAGACCTTCCTCGACGCCTATCGTCGGGTGGGACCGCAGCCGTTCAAGGATGCCCTTTACGGGGAGGCGGCGGAAGCCGCGTGAGGAAGGACCGATGACCAGCATTTGGAAAGAAACCGGATTCGTCGAGGACGACCCCTGGGTGATCGAGTCGGATGAGCGCAAGGCAGGCGAGGGGGAAAGGCCGGTTCTCGACCTCGCGAGCTTTCTTGCAAAGGTCGAGGAAAGCAACGAGAATGGCTTTGGCGTCCTGATCGCGCCCGCCGACGACGTAACGAAACTCGCCCCCTATCTCGACAGGATCGCGCTGGTGGCCCTTGCCTTCCCGGCCTTCAACGATGGCCGTGCGTTCAGCCATGCATCCATCCTGCGCGGCCGCCTCGGCTACACCGGCGAGATGCGTGCCGTCGGCGACATCCTGATCGATCCGATCCCGCTGATGCTCCGGTCGGGTTTCGACAGTTTCGCCGTCACTAACGAGACTGCCCGGCGGCGGCTTGCCGAAGGACGGCTGCCGGGAATTGCGGATCACTACCAGCCCGCGGCCCGGGCGGCGACGGCGCCCGGCGGCTACAGCTGGCGGCGCACAAGCCGTGCGGCTGGATAAGATATCACGAAATTACTATATTAGCTCCGACGATTTGACCGTGATCAAGGTTGCGGTCTCCCAGGCGGGGCATACGGTCGCAAAAGTTCGGGCGACCGTGACGGAATGCCCGGTATCGCAGTCGCGACGCATAGGGTATATGGCCCCGGTGGCTGACAGAGAGACGAAACAGGAAGCGACACAGCATGAATGCTCCAGTGATGACCAAGTCCGCGGAACTGATCGTGCCGGAAGGCGTCTATGCCGAGACCGTGCTCAGCGTGACCCATTATACGGACCGGCTGTTCCGTTTCCGGATGACGCGTCCGGCGGGCTTCCGCTTCCGTTCAGGCGAGTTTGCGATGATCGGACTCATCGTCGACGGCAAGCCGATCTATCGCGCCTACTCGATCGCGAGCCCTTCCTGGGACGAAGAACTCGAATTCTTCTCGATCAAGGTTCCCGATGGTCCGCTCACCCAGCATTTGCAGCGCATCCAGCCGGGTGACAAGGTGCTGATGCGCAAGAAGCCGACGGGGACGCTGGTACTCGACGCGCTCACCCTCGGCAAGCGGCTCTATATGTTCTCGACCGGCACCGGCATCGCGCCTTTCGCCAGCCTGATCCGCGATCCGGAAACCTACGAGAAGTTCGAGGAAGTCATCCTCACCCATACCTGCCGGCAGGTCGCAGAACTGAAATACGGCTTCGACCTGATGGAAGAGATCCGCAACCACGAGTTTCTGGCAGAGATTGTCGGCGATAGACTCAAGCATTACGCGACGGTCACCCGCGAGGACTACCCCTTCCAAGGCCGTATCACCGACCTCATCGAGAGCGGCAAGCTGTTCACCGATCTCGGCGTGCCGCCGCTCGACCCTGCGGTCGACCGCGGCATGATCTGCGGTTCGGCGGACATGCTGAAGGACACCAAGGCGCTGCTGGAGAAGGCCGGCCTCACCGAAGGTGCCAACAGCAAGCCGGCGGAATTCGTCATCGAGCGCGCCTTCGTCGGCTGACGCTTCTTCCTTATTCCTGGTCTTACGAAACGCCCGGGTTTCCGGGCGTTTTTCGTTTGAACAGTGTCGATGTGTATAGAACTCAGGTTCCGGCGAGGTGGGAGATCAGCGCTTCCATTGCCGTCTGCGCTTCGCTGGCGTCGCCCTTGTGGATCGCCCGGATGACGCTGACATGGAAGGCGACGGAGCGATCCATCTTCGTCGGAGTGGCACGTGCGAACCAGAGCCGGCGCGAATGGGTCTGCAACGGCGCGAGTGCCGCGATGAGGAAGCGGTTGGGGCAGGCTTCCTCCAGAATCTCGTCGAACTGCTTGTCGGCCGAAAGAAATCCTTCGAAGTCGCCGGCGACGGCGGCCGCAGTCATCGCCTGGGCGCAGACCAGCAGTCCTTCACGCTGCTCTGCATCGGCGCTCGTGGCGGCCAGGGAGGCGGCAAGCGGTTCGAGTTTATGCCGCACAGCCATGATATCCTTGTGATCCTCGGGGTGGATTTCGGCCACGAGCAGGCCGACTCGCGGCTTCACCTCGATCAACCCCTGCCATTCGAGCTTCTGGATGGCCTCGCGGACGGGGGTACGCCCGTGACCCGCAAGATCGATCAGTTCCTTCTCGGTCACCTTGGCGCCGGGCTTGAGCTTCAACGTCACGATTTCACGCTCCAGGGCGCGATAGGCGAGGTGGCTCAGCGATCCGGCTTGTTTCGGCATGGGTGATCCTTTCTGATATATCAGATATTGACATGTCGCATCCGGGATGGCAAGCTCCACTGATATATCAGCAAAGGAGTTCCACATGTGGAAGGGTGTATTTCCCGCGGTAACGACCAAGTTCAAGGAAGACGGCGCGCTTGACCACGCCGAGATGGAGCGCTGCTTTGCGCTCCAGTTCGACGCGGATGTCGACGGCATGATCGTTTGCGGCTCGCTCGGCGAGAACATGACGCTGGATCCGGACGAAAAGATCGAGATCCTGAAGATCGCGAAATCGGTTTCTCGTGGCAAGCCGGTTCTGATGACGATCTGCGAAAGCGCCACACGCCGTGGCAAGGCTGCAGCCGCCGCCGCCGCAAGGGCCGGAGCCGACGGCTTCATGGTCCTGCCGGGTGTACCTTACAAGTCGGCGCCGGCCGAAACGATCAACCACATTCGCTCCGTCGCCGTCGCCGGCGAGCGTCCGGTCATGGTCTACAACAATCCGGTCGGTTACGGCGTCGACGTCACCATTCCGATGTTCGAGGAACTGGCGAAGGACAACCTGATCGTCGCGATGAAGGAGTCGACCGACGACATCCGTCGTGTCACCGAGGTCTTCAACGCTTTCGGAAACCGCTTCGACGTCTTCACCGGCGTGGACAATCTGGCGCTCGAAAGCCTGATGATGGGTGCCGACGGCTGGGTTGCCGGCCTCGTCGTTGCCTTTCCGAAGGAAACTGTCGCCATCTACAAGCTCGCCAAGGCCGGCCGCTACGACGAGGCCCGCGCGATCTATCGCTGGTTCCGCCCGCTGCTCGACCTCGACGTCTCGACCTTCCTCGTCCAGCAGATAAAGCTCGCCGAGGTCTTTGCGATCGGTTCCAACGACCGCGTCCGCGAGCCGCGGCTGCCGCTGTCCGGCGAGCATCGCGCCCGCGTCACCAAGGTCATCGAGACGGCGCTTGCCAATCGTCCGGCCCTGCCGGCGCTCTGAGCGCATACGGGAAAACATGAAGAGGGGCGGCTCGACCGCCCCTTTTTTCATCTGATCGCGGGCATGCCACCCAATGTCGCGAAGATCTCCGGTCGGGAACGGAGGCGATCACTTTCGTGGTCGACAATGTCGTGTTAGGCGAACATCCGGGCTCGAGGGCGAGCATGGAGAAGCGCGACATGAAGAACAACAACCTGGCGGCTTTCGTTCGGTCCGAGGGATATGTGCCGCTCGCCTGGGCCGGCTCGACCGCGGGCATGGACTATCTGAATATCGGCGATGCACTGAGCCCGGTGATGGTTGCCCTGCTGTCCGGCAGGGACGTCCGGCGTCGCCCCTCCAAGTCGGCCAGCCTGCGCATGGCTTGCGTGGGGACGATCGGACATGGATTTTCGGGCGGCGAGGTCTGGTTCTGGGGAACCGGATGTTCGCCATGGATAAACCCTGCCGCTCGCAGCGGGGAACGCGTACCTTTCACGGTTCCGCCAGCGTCCGACTTTCACGTCCTCGCGACGCGGGGGCCGGTGTCCGAACGCCTGCTGACGGGCGGGAGGCGGCCCAGCGGTGTCTACGGCGATCCGGTCTGGCTCCTGCCGCGCTTCTATGCTCCACCGACTGAAAAGAAGTGGAAACTCGGGGTGATCGTACATCTTTCCGAGCTTACGGACCGCGAGGCCGAGGCCCACATCCGCGAGACGCTCGCGCGCTATCGCATTCCGGACGAGCTGAAGCAGGATATCTGTCTGATCAACACCGTCTCGCCCATCGGAATGCAGGGAATAAAGGAAAAGATCGATACCATTCTCGCTTGCGAGAGGATCGTCTCCACGAGCCTGCATGGAATGGTGTTCGCGGAAAGTTACGGCATTCCCTGTCTGCATTTCGCCACCGATCTGCGCTTCTCGGGTTTGTCGGAGGTACCACTGTCGGAACACTGCGGACTGGATTTGCGCGTCGTCGATCTCTACCGCGGCCTTGGGATGGCACGCGTGCCGGTCTACGGCCAGCCCACGGATCGGGAGACGGACTGGGGCGCGTTGATACGTGCGATCGATGCGGCCTGGGAACCGAGGCGACTGGATGAGGATAGACTGGTTGAGGCCTTTCCCGTCGACTATGCCCCTTTGCAGGCGCCTGCGGGTGCGACCATCTGGGATCATCCGCTTCTCACCGGACTCGCCCTGCAGCACGACGTTGCCGAACTCAATCGGCTGGACAAGGAGCAGCAGGCCGGAGGAGCGGTGAAGACGAATGCACCGTTACGACTGTTCCGCTCGTCCGTCCGTTCGTTCATTGACCGTGTGCTTCCGAGGGGCTGATCTGCTCCTCGAACGCTGTCGTCACTCGTGTCTGAGCGCCTCGATCGGGTTCATCTGCGCGGCGCGGCGGGCGGGAAAATAGCCGAAGATCATGCCGATCGCCGCCGAGAAGAGGAAGGCGAGGGCGATCACCGACGGGCTGGTGACGAAGGGCACGTTGAGAAGCACGACGGCGCCGTAGGCGAGACCGAGGCCGAGTATGATGCCGATGATGCCGCCGGAGAGCGACAGCGTCACGGCCTCGACGAGGAATTGCATCAGCACCTGCTTTTCCAGCGCCCCGATCGCGAGCCGGATGCCGATCTCGCGCGTGCGCTCGGTGACCGATACCAGCATGATGTTCATGATGCCGATGCCGCCGACCAGCAGGCTGACGGCGGCGACCGCGCCGAGAAGTCCCGTCATCAGCGTCGTGGTTCCGGTGAGTGTCGAGGCCATCTGCGCCATGTCGTTGACGGAAAAATCGTCCTCGCGACCAGCGATGATCTTGCGCCGTTCCCGCAGCAACCGCTCGACGTCCGCCTGCACCTTGGCGGTCGATACGCCGTCGCGAGCCGAGAGCGTGATGCTTGAGACGTCGGTGTTGCCGCCGACGCGCCGCTGGAAGACCTTGATCGGCATGACGACGATGTCGTCCTGGTCGGTGCCCATGCCGCTCTGGCCCTTCTTCTTGAGGATGCCGATCACCTCGCACGACACGGACCCGACCCGGATCTTCTGTTCGAGTGCCGGCGTGGAACCAAAGAGTTCCGAGCGCACGGTATTGCCGATGACGCAGACCGCCTGGCCGCCGCGCTCCTCGGTCGAGAGGAACGCCCGTCCCGAGGTGAAACTCCAGTCCATCGCGGTGAAATAGTCGCTGATGGTGCCGACGACGGTGGTCGTGTGGTTCTCTCCGCCGAAGATCGCGACCTGGCTTGACTGGTTGACCGGGGCGACCGCTTGGAGGCCGTTGATCTGGCCTCGGATCGCCTCGACGTCTCTGAGGCTAAAGCTCTTCGCGGAGGTACTCGCGCGTCCGGGACCAAACTGTCCCGGCCGCACGAAGAGCAGGTTGGTGCCGAGCTTGGAGATCTCGGCCGTCACCTGCGCGGTCGTGCCGTTGCCGATCGTCACCATGGCGATGACCGCGGCGACGCCGATGACGACGCCGAGCACCGTCAGGAATGACCGAAGCAGGTTGCGGCTGATCGCCCGCAGGGCGAGCTTGACCGTTTCATAGAACATGGGTCTCGGCTCCACCGTTTGCGCTGTCGTGGTCGAGCCGGCCGTCGACGAAGCGCAGATGGCGCCCCGCATAGGCGGCGATGTCCTCCTCGTGGGTCACCATGATCACCGTAATGCCGTGCTCGCGGTTGAGTCCGGTGATCAATTCCATGATCTCACGGCTGGTCTTCGTGTCGAGGTTGCCGGTCGGCTCGTCGGCCAGCAGGACCGCCGGGCTGGTGACGATTGCGCGGGCGATCGCGACGCGCTGCTGCTGGCCGCCGGAAAGCTCCTGCGTCGTGTGGTGTTCGCGGCCGGCGAGCCCCACCTGTTCGAGCGCGATCTGTGCGAGCCGGCGCCGCTCGCGCGCCTCCATGCCGCGATAGACCAGCGGCAGTTCGACATTCTCGATCGCCGAGGTGCGTGCGAGAAGGTTGAAGCCCTGGAAGACGAAGCCGAGCATGTAGCGCCGCAGCAGCGTGTGCTGGCCGCGGTCGAAGGCGGTGGTGTCTATCCCCTGAAACAGGTATTGCCCCGAGCTCGGCACGTCGAGGCAGCCGAGGATGTTCATCGCCGTCGACTTGCCCGATCCGGAAGGTCCCATAATGGCGACGAATTCGTGCTTCTCGATCACCAGGTCGACGCGGTCGAGCGCGCGGATCGTCGCTTCACCGCTGCCGTAGAGCTTGGTGACCTGCCGGAACTCGATGAGGGGCGCCGTCGCCATGGGGCTCTCCGCTCAGCCGCTTTTGGCGGTCGCGTCGGTGATCACCATGTCGCCTTCGGTGATCTCTCCCTTGGTCACGACCGTATTCTGACCGTCGCTCGCGCCGATCTCGATGTTGACGGCGGTGGGAACACCATCGCGCATCACCCAGACCGTGCGTTCGCCGCCCTGCGGCTCGGCGGTGGTGAGCGAACCCATCCGCGGCGGGCGGAACATGCTGAACACGCCGCTGCTTCTCTGGCTTTTCGCCGTCAGCGTCTCCGGCGGCGTGTAGCGCAAGGCCGCGTTCGGGATCAGGAGCGCGTCCTCGATCGACTGGACGACGATGTCGGCGGTGGCGGTCATGCCCTGACGCAGCAGCATCTCGTCGTTTCGAACCTTCAGGATGCCCATGTAGGTCACGACGTCGTTCACCGTTTCGGAGGCATAGCGGATTTCGGTGATTTCGGCAGGAAAGCGTTTGTCGGTGAACGCGTCGACGGTGAATGTCGCGCTCTGCCCGACCGCGACCTGACCGACGTCTGCCTCGTCGATGTCCACCTGCAGTTCCATCTCCTTCAGGTCACCGGCGATGGTGAAGAGCGTCGGCGCCTCGAGCGAGGCGGCGACCGTCGCGCCGGGATCGACGGCACGCGAGAGAACGATGCCGTCGATCGGCGAGACGATGGTCGCCTTGTCGAGATTGACCTTGGCGAGGTCGAGCGCCGCCTCGGCCGAGAGCACGTCGGCCTTCGCGCTTTCGACGGTCGCGATCGTCGCCTCGTAGGTATATCGGGCCGAGTCGAGGTCCTGTTGCGTCGAAACGCGATTGCCGACCAGGCTCGTCAGGCGATCGAGCGAGACCTTGGCCGACTTCTGGTCGGCCTCCGCCTTGGCAACGGCCGCCTTAGCCGACAGCAGTTTCGCCTCCGCGCTCTTTACGTCGGCCTGAAGCTTGGCTGTGTCGAGCCGCGCGACCACCTCGCCCTTCTTCACCGGGCTGTTGTAATCGACCAGCACGTCGCGAACGGTGCCGGAAAGCTCGCTGGAGACCTCGACGCTGACCGTCGGCTCGATCGAGCCCGTGGCAGTGACGATGACGGTGAGATTGCCCTTCTTGGCATCGGCGGTCGTGTAGCTGTAGGTCGTCGGCTGGCTGCCGTAGAAATAGTAGGCGACGGCGAGTGCCGTAACCGCGACGAGGGCCAGGCCACGCCACAGCCATCGTCTGCCGCCGCGCGCGTGCGAACTCTCCAGCAATTTCGCCAGCTCGGCCTGTCCGGCGTCGGGTGCCGGCTTTTCTCCGATGTCGTTCATCTTCCGTCCATCGCATACGGTTCCGAAGTGTGTTTGATCAATATCGGACAATCTCCGCGCCCGGCGATTGACCGAAATCAAATCTCGGGACGCCACATGCCGCTGTGTCGACAGCCGTGTGTCGCACAAGACGGTTACAGGTGATAATGAAATATCGGTAATGGTGATGTGGCCGGTTGCCGTCGTGCGGCGCCTAACGGGCTTCGGCCGCGGCTTCCAGCCCGAGCAGTGCGGCGCCGATCAGACCCGGTTCCATCCGGCACTCGGCCGGAACGACGATCGGCTGCGGAAAACGACGAAGCGTGCGCCCTCGCACTGCTTCATCGATGGCGGAAAGCAGGCCTCTGGCATTCGAAAGCCCGCCGCCGACCGGCAGGATCGTCGCGCCGGTCACGTTTACGACGAGCGCCAGCGGGCTCGCGATCACGTCGACATAGACGTCGATCGTCCGTGCGGCCGCCGCATCTCCCTTCGACCAGGCCCCGATGATCTCTTCGCTGGTCAGCGAAACGCCGTGGATGTGGTAATGCAGCTTTTCGAGCCCGCGGGCACTGCAGGTCGCGTCGATGCAGCCCTTCTGTCCGCAGCCGCACGCAAACCGCGGCAGATGCACCGGGGGATTGCCGGCTTCGGTCGCGGCGACCGGGCCGTGTCCCCATTCGCCGGCAAAACCGCCGTCGCTGTTGATGAGCCTGCCGTCGATGACGAGCCCGCCGCCGACACCGGTGCCGAGGATGACGCCGAAGACGATCCGGTGGCCGCGCCCGGCGCCCAGTCCGGCCTCCGCCAGCACGAAGCAGTCCGCGTCGTTGGCGACGACGACGGGAAGCCCCAGGGCCGCTGCGAGATCGGCAGCCAGCGGACGTCCGTGGATGCAGGGAATGTTGGCGACGACGGCGCGTCGGCTGTCCGGATCGATGATGCCGGCGATCGAGAGCGCGATGCAGTCGGGCCGCCCGCCGGCTGCGTCGATCACGGTGCGCAGCGCGGCGACGAAGGCGTCGAAGTCGTCAGCCGGGGTTGGGACGCGCGGAAATTGCCGGATGTCGTCGGGACTGGTCGCGATGGCGCCCTTGATTGCCGTTCCGCCGATATCGAAACAGACGATCATCGGGCGCTTCCGGCCGCTGTCGCGTCGAAGACACACTCGCCCCCGATCCAGGTGGAACGGAGTTCGAGCTCCGGCGACAGGACGGCGAAATCGGCGTCGCAGTCCGGCATGAGCCGGCCCTTGGACGTCGCGCCGATCGCCTCCGCCGGATAGGCGCTCGCCATACGCAGGGCCTCCTCGAGCGGCAGATCGAGCGTCCGGTGTGCGAGACGCACACTGGTCAACATGTCGATGTCCGCGCCGGCCAGCGTGCCGTCGGCGAGCGTCAGGCGACCGTCGCGGCGGTAGACCTGGCGGCCGTTGAGTTCGAAGCCGGTCTCGTCGCTGCCGATGCTCGACATGGCATCCGTGACGAGGAAGATCCGGCCGGGGCCGCGTTTCGCCCTGAGCGCCACGCCCATCGTCACCGGATCGACGTGGAAGCCGTCGGCGATCAGGCCGCAATGGAGCGCGCCCTCGGAAAGGGCGGCCCCCACGAGCCCGGGTTCCCGGTTGCCGAGCTGGCTCATCGCGTTGAAGAGGTGCGTGATCAGGCTTGCTCCGGCGGCGACGTAGGCGGGGACATCGACCGCCGTGCAGTCGGTGTGGCCGAGGCTCACCTTGAAGCCGGCGGCAACCAGCGCCGAGACTTGCGACGGCGTCACGTTTTCCGGCGCCACCGTCGTCATCGCGTGGCCGATCCGGTTGCCGCAGGCGACCAATGCCGCGAGATCTTCGGCGGCCATCGGACGAACGAGCGCCGGATCATGCGTACCCTTGCGGGCGAGCGACAGATGAGGCCCTTCGAAATGGAGCCCGAGATAGCCGGGCAGATCCCGTGCCGCCGCCTCCGCGGCCGCCTCGATGGCATTTTCCCGCACGTCCGCAGTGTCGGTGATCAGCGTCACCATGAGCGATGTCGTGCCGAAGCGGGCATGGGTGTCACAGATGGTACGGATGCCGTCGAGTGTAGGCGCATTGTTGAAGAGCACGCCGCCGCCGCCGTTCACCTGAAGATCGACGAAGCCCGGCACGACCGTCGCTTCGTCGAGAATGAGCAGCCGGCAGCCGGCGGGGCGCTCCGCCGCCGGAAGCTGGGTCGTGACCTTGCCGTCCTCAACGATGAGTCCGGTATCGGTCAGGAACTGCTCGCCGTCGAAGATACGGCTCGCGGCGATGAACAGGGGAGTGCTCATCTGGTTTCGGTCACTTTCTTGAGGGCGGCTGGCTTGTCGGGGTCGAAGCCGCGTGCGCGCGACAGGGCTTCGATGAAACCATAGTAGGGAACGACGAGCGCCAGTGCATCGGTGAGCGGATGACCCGTCGCGACGAAGGGCAGGGCGTGAGCGCCCGCGGCGGCGCCGGAGGTGATGAAGCAGGCGGCGTTCTTCGCAGCGAGTGCCGTGACCGTTCCGGCGATCGAAGCTTCCGCCTTGTCCCGGGCGGCGAAGGCGACGACGGGGAAGTCCCGGTCGACCAGAGACACCGGACCGTGCAGCACTTCCGCGGACGAATAGGCCTCGGCGTGGAGCTCGCATGTTTCCTTGCATTTCAGCGCTGCCTCGGAAGCGATGGCGAGCGTCGGACCGCGGCCGAGCATGTAGAGGGAGTCCGTTGCGGAAAGCGGTTCAAGCATGCTCGTCCAGTCGAGCTTGAGCGCGGCCTGCAGGTGGTCCGGCAATTCGGCGACGGCCCGGCCGAGCTCTGCATTGCCGCTCCATGCCGCTATGATCGCCAGACCCGCGACGGCCGAGTTGACGAAGGATTTCGTCGCTGCGACAGCGATCTCCGGCCCTGCCTGTATGTCGATCGCGAGTGATGCCGCACGCGCAAGCGGCGAGGGCACGGTATTGACCAGCGCGAGTGTCAGCGCACCGCCGACCCGGCTACCCTCGGCCATGGCGACGATGTCGGGGCTCGCCCCCGACTGCGAGACGGCAAAGGCCGCCGCCCGGTCGAGTTTCATCGGCGCGCCGTAGATCGAGGCGAGCGATGGGCCGAGTGAGGCGACGGGCAGGCCGAGCTCCAGTTCCACCGCATATTTCAGGAAATGGGCCGCATGGTCGGACGAGCCCCGGGCTATGGTGACGACGACGCTCGGGTTACGCTCCCGCAGCGCGCGGCCCGCATCCGCAATCTCACGCGCCGAGCGCTCCAGCAACCGCGCCGCGGCAACCGGGATCTCGTCGATTTCCTCTCGCATCTTTGTCGGCATCGGTCCGTCCGGATAACGTGTTCTAGGGAGAGCCGATCGTAAGTTCGGCAACGAGGTCGTAGGCATCGCTGCGATAGAGCGCACGCGACATCTCCATGACGCGGCCGGACTCCAGATAGGCGATACGCTGGACGGCAAGCGCCGCAGAACCCGGCGGCACACCGAGAAGCTTCGTTTCCTCGTCCTTCAGCACGACAGCGGATATCCGCTGGTTCGCCCGGATCGGACGGAACCCGCGCGAAAGCAAGAGCTTGTAAAGCGAATCCTCGACTGCATTCGGATCCGGCAGGATGTCGTCGGGCAGGCTCGTGCGCTCGAGCGCGATCGGCATCTCGTTCGCCGTCCGCACCCTGACGAGGCGCGCGACGTGCGCTCCCCCGACGAGCCCGAGCATCATCGTTTCCTCCGCTGTGGGGAAGGAAAGGCTGCGCTCGATCCAGATCGAGCCCGCCACCATGCCGCGCCGCCGCATGTCCTCGGTGAACGACGTCAGTTGGCTCAGCGGTTGCTGCATGCGCGGCACCGGCGTCACGACGAACGTGCCCGAACCTCGCCGCCGCACCAGCAGGCCATCGGCGACGAGATCATCGATCGCCTTGCGAACCGTCACGCGGCTGATTTGGGCGACATCGGCAATGTCCCGCTCTGCGGGGAGGGCGTCGCCATGCTTCAGTCGACCCGAGGACATCGCGTCCTGGATCATCTTCTTCAGCCTCACATAAAGGGGGCCGCCACGAACCGTCTGCAATTGCTCAAGGGGAAGAGTCTCGCTCATGACCGGTGTGTGCCCCAAGCGCGGATGGGGAACAAGCGCCAATCGCCGGCAAAGGTTGAAATCGTCGCAGCGTACATCGGCGCCCTTCAGGTTACGGAGAGCTGAACCATACCAACTAGCGACCTTTGCAGCAAATGGTTTTGTCAAATGTTACCAAATCATTGACGAATGCAAGAAAGACTCCGGTAAAATCAGCAACTTAAGCCGCCGGCAAACAAAAATAGGCAACACACGGTAGACGATTGGGCTCTATTTGGTATTGTGAATTAACCATTCCGGCAGGCGCGGCACAAAGGAGCCGATGAGAGGACGCACAACGGGTATGCGCCCTCCGGAATGAAAATGGATTTCATGAATGGCCGTACTAGCTCCGTTCCGTGTTGACGAATGTCGGGTGCTGGCGCAATCTATGAAAAATAATTGCAAATACAGGGAACGAAGTCATGAAAGTCGCCGTCGTCGGACTGGGATTCCGTCTCGGCTATCTGGGACGAATACTCAGTGAGATCGACCCGGATTTCGAGATCGTCGGTTATGTCGATCCGGCACCGGCCGGTTTGAGGGCCCTTGAGGAGCGCGGCATCTCGCCGGGTCGCTCCTATTCGACGCCGGAGGCGCTGATTGCCGGCGAGCGATTCGATCTCCTGATGATCGGCTCGCCGAATCACCTCCACCTGGAGCACATCCGCATCGGGCTGGAGGCGGGGCTGACTGTCTTCACCGAGAAGCCGATCGTCGTCTCCATCGAGGAGAGCTACGCGCTCGCCTCGCTGCTGGCGAAATACGGACACGACCGGCTGCTGGTCGGCCTCGTGCTGCGCTATTCGCCGCTCTATCGCGATCTGCGCAAGGCGCAGGCGGAGGGACGTCTCGGCGAGGTCGTTTCGATCGAGGCATCCGAGCATATCGAGCCGTATCACGGCGCCTTCTTCATGCGCGACTGGAGGCGTTACGGGCGCTACGCCGGCGGTTTCATGCTGGAAAAGTGCTGCCACGATCTCGACCTCTATAACGGTGTCGTCGGCGCGCGTCCGCGCTTCGTCGCGAGCTTCGGCGGGCGCAAGAGTTTTGTGCCGGAGAATGCGCCAGAGGCAACTGGCGCCAACGATCTCGAGGTCTATCATCGCAAGCCGAGCGGCTGGATGGGGTCCGACCGCGTCTTCGACAGCGATGCCGACATCATCGACTATCAGACCGCGATCGTCGAATACGAGAACGGCGCTTCGATGACCTTCCACACCAATCTCAACGTGCCGGACCAGTTCCGCCGCTTCTGCGTGATCGGATCGAAGGGCATGGCCGAAGGCGATTTCGTCCGCGGCTACATGAATGTTCACGACGCCCGCACCAACGAGAAGACGGTCGCCAACACCTACACGGCGCCGTCCGAAGAGTCGCAGCATTACGGCGCCGACGAGCAGATGGCGGCCGACGTCCTCGCCTTCGTGAAGGAGGGGCGTCCGCAGCCGGTCTCGGCGATCGATGCGCTCGAAGCCGGCATCCTGGCGCTAGCGATGGACGAGGCGCGCCTCGGCCGCAAGGTGGTCGACCTCGCGCCGGTCTGGGCGAGGTTCGACGCGTGTCTCCAGGGTCGCGAGGCTTCGCTCGCCGCCCGCTCCGCCTGAGGTCCGCCATGCAGGCCAGACGAAGCGCCATCATCTTTGCCTGGTTGTTGCTCGCGCCGGCGATCCTCTATGTCGCCGCGATTGTCGCCTATCCGCTGGTCGATACCGTGGTCCTGTCGTTCACCGATGCCTCGCTCAAGCGCGTGACGAATTGGATCGGCTGGGTGAATTACGACAAGATCTTCAACGCCACCTTCGCCGAGGTCATCCTGCGGACCTTCGTCTGGACCTTCTTCTCCGTGGCGATCAAGATGCTGATCGGCACCTTCGGCGCCACCATGCTGAATGCCGCGGTGCCGGGCCGCGCGATCTTCCGCGTGCTGACCATGCCGCCGTGGATCGTGCCGATGGCGATCGGCATCTTCATGTGGGGCTGGATGTACAACGGTCAGTTCGGCATGATTTCGGGCCTCCTGCAACGTTTCGGTTTCGTCGACGGACCGGTCGCCTTCCTCGCCCACGGCTCGACGGCATTCTGGGCGACGATCTTCACCGACGTCTGGATCGGCGTGCCGATGGTGACGCTCTACATGCTCGCCGCCATCCAGGCCATTCCGCAGGATCTGTACGAAGCCGCCTGGACGGACGGCGCCGGTCGCTTCTATCGTTTCCGCCGGATCACGCTGCCGCTGCTCCTTCCGGCCATGATCACCATGTCGATGATCTCGCTGATTGCGACCTTCAACTCCTTCGACATAATCTGGATCCTGACGCAGGGCGGGCCGACCGGCGAAACGACGACCATGATCATCGACACCTACCGCACGGCGATCGGGTCGAAGAAATACGGGGAGGGTGCTGCCCGCGCGGTGCTCATCTGCATCTTCCTGTCGATCTTCTGCATCGCCTACTTCCGCGTTACCAGCCGCCTTGCCGTCGGAGAGAAGCGATGAGACAGCCGAATTCCATGATCAATCGCTACAGATGGCACGAGATCGTCGGCATCTATGCCGGCATCGCGGTCTTCCTGACCTTCGTGCTCGCTCCCTTCGTCGAAGGCTTCCTGGTTTCGCTGAAGCCGCTCAGCCAGCTCTTCTCCTCGCCCTACCGTTTCTGGCCGGAGAACGGCTCCTTCGAGGCTTACCGCACCATGTGGGTCAGCGTTCCCGGCTTTGCCCGCTACATCTTCAATTCCTTCTTCATTTCCGGCGTGGCGACCCTGGTCGTGCTGCTTCTTGTTGTCCCCGCCGCCTATGCGTTCGCGCGCTTCGATTTCAGGGGCAGGGGCGCTCTGCTCGGCGCCTTCCTCGCGGTGAACATGTTCTCCGGCGCGGTGCTCCTCATTCCGCTCTTCCGGCTGATGCGCTCCTTCGGCGTCCTCAACACCTATCTCGCAATGATCGTCCCCGGTGCCGCGTTCCTCATTCCGACGGCGATCTGGCTGCTGCGGACCTACATGATGCGCATCCCGATGGAGCTCGAGGAGGCCGCCTATGTGGACGGCGCCGGCTATTTCTACACCTTCCGGCGGGTGGTCCTGCCGCTTGCCGCACCCGGCATCGCGGTCGTCGCCATCACCACCTTCATCGGCGCCTATGCCCAACAATTCATCTTCGCGCTGACCTTCAATTCCAAGACCGAGTACATGCCGCTGCCGATCGGGCTCTTTGCCTATTTCGGACGGCAGGAGGTGGTCTGGAACGAATTGATGGCCGCAAGCTTCGTCGGCATTGCGCCGGCGCTGATCGTGATCTTCTTCCTGCAACGTTATCTGGTGAGCGGGCTCACCGCCGGCGCCGTGAAGTAGGGAGACGACCTGCACATCTGAAATACCGAAGACCAACCTGTCAAAATAAGGGGAACCACAGATGAAAAGGACTTTTAGCATTCTCGCAGGCACGCTGGCGCTTCTTGCCGGTTCGGCGCTGCCGTCGCTCGCTGCCGACCAGGAGATCAGCTGGATCTATTGCGGCGACAAGATCGACCCGATCCACGAGAAATACATCAAGGAATGGGAAGGAAAGAACGCCGGCTACAAGGTCGTTCCGGAAGTCGTCGGCTGGGCGCAGTGCCAGGACAAGGCGACGACGCTCGCCGCTTCCGGCTCTCCGGCCGCGCTCGCTTATGTCGGTTCGCGCACGCTCAAGGAATTCGCCCAGAACGACATGATCGTTCCGGTCCCGATGACCGACGAGGAGAAGGCGAGCTATTATCCGAACATCGTCGACACCGTCACCTTCGACGACACCCAGTGGGGCGTGCCAATCGCCTTCTCCACCAAGGTTCTTTACTGGAACAAGGATCTCTTCAAGCAGGCCGGCCTCGACCCGGAAACCCCGCCGAAGACCTGGGCGGAAGAGATCGCCTTTGCCAAGCAGATCAAGGAGAAGACGGGAATCGCCGGCTACGGCCTGCCGGCCAAGACCTTCGACAACACGATGCATCAGTTCATGCATTGGGTCTACACCAACAACGGCAAGGTGATCGACGGCGACAAGATCGTCATCGACAGCCCGGAAGTGCTGGCGGCGCTTCAGGCCTATAAGGACATCGCGCCCTATTCCGAGGAAGGGCCAACCGCCTACGAACAGAACGAAGTGCGTGCGATCTTCCTCGACGGCAAACTCGGCATGATCCAGGCCGGCTCGGGCGCGGCGACCCTCCTCAAGGAGCGCGGCCTGAACTGGGGCATTGCGCCTCTGCCGCTCGGCCCCTCGGCCAAGGGTGAGGGCACGCTGCTCATCACTGACAGCCTCGCTGTCTTCAAGGGCTCCGGCGTCGAGGACAAGGCGATCGAATTCGCCAAGTTCATCACCTCTCCTGGTCCGCAGGGCGAGTACGAGTTGCAGGGCGGTGCCGGCCTCACCCCGCTGCGTCCCGGCCCGAAGGTCGACGAGTTCGTTGCCAAGGATCCCTACTGGAAGCCGCTGATCGACGGCATCACCTATGGCGGCCCGGAACCGCTCTTCACCGATTATCGCGGATTCCAGAACGTGATGATCGAGATGGTGCAGTCGGTCGTCACCGGCAAGGCCGAACCCGCGGATGCCCTGAAGAAGGCTGCCGCCGAACTCGACCAGTACAAGTAAGCTGCAAGACGGTCGCGGGTAAAAGCCCGCGACCTCGCTTTCGCAGGAACGGCCGGCACCCCCAAGGATGCCGGCAGCGTGGAGAGACAGGGACGTGGGTCAGCTTAATCTCAACAGGGTCGTCAAGTCCTACGGCCATTTCGAAGTCATCAAGGGCGTGTCGCTCGAGATCGGCAACGGAGAGTTCGTCGTCTTCGTCGGTCCCTCCGGCTGCGGAAAGTCGACGCTTCTGCGCATGATCGCCGGGCTCGACGATACCACCGGCGGCGATATCGTCATCGACGGCGAGCGGGTCAACGACAGGCCGCCGGTCGAGCGGGGCATCGCCATGGTCTTCCAGTCCTATGCGCTCTATCCGCACATGTCGGTGTTCGAAAACATCGCCTTTCCGCTGCGGGTCGAGAAGATGCCGGAGGCGATGATCCGCGAGAAGGTCGAGGCGGTCGCGACGATCCTGAAGCTCGACCAGCGTCTGGAGCAGCGGCCGGGCATGCTTTCCGGCGGTCAGCGCCAGCGTGTGGCGATCGGCCGGGCGATTGTCCGCGAGCCGAAAATCTTCCTGTTCGACGAGCCGCTTTCGAACCTCGATGCAGCCCTTCGCTCAGACATGCGCATCGAGCTCACAAAGCTCCATCGCGACCTGAAGGCGACGATGATCTACGTCACCCATGACCAGGTCGAGGCGATGACCATGGCCGATCGCATCGTCGTGCTGAACGCCGGCGACGTGGCGCAGGTTGGCGCCCCGCTCGAACTCTACCACAAGCCGCAGAACCTCTTCGTCGCCGGCTTCATCGGCAATCCGAAGATGAACTTTGTGCCCGTGACCTGCACGGCGGTCGGCGAGGATGGGGTCACCATTTCCTACGAGGGGCAGACGACGACGATTGCGGTCGAACCCGCAGCCGGTCTCGTCGGCGAGACGCTGACGCTCGGCATCCGCCCGGAACATACGACCCTTGCCGCCGGCGATCTCGCCATCCGCGTCGTGCCTTCGGTGATCGAGCGGCTCGGCATCAATACGATCGCCTATGCGAGCCTGCCGTCTGGCGAGCCCTATTGCGCGCTCCTGCCGGGGTCGGCGCCGATCCGTGCCGAAGAGCCGATCCTGACCGGCATCATGGCGGCGGATTGTCATCTCTTCGATCCCTCGGGCAGGGCGCTCGAGCGGCGCATCGACTGGGGCCGGCTGGAACTGCCGGCTGCCGTCACCGCCGCGGAGTGAGGCGCGCCGGTCCGCTCAGGGCGGAAAACCTTCGTACTGGGGAAGGTCGTCGGTGATCTCGAACCACGGCGCCTTCGAGCCGACGAAGATGTGCATCGCCGGCCTGATCGACGGTGCGTCCATCAGTGTGCCCATCGGCACGTGCACCTTGACGGTACCGCGCTCGGCGATCCACGAATAGACGAGCGAGCCACAGGTGCGGCAATGCATGTCGTGGATGCCGTCCGGATCACCGTGCCGGAAGAGATTGTCCGTACCGGCCGTAACCTCGAAGTCCTCGACCGCGACGCCGGCGATCGGCTTGAAGGCTGCCCCGGTCGTGCGCCGGCATTTCGAACAATGGCAGTTGATCGCGTAAAGGAATTTGTCCGCGACCTCGTAGGCCACGGCCTCGCACATGCAGCCGCCGCGCAGCCGTGGCGCCTTCGGCAGGTATCCGTCGGATGCCGCCATATATATCTCTCTCCCTGGAAACCAACTGCAGGCAGTCCGTCCTGCGACCGCATCACGCTATCATACCCTGCTGCGAGCGGCGACTGTCGGGCTTCACTGCACCGTGCGTGTTTACGTGACCCCGGTGCCGTGCGGATCGGCTGTCATCGGCCAGATGTCACGCCTTGCATACCGGTAGGGGTTGGTCGCCGGATCGTTCGGGTAGGGGGAGCCGGCGGAGCAGTAGAGGATTTCCGAGGCGATCTTCGAAAAGGCGGCGTAGAAATGGTTCGTCGACTTTATCACAAGGATGCGCATGCTCGTCGGATCGATGCCCAGCGCGGTGAAGAGCGACGGATCATAGCTCTGCACGCGCACGCTGCTCAGCACGATATCGATCCCCTTGTGGCGGATGTGTGCTGCGTCTCCGAAGGGGGCGACGCTCTCGCCGAACCGCATTTCGGCATCCGGCACGACACGCACGACCTCGACGAGCCCGTCGACCGGATTTCCGGTGCCCGGCGCGGACTTCGCGCCGAAACGCAAGGGGATCTCCGCCCCTTCGCCGGCCGCCATGCAGAGCTGCACGGCGATCGGGTCCCAGATCATGCCGACGGCCACGTCGGTCGCGCCGCGCGAGAGGAGTTCCTCCAGGACGACGGTCGCGTCACCTGCCGTGCCGCCGCCGGGATTGTCCCACATGTCGGCGATGACGACCGGGCCACGGGTGGCGGCAAGCGCGCGTTCAACGGCCTCCGTCTCGTCGATCTGTGGCATCATGAACGTGCCGCGTTTCGAAAAGAGTTCGAGCCCGAGTTCGCGGGCGAGACGCGCACCCTTCTCGGGCTTTGCGTCGGTGACCGCGATCATCTTCGTGCCGAGTTCCGGTACGTCCCCGGCCATGAAGCCGTGGATGACGGAGAGCGACAGGACATCTTCGTCCTCCGCCTCGATCGCCATCAGCTTGTCGACGAAGGAACGCATCGGCTCCCGTGAAGTCGGGAAGACGTCGATCATCCGGCAATCAAACACGGTCATGACCGGTTTCACCCGGCCTTCCAGGGTGTCGACCGTAATCCTCCACAGATCCTCGGCGCGGGCGACGAAATCCGTGTGCGGAAACTCCTTGAACACGACAAAGAAGTCGGCCGCGGCGACGCGCTTCGCCGTCAAGTGGCTGTGCGGGTCGAGCTCGGCGCAGAGCAGCACGTCCGGCCCTATGATCTCGCGGATGCGTGTGAGAAGATCGCCCTCCGGATCGATGTAGCCGGCCGCGACCATGGCACCGTGCAGACCGAGCACGACGGCGTCGACGGGCATCGCTGCCCGCAACTGGTCCAGGATTTCGTCGCGCAGGCCCTCATAGGTCTCGCGGTTGATGAGGCCCGCAGGATCGGCCCAGGCCGCCGTTCCCTCGATCAGCGTCCAGCCCTTCTCCGCGGCAACCCTGCGGCCGACCGTGATCGGCGCAGTGCAGAGCGTCGGCGTCTGCGGATGGGTACCCGGAGGGGCATAGAGGGAATCCTCGAAGGCGCGCCGGTCGATGCAGATGGGCGAGAAGGTGTTCGTTTCCGTTGCGAGGGCGGCGGTGAAGATGCGCAAGACGATGGCCTTCGGTGTCGTGAGCAGAGAGCCTCAGCCCATGGGATAGGGCAGGTAACCCGTGAATCCGCTGATCTTCCAGCGACCTTCGTGGAGGCGGCAGTAATAGAGCGTCTGCCATTTCATGACGTCGAGACCGCCGTCGGTCATGCGGATGCCGCCGTCGAATTTCTTGCGCACCAGCGCGGCCTCCCCGGCGATCTCGATCTCCTCGAGCCGGGTGGTGCGGAAGATCGCCGTGCGCGGGTCCTCGCCGTAGGTCTTGCCGGCGAAATCGTGCGCCTGCCGCAGCCACTCGTCCCGATAGGCTGCGAGTGTCGGAAAGGCGAGCGTCCAGCGGTCCGGGTTCGTCTCACGATTGCCACTGACGCCGAGAAAGCCTTCCTCGATGAAATCGCACGCGACCATCGACCAGTCTGCGGCAAGGAACGCGTCGATGTCGCGCGGAACCAGCATCTCCCAGATCGCATGGCGAGCGGCATCGGAGGCGGCAAACGGATTCCTGTACGGGTCTCTGGATGTCGTCATGTTGAAATTCTTTTCATGTAGTAGAATTTTCTCTGGCCAAAATCGGTTTTCCATGGTGATTTGTCAATCATAGAAGAAAATAATTTGCATGAGCGACCCATGGTGATCAAGCGCTACGGCAGTGAGCAATCCGGTGCGGGCGGCCAGCGCCTGCCATTTGCCCGTGCGGTCGAAGCCGACGGTTGGCTGCATGTTTCCGGCCAGGTTGCGATGGAGAACGGCGAGATCGTCCAGGGCGGCATCGTCGAGCAGACCCACAAGGCGATCGCCAACCTGATCGCCATCCTGCATGAGGCCGGCTACGCCGTCGAGCATGTCGTGCGCTGCGGTGTCTGGCTCGACGATCCCCGCGATTTCTGGAGCTTCAATAAGGTCTACCAGCAGTATTTCGGCGAACATCCGCCCGCCCGCGCCTGCGTGCAGTCCTCCATGATGGTCGATTGCAAGGTGGAGATCGACTGCATAGCCTACAAGCCTTCGAAATAGCGTTCGGAAGCGGGGAAGGGGCTGCAGTGGATATTTTCGCGACATTACAGGAAGAAACGGGGCAGTTTTCGCCCTCCGAGCAGCGTATCGTGGATATCTTGCTCAACCAGTTCGATTTCGCCGTCAATGCTTCCATCATCGAGCTTGCCGAGCGCGCCGAGGTGTCGCCGCCGACGGTCACGCGCTTCTGCCGGCGGCTCGGCTGCCAGAGCTTTGCGGATTTCAAGGTGAACCTTGCCCGCACCGCCTATGTCGGCGTGCGCTACCTCAATCCGGAAGCCGAGAGCACGCAGCCGGCTGACGTCGCGGCGGACGTCATCACCAAGGCACAGAATGCGCTCTACCTCGTTCACCGGGCGCTCGATCCGGACATGCTCGAAAAGGCGGCGGACAGGCTGTCGCGAGCGGAAATGCTTTACGCCTTCGGTTCCGGTGGTAATTCCTCGATGGTCGCCGGCGAGATCCAGAACCGGCTGTTCCGGCTCGGCGTTCGGGTGACGGTCAGCAACGACCACGCCATGCAGCTGATGATGACGGCGGCGGCTCGCTCGAACGACGTCATTATCGGCTCGTCGCTTTCCGGCCGCAACGGCGAGCTCGTGCGCTGCTTCAATCTCGCCCGCGAGAACGGCATTGCGACCATTGCGCTCACCCAGAGCGACAGCCCCGTCGCCCGCGCCGCCGAAATCGTGATCGGCATCGACCTGCCGGAGGGAGAGAACATCTTCCGTCCGACATCGACCCGCTTCGCCTACCTCGCCGTTGTGGATGTGCTGGCGAGCCTCGTCGCCTACCGCAACCGCAAGACCTCGCAGATCACCCTGCGCCACATCAAGCAGCAACTGGTCGAACATCGCGACGGCGACGACCGACAACCTCTGGGAGATTAGCCTTGTCCACGATCCGCTCGTCCTCCTGCCTTTGCGGTGCGCGGCTGTGAACCGCTCCGTCGCAGTCGTGACGGGTGCGGCCGGCGACATCGGGCGGGCGATCGCCGCAAGGCTCGCCGAAAGCCATGACGCCGTCGTGCTTCTCGATATCGATGCCGAGGCCTTGCGGGACGCGGCCGAGAGCTCGGCAGCGCCGGAGCGTATGGTCCCCGCGGTCTGCGACGTCACCAGCGAGGAAAGCCTCGCCGATGCCGCCAATCGCGCGGCCCGGCTGGGGCGAGTGAAGACGCTCGTCAACAATGCCGGCGCGGCGCGCGCCGTCAGTCTGCACGACACCGACGGAGAGATCTGGCGGAAGGACAGCGCGCTCAACCTCGAAGCACCCTTCCTCTGCTTCCGCGCCTTCGAGGACGCGTTGAAGGAGAGCGGCGGCTCGGTGGTCAACATCGCGTCGGTGAACGGTCTCGCGGTCTACGGCCATCCCGCTTACAGCGCCGCCAAGGCCGGCCTCATTCACCTGACGAAGCTGATCGCCGTCGAATACGGAAAATTCGGCATCCGCGCGAATGCGGTCGCTCCCGGCACGGTACGCACCCGCGCCTGGGAGGCGCGCGCCGCCGCCAATCCGCAGGTCTTTGAGGAAGCGAAGCGCTGGTATCCGCTGCGCAGGATCGTCGACCCTGCCGACGTTGCGAACGCCGTCTTCTTCCTTGCGAGCGACCAGGCGGCGGCAATCACCGGCGTCTGCCTTGCCGTCGACTGCGGCCTGACGGCCGGGCAGGCCGAGCTCGCCGGCACCTTCTCGCAATCGCCACACTACTGAGCAAAGACCGAAGGGGAACGCATCATGCCCAAGGCCCAATTCCGTCTCGAGAATGCCTGGTATCCGATCGCCGGAGATGAAGGCGGCGGCTTCGTGTTCACGCTGGTCAATCTCTCTGCGGAGACGATCACGGATTTCAAGCTCGCCTATACTTCGCTCACCCGCGTCAACGATACCCCGGCCTGCGGCAACGCCACTTTCCTCAAGCGCAATGCGAACTTTCATCAATATGCGCCGCCGGCGGGCTTCTCGCTGGCGCCGGGCAGATCCTGGCGCTTCACCGTCGAGGGCCTGCTGCGCCCGGCGCGCCACAGGACCGACGGAGCGAAATCGGCCTACCTGACGCTCGCCGACGGCAGTCACCACGCCGTCGAGGTCGGTGACCTGATGCTGGAGGGCCGCCTCAGTGAACCGGCGCCGCAACTGCTGCCTGAAGGCGAGGTGACGGAGCCCTTCTCGATCCTTCCCTGGCCGGCGACGGCGTCGCTGACCGCCGGCGAAACCGTCCCGGTCGCGCTTCATCCTGCGGCGGGTGCCACGCCCGACGAATTGCGGGCAATCGAGACCGTCTTGTCCCTGTTCCAGCGGCTCTATTCCGTCGCCCACGTACCGTTTGCGCTGGCTCCGGTTCAAGAGGGCCGCGCCCTACGCTTCGAAAGACGGGACGGCGTCGCGCCGTCGGGCTACGAGCTCGCCTTCGGGGCCGACGCCGTCACCTTGCGCTACGGCGATGCAGCGGGCCGGCAATACGGGTTGACGGTGCTCGCCCAGCTCCTCCACGGCGCGCGGACCAAGCCCGGGACCTTCCGTTTTCCGGCATCGGGGACGATCACGGACGCGCCGCGCTACGGCTGGCGCGGCTGCCATCTCGACGTGTCGCGCCAGTTCTATCCGGTCGCCGACGTCAAGCGGCTGATCGATATCCTCGCCTGGTTCCGGATGAACATCTTCCACTGGCACCTGACGGATGACGAGGCCTGGCGTCTCGAAATCAAGGCGTTCCCGGATCTGACGACCGTCGGCGTGTTGCGCGGTCCGGATGAACCGCTACTGCCGCAACTCGGAAACGGCGCCGAGCCGGTTGGCGGCTTTTATACGCAGGAGGAGGCGAGGGAGGTTGTCGCCCACGCCGCCGCGCTCGCAATCGAGGTTGTACCGGAGATCGACATCCCCGGCCACAGCACGGCGGCGCTTGCGGCACTTCCCGATCTCGCCGACGGACAGGAAGCGCCGGACAGCTATCGTTCCGTGCAGGGCTATCCCAACAATGCCCTCAACCCGGCGATCGAGCGAACCTACGAGTTCCTCGGCAAGGTTTTCGACGAGATGGTCGCCATCTTCCCGTCGAAGCTCATCCATATCGGCGGCGACGAGGTCGCGGCGAACACCTGGATGGCCTCGCCGCACGCCCGCAGCCTCATGGAGCGGGAACGGATCGAGGGTACCTTCGGCCTCCAATCCTACTTCATGAAGCGCATTCAGGGCATGCTCGACGAGCGCGGGCGGAGCCTTGCCGGCTGGGACGAGGTCTCCCACGGAGGCGGCGTCGATCCGGCGGGAACGCTGTTGATGGCCTGGCAGAAGCCCGAAGTCGGCCTCGAACTCGCAAAACAGGGCTACGACGTGGTGATGACGCCGGGCCAGGCCTACTATCTCGACATGGTGCAGGCGAGCGAATGGCAGGAGCCGGGCGCGAGCTGGGCGGGAACCGTGCCGCCGCACCACACTTATACATACGAGGCCGTCGGTGAGTTCCCGGAAGCGCTGAAACCGCGCATGCGCGGTGTGCAGGCCTGCATCTGGTCCGAGCATTTCCTCAATCGCGACTATTTCAACCACCTCGTCTTCCCGCGCCTGCCGGCCGTCGCCGAAGCGGCATGGACGCCCGCCGGAAACAAGGACTGGCTGCGCTTTGCGGCGATCGTCCGCCTGAGCCCGCGCTACTGAGGAGAGCCGCAAATGACCTTGCGCATTGCCGTCGGCGGCATCCACACCGAATGCAGCACCTCGTCTCCGGTGCTCATGCAGCCTGATGATTTTCGCGTGTTGCGCGGGGATGACCTTCTCGCCGCCGACTATTTCAGCTTCCTGTCTGCGGACGGCATCGAGCCTCTGCCGCTGCTGCATGCCCGTGCTGTTCCCGGCGGGCCGGTGGCGCGGGCGACCTACGAGGCGTTCAAGGCCGAGTTTCTGGATCGCCTGAGGTCCGCGCTTCCCATCGACGGCCTCTATCTCGCCATGCACGGCGCGATGAACGTCGAGGGCATGGACGACGCCGAGGGCGACTGGATCGCCGCCGCCCGTGCCGTGGTCGGTCCGGAGATACCGGTCGCCGCGAGCTACGACCTCCACGGCAACGTGACCCAGAAAATCGTCGACCAGCTCGATATCTTCGCCGGCTACCGGACCGCGCCGCATATCGACGTGCGGGAGACAATGGTGCGCACCTGGTCGATGCTGCTGCGGGCGCTTCAGACCGGCGAGCGGCCGGGCGTCGCCTGGGCGCCGGTTCCCGTGCTTCTGCCGGGCGAGCGCACCTCGACCGAGGACGAACCGGCGAAGAGCCTCTATCTCAGGCTGCCGGAGCACGACGTCGTGCCCGGCATCTGGGACGCCAACCTGATGGTCGGCTATGTCTGGGCCGACGAACCGCGGGCCACCGCCTGCGCCGTGGTGACGGCGACCGACAGGACCGCCGCCGAGCAGGCGGCACGCGAAATCGCCCGGTCCTACTGGGATGCCCGCGAAAACTTCCGCTTCGGTCCCGTGACCGGCCCTCTTGAAGACATGCTCGACATCGCCGAACGGGCCGCGACGCGGCCGGTTATCCTCGCGGACTCCGGCGACAATCCGACCGGCGGCGGGGTCGGCGACCGTGCCGACGTCCTGACGGCGCTGATCGCGCGGAATTTCGACGGAGCCGTCGTCGCCGGCATCACCGACCGGCCGGCCGTCGACGCCTGCTTCGCGGCAGGCGAGGGTGCCCGCCTCCGGCTCACCATCGGCGGAACGCTCGATCCGGCGAGCCCTTCGGTCGAGGCGGAAGCGGCGGTGCGGCGGCTCGACGATCCGGGTTCGCCGGCGGAGCGCCAGGCGGTCGTGACGATCGGCGGCATCACGCTGGTGCTCGCGGCGAAGCGCCGGCCCTATCACAACATCGCGGATTTCGCGCGACTGGGGCTCGACCCTGCCGGCGCGCGGCTGCTGGTGGTGAAATCCGGCTATCTGTCGCCTGAACTCGCCCCGATCGCCAATCCGAACCTGATGGCGCTGACCGACGGGGTGATCAACCAGGACATCGCGGCGCTGCCGAACCGTCGCCGTGCGCAGCCGATCTATCCCTTCGTCAAGGATTTTGCCTACCGGCCGGAGGTCCGCGTCTCCGCCCGCTGGCGCGACTGATTTCGCGGCCGGGCGGACCGTGCGGCCACGACCGGCACCTAGACCTCCAACTCGTGCAACGTGCCGCCATGCTGTCGACCCTGACGCTCCTCATTCGCCACCCGCCGGTCCGCACCGGCGCGTTCGCGATCTTCCTGTTCGGCGCGTCGGGAGCGGCCACCTCGCCCTACATGTCGATGATCGGCATCCGTGAACTCGGACTGTCGGACCGGGCCTATTCCGTCCTGATCTTCGCGGCCGCGCTGGTGAACGTCAGCGCGAGCATTGCCGCGGGTATTCTCGTCGACCGGCTCGGACACTATCGGCGGCCGATGCTCGTCGCGTCGCTCTTCGGCGTTGCCGGGTTCGCGATGGTCTATGCATTTCCGTCGGCGCCCGTCTTCGTGATCGCCACGCTCGTCTTCATCCCCGTCTTCGGTTCGATCAATTCGCTGATCTTCGCCAGCATCCGGGCGGGGTCCGCCGGCATGGCCGCACGCGAGCTGATCGCGGTCAACTCGGCTGTCCGTGCCGTGCTCTCGCTCTCCTGGGTACTGGTGCCGGGCATCATCGGCGCGCTTCTCGCCGGCGGCCCCTCGATGCTGCCCGCCTTTCTGTTTGCGAGCATCGCCTGCGGCGCCTGTTTCCTGCTCTTCGTCCTGTCGTCGGCAAAGGCCGATGCCGGACGAAGCGCCAGCGCCCGGCGCGGCGCCTTCCTCGCCTCTCTGGGCGAGATCGCTTCGGGCAGGGTTCTGCCGCGGGTCGTCGCGATCGCGCTGATATCCTCGATGCTGCACGTCAACGGCGCGGTGCTGCCTCTCGTCGTCACCGGCAAGGCGGGGGGCACGGCGGTCGATGTCGGCGTCATCGTCGGCATCGTCGCCTTCCTGGAGATCGTCTTCATCGTCTTCTGGGGGTGGGTGGAGGCGCGCACATCCGCGCGCTTCGCCATGATCGCGAGCGCGTCGGTCTATGCCGCCTACCTCGTCTTCCTGGGCCTTGCCGATGCACCGCGTGACGTCTACGTCCTGACGCTGGTTGCGAGCCTCGGGGCGGCAGGCATCATCTCAGTTCCGATCACATACCTGCAGGACCTGATCGCCGAGCGCGCGGGGCTCGGCAGTTCGCTGATTGCCGTCAACGTCTTCCTGAGCGGCGGCCTCAGTTCGCTGGCGTTTGCCCTCGGCACGGCGATCAGCGACTATGCCGGAACGGCGATTCTGGGAGCTTTCGGCGGGGTATGCGGCATCGTGCTGTTGCGGCTCCTCGATCGCTCGGGCACTGCGGCATTGCGGGAGGCGGACGATGGCGGAACGTGATGGCGGACGTGATCGCCGCAGGCCTCTCCTGGAAGTCTGCGTCGACGATCCCGCCGGTCTTGCCGCGGCGATCGAGGGCGGTGCGGACCGTATCGAACTCTGCGCCGCACTCTCCGTAGGTGGGCTCACCCCGTCACGCGGCTTCATGGCCCATGCCGCCCGTTCGCCGATCCTGGTCCATGCGCTGATCCGACCCCGGACCGGCGATTTCGTATTATCCGCTGACGATCTGCGCGTCATGGTCGATGATGTCCGCGCGGCCCGCTCGGCGGGGCTTGCGGGCGTGGTGATCGGTGCGTTGCAGCCGGACGGCCGGCTCGATTTAGAGGTGCTCAAGCCCCTCATCGCCGCGGCCGAAGGCATGGACCTAGCGCTTAACCGCGCCTTCGATCTCGCCCGAGATCAGGAGGAGGCACTCGAGACGGCGGTCCGGCTCGGATTTTCGCGCATTCTGACCTCCGGCGGCGCAAGAACCGCGATCGAGGGACTGCCGCGACTCGAACGGCTCGCGAACCGGGCCGCCGGCCGGCTCTCGGTCATGCCGGGTTCCGGCGTGCGGCCGGAGACAGTCGAAGCCTTGCTCTCACTGCCCGGCGTCTTCGAGCTTCATGCCTCGTGCAGTGCGCCGATCACCGCCGCCGATCCGCGGCTTTCGGCCTTCGGCTTCTCGCAACCAGGCGAAAGACGCACGACGGTCGAGGCTGTTCGGGCCATGAAGGACAGGATGTTACGGTCGGTCGCAGGTTAAGGCAGGCCGGTTCGTCGCTCCGAGCCATGCAACCCTGCAGTACCTATTGCGACTGCTCAAGGAGCTTGCGCACCTGAGGTCTGACAACTGGCAAGGGGCCCTCCGAAGGGCACGTGTTTGTCTTCTTGCAATCTTCGGCAAGTGTTTCGTTTGCGATTTGCTTCGGATCTGACGGGGTGCCGACTTCGAGCTTACGCCGGATGAGATTGTCGGTCTTCAGCCAAGCTTTTTCCTCGGCAATCGCCCCCTCGGCACAGAACATCGCAATCATCGCCGCCAAAAACGCTATCTTCATGGCGAGCCTCCAGATCAACAATTTATGCTATTCTAATGTAATTATGTCGAGCAAATGCGCCGTGCCGGTGGACGTGACCGCCTGCTCCCGGAAGAGAGATCAACGGCTGCGGCGAGACCACGGCAATGGCAGCTGCAACAAGCCCTGACGAATCTTGTGTAAGCGATTGGGAAAAATGGTGAGCGCGCAGGGATTCGAACCCTGGACCTACTGATTAAAAGTCAGTTGCTCTACCGGCTGAGCTACGCGCTCCCGTCGAGGAGTAAATCGGCTCCTCTGGAAGTGCGCGGAACATATGCAGGCGACCCCGTGCGGTCAACCCAAAAATCGTGCCGAAAACGGGGAAAACCGTCCAATTGCCGCATGCGCGGAAAGGTGATTGGCAAGCAAGCCCGTCGGAAGGTAGGAAGGCCGCATCGAATGATAGCGGAGACCCGACGTGTCGATTGCCGATATTTCCCTGTTGAGTGCGCTTCTGGCAGGTGCCCTGTCGTTCCTGTCGCCCTGCGTGCTGCCGCTCGTTCCGCCCTATCTCTGCTATATGGCCGGCATCTCCGTGGAGCAGTTTCGCGGCGAGGGGCGGGCGGAGGCCGATCCGGCGGCAAGGCGCGCCGTCATGCTCGCGGCGCTCGCCTTCACCCTCGGTTTTGCGACCGTCTTCGTCGCGCTCGGTGCCGGCGCGTCGACGATCGGCACGCTGCTTCGGCAGCATCTCGACCTGCTTGCCAAGATCGGCGGCCTCATCATCATCGTCATGGGGCTCAATTTCCTCGGGATCTTCCGGATCGGCTTTCTCGCGAGCGAAATGCGCTTCCAGGGGCAGGGCAAGCCCGCCACCCTCGGCGGCGCCTATGTGATGGGGCTCGCCTTCGCCTTCGGCTGGACGCCCTGCATCGGACCGGTGCTCGGCGCGATCCTCGGCGTCGCCGCCTCGCGCGAGACCGTCGGCGACGGGGCGATGCTGCTTGCCGTCTATTCGCTCGGCCTCGCGGTGCCCTTCTGGATCGCGGCCGCCTTTTCCGGCGCCTTCATGCGCTTCCTCGTGCGTTTCCGCCGGCATCTCGGCCTCGTGGAGAAACTGATCGGCGCGCTGCTGGTGCTGACCGGGCTCGCCTTCATGTTCGGTTTCGTCTCGAACCTCGCGATCTGGTTCCAGCAGACCTTTCCAATCCTCTCGCAAATCGGCTAAGTCCGGAGCGACGGGCCGTGCGCCCGGACGCTGGAGAGGAAACGGGACGGGCCCATGGCCGACATCATCGCACTGGTTCTCCCGTTTTTCGGGCTGATCCTGATCGGCTACATCTCCGGCAAACTCGGCCGGCAGCCGGCAGCCGCCCTCGGCTGGCTGAATTTCTTCGTCATCTACGTGTCGCTGCCGTCGTTGTTCTTCAAGCTGGTCTCGCGCACGCCGCTTTCGGAATTGACGCGCATCGATTTCATCGCGGCCTCACTTGCCGCGACCTACGCAATCTTCTTGCTCGTCTTCCTGACCGGCCGATTCGTGCGCGGCAATTCGATCGCCGACTGCACGATCCAGGCGCTCGCCGGCGCCTACGGCAACATCGGCTACATGGGGCCGGGGCTCGCGCTGCTCGCCTTCGGCGAGGCGGCGGCGGTGCCGGTCGCGCTGGTCTTCTGCTTCGAGAATGCCGCCCACTTCGTCGCCGCGCCGGCGCTGATGGCGTTTGCCGGAGGCGATGCGAGGCCGCGGACGGCGGTCGCCGCCGATGTGGTGAAGCGGATCGTCACCCATCCCTTCATCATCGCGACGACGGTCGGCTTCCTCGCCGCCGCACTTTCCTTCGAGCCGCCGCTGGCGCTCCAGCGCCTCATCGACTATCTCGCCCAGGCTGCCGCGCCGTGTGCGCTCTTCGCCATGGGGGTCACGCTGGCACTTCGGCCGCTGAAGCGCATTCCCGCCGAGATCGGCTACATCGTGCCGGTCAAGCTGCTTTTACATCCGCTGCTCGCCTGGATCGTGCTCGGCCTTGCCGGCAATTTCGATCCGCTGTGGATCTATACGGCTGTCCTGCTCGCCTCGCTGCCGACGGCGACCAACGTCTTCGTCATCGGCCAGCAATACGGCGTCTGGCAGGAGCGCGCGTCCGCGACGATCCTGATTACCACGGTGCTTTCGGTGCTGACGGTCTCGGGCCTGCTCTACGCGATCACGACCGGTCTTTTGCCGCCCGACCTCTTCCCCTGACGCTCAGCCGTTCCTTCAGAAACAGCGGCAGTGCCGAGAAGCCGCGCCCGGGCTCGACACCCTCGCGCATCGCCAGCTGGCGCAGAGGACCGAAGCCGGATAGCAGGTGAAGGCCCGCTGTCCGCAGGACCTGTACCGGCAGGAAATCGGACAATAGCGAGCGGTTGAGGAGATCGACGCTCGCCGTACGGCTGACGACATCGATGCGGCGGCGGCGGTCGAAGCTGTCGCCGGCGCGAGCGTCGACCGGACGGTCGGCGCGGGAGCAGAGGATTTCAGTGAGCACCATCACGTCGCGCAGGCTGAGATTGAGCCCCTGGGCGCCGATCGGCGGGAAGGCGTGCGCCGCCTCGCCGATGAAGGCAGCCCGACCCTTGCCGAAACGCGCCGCCGTCATGCTGGAAAGCGGCCAGGCCTGTACCCCGTCCTCGACCGTCACCTTGCCGAGCATCGACTGCATGCGCTTTTCGACTTCGCCGCTCAGTGCCTCCAGTGAGAGAGAGGTGAGCCGCGTCGCTTCTGAAGGTTCGACCACCCAGACGAGGCTCGAGCGCAGGCCGGGCAGGGGAACCTGCGTGAACGGCCCCGATTCGCCGTGGAATTCGGTCGAGACGTTGCGGTGCGGCAGCGTATGCTTGAAATTCAGCACCACCGCGGTTTGCGGATAGGACCAGCTCCGCACGGCAACTCCTGCACTTTCGCGCGTCCTGGAACCGCGGCCGTCGGCGCCGACGACGAAGTCGGCAGTGATCTCTTCGCCATTCTCGAGCGTGATCGTGACGCGATCGATACCGATCTCGATGCGCGTGGCCGCATTGGCGACACCGGTGATGTTGTTTTCGGCGACGACCGCCTTCTTCAATACGGAAATCAGCGCTTCGTTCGGGATATTGTAGCCGAAGGCGTCGAGACCGATCTCGGCGCTGCGGAAGGCGACGACCGGCGCCCGCAAAAGCCGGCTGGTGCCGTCGATGATCTGCATGGTCGAAAGCGCTTCCGCCGACGGCCGGATTTCGTCCCAGAGCCCCAGCCGCTCCATGAAGCGGATCGATTGGTCCATCAGCGCCGTGGTGCGCTTGTCGACAATCTCGCGCTCCGGCGCGACGAGCGCCACCGAGCGACCGCCGCGGGCCAGCGCCAGCGCCGCAATCGAGCCGGCCAGTCCCGCACCGACAACCGCAACTTCGAAGTGCTTCATTGCTTCCATCCGCCTTAACCGTTCGCTCCGGATGCGCGTATCGCAATTCATCGATACGACCATTGCCACACGACAGCGGTCACTCCGGTCCTCGTCGTTCGATATAGGCGTTTCGCCGGTTCGAATCCATGGGACAAATGAGACCTGTGGCGCGACGCGAAGAGGACGAACGGGGTCGACGCTGCAAAGGCGTGAAACGGGGGAACGGCAAGCGCGTGCCGTTGCAAAACGCGCCGATTCGTCGGATACCCGTAGCCGAGGCGAAGAGGGACCAGAAAAGAGCATGAAAATCTTCAACTACCGCCGCGTGCCCTATGCCGAAATCCGCGCCTTTTCCGTTCATGTCCTGACGGCCTCCGGGTCCTTTCTCGCCTTTCTCGGCGTGGTGGCGGCGGCCGAGCGCCGTTTCGTCGACATGTTCTGGTGGTTGGGTCTGGCGTTGCTGGTCGACGGCATCGACGGGCCGATCGCTCGCAAGGTGCGCGTGAAGGAGGTCTTGCCCAACTGGTCCGGCGACACGCTGGACAACATCATCGACTACGTGACCTACGTGCTGCTGCCGGCCTTCGCACTCTACCAGAGCGGCATGATCGGCGAGCCGTGGTCGTTCGTGGCAGCCGGGATGATCGTCGTGTCGAGCGCGATCTACTACGCCGACATGGGCATGAAGACGGATGAATACTTCTTCTCCGGTTTTCCCGTCGTTTGGAACATGATCGTCTTCTCGCTGTTTGTCATCGACGCTTCGGCGACGACGGCGTTGTCCGTCGTGGTGGTGTCGGTAGTGCTGACCTTCCTGCCGATCCATTTTCTGCATCCGGTCAGGGTGGAGCGGCTGCGGCTGGTCAATATCGCGGTCTTCCTCGCCTGGTGTGCGTTCGGCGGTTACGCCCTTCTCCTGCATTTTGCGACCCCGCAATGGGTCGTCATCTGCTTCGTCGCGACCGGCATCTACCTTTACGGGATCGGCGCCATGCTGCAATTCTTCCCCTCGCTCGGACGAAAATAGGAGGTTTTACGATGGCGAAGTCGCAGGCAATCCTCGTCCGCGAACTCGGTGGCCCCGAAGTGCTTCGTCTCGAAGAGGTCGACCTTGCCGCGCCTGCCGCCGGCGAGGTGCAGATCCGCCACGCCGCCGTCGGCCTCAACTTCATCGACGTCTACTTCCGCACCGGGCTCTACAAGGCGCCGAACGGCTTGCCATTCGTGCCGGGCAAGGAAGCGGCAGGAACGGTGACGGCCGTCGGTCCGGGCGTCACGGACTTCCGCGTCGGCGACAGGGTCGCCTATGCCGGGGCGGACGGCGCTTACGCCGTCGAGCGCAACGTCGCCACCCGGCATCTCGTGAAGGTGCCGGACGAGATCCCGCTCGAAACGGCGGCCGCGATGATGCTGAAGGGCATGACGGCGGAATACCTGCTCAACCGCACCTACAAGGTCGGCCCTGGCACCGTGCTCCTCTTCCACGCGGCGGCAGGCGGCGTCGGGCTGATCGGCGGCCAATGGGCCAAATCGCTCGGCGCTACGGTCATCGGCACGGCCGGATCGCCGGAGAAGATCGAACTCGCGCTCCGCCACGGCTACGACCATGTCATCGATTACCGCAATGACGACTTCGTCGCCCGCGTCAGGGAACTAACCGGCGGCAAGGGCGTCGACGTGGTCTACGATTCCGTTGGTGCGGATGTCTTCCCGCGGTCGCTCGACTGCCTGAAGCCGCGCGGGATGTGGGTGCTGTTCGGGCAATCGTCCGGGCCGGTCGAGACGTTCGACATGAGCCTTCTCGCGCAGAAAGGCTCGCTCTATGCCACGCGCCCGTCGCTCTTCGCTTACATCGCCACGCCGGCCGAACTTGCGGACTGTGCAAATTCGCTGTTTGATGTTGTGCGGAGCAACAAAGTGCGTATCAATATCAATCAGACCTATCCTTTGGCCGACGCCCGTCGCGCTCACGAGGATCTGGAATCAAGAAAAACAAGCGGAACAACCTTGCTGATCCCCTGACTGCGCATGCGGGCAAGGGGGCCGCGAGGATGAAAAGAGGGGATCGCGTGACGGACATCGAGGCATCGCGAACCGGCAGCCTTCTGGCGGTCCGCGGCTTGACGAAGCTGTTCGGCAGCTTCGCGGCCTGCCAGGGTATTGATTTCGACATCAGGCCGGGAGAGATCCACGCCCTCCTGGGTGAAAACGGCGCAGGCAAGTCGACGCTGGTCAAGATGCTGTTCGGCGTGCTCGCTCCGAGCGGCGGCGAGATCGCCTGGCAGGGAAACGCTGTTTCGATCGCTTCGCCCGCGGCCGCGCGCAAGCTCGGCATCGGCATGGTCTTCCAGCACTTCTCGCTCTTCGAAGCGCTGACGGTCGCCGAAAATATCGCGCTCTCGCTCGATGCCGGAACGCCGCTCGCCGCTATCGCCAAGAGGGCCGAGGAGCTTTCCCGTCTCTACGGCCTGCCGCTCGATCCGGGCGCCCATGTCGCCGACCTCTCCGTCGGCGAGCGCCAGCGCATCGAGATCGTCCGTGCGCTGCTGCAGAACCCGAAGCTCATCATTCTCGACGAACCGACCTCGGTGCTCACCCCGCAGGAGGCCGACAGGCTCTTCGAAACGCTCGAAAAGCTGAAGTCCGAAGGCCGGTCCGTGCTCTATATCAGCCACCGGCTCGAGGAAGTTCAGCGCATCTGCGATCGCGCGACGGTGCTGCGCCACGGCCGGGTCACCGGCGAATGCGACCCCCGCAAGGAGACGCCGGCCTCGCTCGCCCGCATGATGGTCGGCAGCGATGTGGCCGTGGTCCGCAATACCGGTTCGTCGGAGGCGGGAGCGGTGCAGCTCGAGGTGCGAGGCTTGTCCGTTCCCGCGCGCGCGCCTTTCGCCGTCACGCTGAAGGACCTCTCGCTGGAGGTGAGGGCGGGGCAGGTGCTGGCGATCGCCGGCGTGGCCGGCAATGGCCAGAGCGAACTCTTTGACGCCCTGTCCGGCGAATATCCGGTCGCCGACCGCGAGGCGATCCGCATCCGCGGCAAGGCCGCTGGCCGGCTTGGAATCAACGAGCGGCGGCTTCTCGGCGCCGGCTTCGTTCCGGAAGAGCGGCAGGGTCACGCCGCGATCGGTGCGCTGCCGCTTTCTGACAATCTGGTGCTTGCCCGCCATCGCTCAGATCGCAAGGCGTTCCTGACTGGCGGCGTGTTCGGTCTCGTCCGTCACTCGGTCGTCCGGGCGGCGGCGAAACGCATCGCCGAGGCGATGGACGTGCGCAAGAGCGGCGACGATCCGCTCGCCGGCTCGCTTTCGGGTGGCAATCTGCAGAAGTTCATCGTCGGGCGCGAACTCGACCGGCAGCCCGCGGTCCTCGTCGTCAACCAGCCTACCTGGGGCGTCGACGCCGGCGCGGCGAGCCGTATCCGCCAGTCGCTGATCGATCTTGCCCGCAGCGGTTCGGCGGTGGTCGTCATCAGCCAGGACCTCGACGAAATCTTCGAGATCGCGACAGACATTGCAGTGATCTCGGAAGGGCGCCTGTCCCCGGCAGAGCCCGCCGCCGTCATGACCCGCGAGAAGATCGGCCTTCTCATGGGCGGATTGCACGAAAGCAAAGCCGAGCCAGAGCCCGCCCATGCGCATTGAACTCGAAAAACGCCCCGGCGGCTCGCCGCTCTTTTCCGTCCTGTCGCCGCTTCTCGCCATGGTCCTGACCCTCGTCTTCGGCGGCATCATGTTCTGGCTGCTCGGCAAGGACCCGGTCGATGCGATCTATTCCTTCTTCATCGAGCCCTTGCTCGAAGTCTGGTCGCTGCATGAACTGGCGATCAAGGCCGGCCCGCTGATCCTGATCGGCGTCGGGCTCTCGGTCTGCTACCGGTCGAACAACTGGAACATCGGCGCGGAAGGCCAGTTCATCATGGGCGCGATCGCCGGTTCGATCCTGCCGGTGGTCTTCTTCGAATGGCACTCGCCGCTGGTCTTGCCGCTGATGCTGGTCATGGGCGCGATCGGCGGCGCACTCTATGCCGGTATCCCGGCGCTGCTGAAGGCCCATTTCAACACCAACGAGATCCTGACGAGTCTGATGCTCGTCTACATCGCCCAGCTCTTCCTCGACTGGCTGGTGCGCGGCCCCTGGCGCAATCCGCAGGGCATGAATTTTCCGGAAACGCGGACGTTTGCGACGGAGGCTATTCTTCCGGCGGTCGTCGAATCGTCCGGCCGTGCGCACTGGTCGATCGTCTTCGCGCTGATTGCGGCGGTTCTCGTCTGGTTCATGATGCGTTTCACGCTCAAGGGTTTCGAGGTGACGGTGCTCGGAGAATCGGCGCGGGCAGGGCGTTTCGCCGGCTTCTCCTCCCGCAAGATGATCTGGTTTTCGATGCTGCTTTCCGGAGCCTTCGCCGGCTTTGCCGGCATCGCCGAAGTTTCGGGCTCGATCGGCCACCTGCAGCCGATCATTTCGCCCGGCTACGGCTTCACCGCGATCATCGTCGCCTTCCTCGGCCGGCTCAATCCGCTCGGCATCGTCGCATCCGGCCTCGTGCTCGCGCTCACCTATCTCGGCGGAGAGGCGGCGCAGCTCTCGATCGGCGTCTCGGACAAGGTCACCCGCGTCTTCCAGGGGCTTCTGTTGTTCTTCGTTCTCTCCTGCGACACGCTGATCCACTACAGGATCCGGATCGTGCTCGACCGGGTGAAGACCGCCATCGAGGGAGGACGCAGCTGATGCTGCTCGAAGCGATCCTTCTCACCGTCATCACCGCAGCCACCCCGCTCGTCGTCGCCGCCCTCGGCGAACTCGTGACCGAACGCGCCGGCGTGCTGAACCTCGGCGTCGAGGGTATGATGGTTATGGGCGCGGTCGGTGCCTTTGCCGTCACCCAGATCACCGGCTCGCCCTATATCGGGCTCCTCGCCGGGATCGCTTGCGGCGCGCTCTTCTCGCTGCTCTTCGGCTTTCTCACGCTGACGCTCGTCGCCAACCAGGTCGCGACCGGGCTGGCGCTGACGCTGCTCGGGCTCGGCGCCTCCGGCATGCTCGGAGAAAGCTATGTCGGCGCAGCTGGCATCAAGCTCCAGCCGATCGCCATTCCGTTGCTTTCCGACATTCCCTTCCTTGGTCCGGTGCTGTTCCGGCAGGACATCATCTTCTATCTGTCGGTCGCGCTGGTGATCGGGGTCAACTGGTTCCTGTTCAGGAGCCGCACCGGCCTGAAACTGCGAGCGATCGGCGACAACCACGCTTCGGCGCATGCGCTCGGCATTCACGTCATCCGCACGCGCTATCTTGCCGTGCTCTTCGGCGGCGCTTGTGCCGGACTTGCCGGCGCCCAGCTATCGCTCATCTACACGCCGCAATGGGTGGAGAACATGACGGCGGGACGCGGCTGGATCGCGCTTGCACTCGTCGTCTTCGCATCCTGGCGGCCATGGCGGGTGCTTGCCGGCGGCTATCTCTTCGGCGCGGTCTCGATCGGACAGCTGCACGCGCAGGCGATGGGGGTCGGCATTCCGTCGCAGTTCCTCTCGGCGCTGCCGTATGCCGCCACTATTGTCGTCCTCGTCATCATTTCCCATAATCGCCGCACGACACTGATCAACACGCCGGCCTGCCTCGGCAAGGCCTTCGTACCGGACAGATGACGGCGGCAGGCAGCGTTCCAAAAAACCTTCCAACACAAAAGGGGTCACCATGAAGAAATTAGCATTCGCTCTCGCCGCGACCGCGGCGATGGTTTTCTCGATCGCCAGCGGCGCCCAGGCCGCGGACAAGGCGAAGATCTGCTTCGTCTACGTCGGTTCGAAGACCGACGGCGGCTGGACCCAGGCCCATGACCGGGGCCGCCAGCAGCTCGAGAAGGAGCTCGGCGACAAGATCGAGACCGCCTTCCTCGAAAACGTCCCGGAAGGCCCGGACGCCGAGCGCGCGATCGAGCGCATGGCCCGCTCCGGCTGCGCGATGATCTTCACCACCTCCTTCGGCTTCATGGACGCTACCCTCAAGGTCGCGGAGAAGTTCCCGGACGTGAAATTCGAACACGCCACCGGTTACAAGACCGCCCCGAACGTCGCGACCTACAATTCGCGCTTCTATGAAGGCCGCTACATCCAGGGTCAGATCGCCGCCAAAATGTCGGAAAAGGGCGTCGCCGGCTACATCGCCTCCTTCCCGATCCCGGAAGTGGTGATGGGCATCAACTCCTTCGTCCACGGCGCCCAGTCGGTCAATCCGGACTTCAAGGTGAAGGTGATCTGGGCCAACACCTGGTTCGACCCCGGCAAGGAAGCCGACGCCGCCAAGGCGCTCATCGACCAGGGCGTCGATATCCTGACCCAGCACACCGACACCACCGCGCCGATGCAGGTCGCCGCCGAGCGCGGTATCAAGGCATTCGGTCAGGCCTCCGACATGATCGCCGCCGGCCCGAACACGCAGCTGACGGCGATTGTCGACACCTGGGGCGCCTACTACGTCAAGCGCACCAATGCGCTGCTCGACGGTAGCTGGAAGGCCGAACAGATCTGGGACGGCCTGAAGGACGGCATCCTGACCATGGCGCCGTACACCAACATGCCCGACGACGTGAAGAAGATGGCCGAGGAGACCGAAGCCAAGATCAAGTCGGGTGAGCTGCATCCCTTTACCGGCCCGATCAACAAGCAGGACGGCTCGCCCTGGCTGAAGGACGGCGAGAAGTCCGACGACGGCACGTTGCTCGGCATGAACTTCTACATCCAGGGTGTGGACGACAAGCTGCCGCAATAAGCCTCGGCTCGAGCTTCGAACATTCTTTGGAGGGCGCCGTCGGGCGCCCTCTTTTTTGCCAATCGTCAGATTTGGAGTACGTAAAGCCGTTTACAAAAGTAATACTATATGATTTATAAGTTCTCGTCTTGGGAGAAGACTGAAACGGGAGGAAACCATGAAGTTGTTGAAAGCGCTCGCGAGCGCGACGGTTCTTGCTGGCTGCATGTTCGGTTCCGCAATGGCGGACGGCATGGTCGTCGGTTTCTCGCAGATCGGCTCGGAATCGGGCTGGCGTGCGGCTGAAACCACGCTGACCAAACAGCAGGCCGAGAAACGCGGCGTCGACCTGAAGTTTGCCGACGCCCAGCAGAAGCAGGAAAACCAGATCAAGGCTCTGCGCTCCTTCATCGCGCAGGGCGTCGATGCGATCCTCGTCGCCCCGGTCGTGGCGACCGGCTGGGACGAAGTTCTGGAAGAGGCCAAGGACGCCGAGATCCCGGTCATCCTCCTCGACCGCACGGTCGATGCGAGCAAGGATCTCTACATGACGGCCGTCACCTCGGACCTCGTGCATGAAGGCAAGGTCGCCGGTGAGTGGCTGGTCAAGACGGTCGGCGACAAGCCCTGCAACATCGTCGAGCTTCAGGGCACCACCGGTTCGTCGCCTGCAATCGACCGCAAGAAGGGCTTCGAGGAAGCAATCGCCAGCCACGACAATCTGAAGATCGTCCGCAGCCAGACCGGCGACTTCACCCGCACCAAGGGCAAGGAAGTCATGGAAAGCTTCCTGAAGGCGGAAGACGGCGGCAAGAACATCTGCGCCCTCTATGCCCACAACGACGACATGGCCGTCGGCGCCATCCAGGCGATCAAGGAAGCCGGTCTGAAGCCCGGAACCGATATCCTCGTCGTCTCGATTGATGCCGTCCCGGACATCTTCCTCGCCATGGCCGCCGGTGAAGCCAATGCCACCGTCGAGCTGACGCCGAACATGGCGGGCCCGGCCTTCGACGCACTGGAAGCCTACAAGAAGGACGGCACCATGCCGCCGAAGTGGATCCAGACGGAATCGAAGCTCTACACCCAGGCCGACGATCCGAAGAAGGTCTACGAGGAGAAGAAGGGCCTCGGCTACTGATCTGCCCGTCCGGGTGCCTCGTTTCGGTCTCCCTTGCCGGGCCTGGCACCCACAACCCGGCTTGCTGCCGCACGAAAGGCGGCGGCAAGCGGTGACGCCTTCTTCGGGCTGGAGCTGGAATGACCGACGACCAATCCACGATTCTCGCAGCCTCCGGGCTGTGCAAGTATTTTCCGGGAGCGACGGCGCTTGACCACGTCGATTTCGGGCTGAGACGCGGTGAAATCCACGCGCTGCTCGGCGAGAACGGCGCGGGAAAATCGACGCTCGTCAAATGCCTGACTGGCGCCTATCGCCGTGATGCCGGCCGCGTCGTGCTCGATGGCGAGGAGATCGATCCGCGCGACACCCATGCCGCCCAGAAGCTCGGCATCGGCACCGTCTACCAGGAGGTGAACCTTCTCGGGAACCTCTCCGTCGCCGAAAACCTCTTTCTCGGCCGCCAGCCCCGCCGCTTCGGCGTCATCGATCCGAAGAGCATGAATGCGGCGGCGGAGAGCCTGCTTTCCACCTACGGCATCGATATCGATGTGCGCGCGGACCTTTCCCGCTATCCGGTGGCGATCCAGCAGGTGGTGGCGATCGCGCGTGCGGTCGATCTCTCCGGCAAGGTGCTGATCCTCGACGAACCAACGGCGAGCCTCGATTCCCGCGAGGTCGAGATGCTCTTCTCGATCATGCGCGACCTGAAGGCGCGGGGCCTCGGGATCATTTTCATCACCCACTTCCTCGGCCAGGTCTACGAGGTCACCGACCGCGTCACGGTTCTGCGCAACGGTTGTCTCGTCGGCAGCAGGGAGACCACGGAGCTCGACCGGCGCTCGCTGATCTCGATGATGCTCGGCCGCGATCTGGAGGCCGTCGAGGCCTCGCCCCACCGCAACGTGATCGACGACCGGCCCGTGCGTTTCAAGTTCTCCGGCTACGGCAGGAGAGGGCACATCCAGCCCTTCGACCTTTCGCTCCGCCAGGGTGAGGTGGTCGGCATGGCGGGCCTCCTCGGCTCCGGTCGCACCGAGACCGCGACCACGCTCTTCGGGATCGCGCCGGCCGACAGCGGGTCGGCGGAAATCGACGGCCGGCCGGTCGGCATCGGCAGCCCCCGCGATGCGGTCGCGCACGGTCTCGGCTTCTGCCCGGAAGACCGCAAGACCGACGGCATCATCGGCGATCTTTCGATCCGCGAGAACGTCGCGCTCGCGCTGCAGGCGCGCCGGGGCTGGTGGCGTCCGATCCGGCTTGCCGAACAGATTGAGCTTGCCGACCGCTACATCGCCGCACTCGACGTGCGCACCACAGATCGCGAAAAGCCGATCCGTCAGCTTTCGGGTGGCAACCAGCAGAAGGTGATCCTCGCCCGCTGGCTCGCCACCGATCCGCGTTTCCTCATCCTCGACGAGCCGACCCGCGGTATCGATGTCGGCGCCCATGCCGAGATCATCCGGCTGATCGAGGAGCTCTGCGACAAGGGGATGTCGCTCCTCGTGATTTCCTCCGAGCTCGAGGAACTGCTCGCCTACAGCTCGCGCATCATCGTGGTGCGCGACCGACGGCACGTAGCGGAACTCGTCGGGGAAGAGATGACGACGGCGTCGATCGTCGATGCGATCGCCGCGCAGCATACGGAAGGAACGGAAGCATGAATGCTGCAGTCCGCTCGCTCGGAACCCGGCTTGCGCCGCAGTTGATCGCGCTTCTGGTGATCCTGGCTCTGAATTTCATCGCCTTTCCGAGCTTCTTCGACATCGGCGTGCAGAACGGCCGACTCTATGGCAGCCTGATCGACGTCCTCAACCGGGGGGCGCCGGTCGCCCTGCTTGCGATCGGTATGACGCTCGTCATCGCCACCAAGGGCATCGACCTTTCCGTCGGTGCCGTCATTGCCATCAGCGGAGCGGTGGCGGCGACCGCGGTGGCCGATGGCCAGCCGCTCGTCATCGCACTTGCGCTCGCCATCGCCGTCGGCCTTATCTGCGGCGTCTGGAACGGCCTGCTCGTCGCGGTGCTCGATATCCAGCCGATCATCGCCACGCTGGTGCTGATGGTTGCCGGTCGCGGCATCGCCCAGCTCATCACCGAGGGAACGATCCTCACCTTCACCGACCAGTCCTTCGCCTTCATTGGCAGCGGGGCGCTCTTCCTCGTGCCGGTTCCCGTGGTGATCTGGGTAGCCTTTGCTCTCGCGATTGCGGCGCTGGTGCGGCGCAGCGCCCTCGGCATGCTGGTCGAGGCGGTCGGCATCAACCGCCGTGCCAGCACGATCGCCGGCGTAAGCACGCCCGTGCTGCTCGTCGCCGTCTACATGCTCTGCAGTCTTGCAGCGGCCATCGCCGGCATCATCGTCGCGGCTGACATCCGCGGCGCGGATGCGAACAATGCCGGGCTGTGGCTCGAGCTCGACGCGATCCTCGCCGTCGTCGTTGGAGGCAATTCGCTCCTCGGCGGACGCTTTTCCATCGCCGGCTCCGTCCTCGGTGCGATGATCATCCAGGCCATCAACACCGGCATCCTGCTTTCGGGTTTCCCGCCGGAATTCAACCTCATCATCAAGGCTGCGATCATCGTCATCATTCTGGTGGTGCAGTCGCCGGCCGTGCAGGCCTTCGCCGCCATCTGGCTCGGGCGGACGACGCGCGCCGGGGAGTAGTCGGACATGAACTCGAGATATCTGCCCGTCCTCGCGACCGTCGTCATCTTCGTCGTCGCCTATGCCGTCTGCGCCCTGCAGTTCCCTGCCATGCTGTCCTTGCGCGTGGTCAGCAACCTCATCACTGACAACGCCTTCCTGGGCATCACCGCCGTCGGCATGACCTTCGTGATCCTCGCCGGCGGCATCGACCTTTCCGTCGGTGCGGTGATCGGCTTTGCCGGCGTCTTCCTGGCGGTCCTCCTCCGGGACACGGGCGTGCATCCGCTCGCTGCCTTCGCGCTTTTGCTCGTCATCACCACGCTCTTCGGCGCCCTCATGGGCGCGGTCATCCATTACCTCGAAATGCCGGCCTTCATCGTGACGCTCGCCGGCATGTTTCTTGCCCGCGGCATGGCCTTCCTGCTCTCGATCGACAGCGTGCCGGTCGACCACGAATTCTACGCGCTGGTGCGCAAGAGCTTCTACAAGCTGCCGGGCGGCGGACGCCTGACGCTGATCGGCGGCGCAATGCTGGTCGTCTTCCTGATCGGCGTGTTCATCGCTCATCGCACGCGATTTGGCGCGAATGTCTATGCGCTCGGCGGCGGCGTTCAGACGGCGCGCCTCATGGGGGTACCGGTCGGCCGCACGACGATCCTCACCTATGCCTTGTCGGGCTTCCTCGCCGGCGCGTCGGGGATCGTCTTTTCGCTCTATACGTCGGCGGGCTACCCGCTCTCGGCCGTCGGCGTCGAGCTCGACGCGATCGCCGCTGTCGTCATCGGCGGCACCCTGCTCACCGGAGGCACCGGCTTCGTCGCCGGCACCTTCGTCGGCATCCTGATCCAGGGTCTGATCCAGACCTACATCACCTTTGACGGTACACTCTCAAGTTGGTGGACTAAAATCCTAATAGGCTTTCTGTTGTTTGCGTTTATCCTTCTGCAAAAGGGAATTCTTGGCCTGTCGCGGAAGGACAGCAGCTAGCCGAAACGAGGAGAATGTCGCTTGCCGAGTGAAATGCCTGATGCCATGGGGCTCGTCCGCCGAAAGCACACGAGCCACCGGCAAGTTGTCGAGGAAATTGGCAGGGCCATTGTTTCTGGCGGCTTTCCGGTTGGTAGCGTCCTTCCCGGAGATCCCGAGCTGGCGAAGCGTTTCCAGGTCTCGCGCACGGTGCTGCGTGAGGCGATGAAGACGCTCGCCGCCAAGGGACTCGTCGTCCCCAAGGCGCGAATCGGAACCAGGGTCACCGATCGCCAGTTCTGGAACATGTTCGACGGCGACATCTTGACGTGGCATTTCGAGGCGGGCGTCAGCGAGGAATTCCTCCTCAATCTCTACGACATCCGCGAAGCTTTCGAGCCGGCTGCCGCCGCGCTCGCGGCAGAGCGGGCGAGTCCGGAGCAGATCGTCCTCTTGCGTCAGCTCGCCGAAGCTCTCGGCAACCCGGACCATACGACCGAAAGCCTTGCCTTCGCGGATTTGCGCTTCCACCTTGTGCTTGCGACAGCGTCGCGGAACCCGTTCATGCGGACCCTGGGAAGCCTGATCGAGGCTGCGCTTATCGGCGTTTTTCGCATATCGTCGGGCTCGCCTGACGGTCACCGCGCTGCCGAAGTGCGCGCCTCCCACATGGCGATCGTCGACGCGATCGCCGCCCGTGACGGTGCGGCCGCGCGCCTTGCCATGGAAAAGGTGATTCAGGTCGGCCGCGACCGTGCCCGGGAGACCTTTTGCGAAGAGGCGGTCGGCTCTTCCTGATCTTCTTTCGATTTCGACACTCTTGCGAGCTTTCCGGACTGCGTCTAGGGATGTCTCCCGAAGAGTGCGTTTCCGGAGAGCTACATGGCCCGCAGTTGTCTCGCTGTCATCCTCGCCGCAGGTGACAGCACCCGCATGAAGTCGTCGGTATCGAAGGTGCTTCACCCGGTGGCGGGGCGGCCGATGATCGCCCATGTGGCGGCCGCGGTCGCAGGAGCCGGGATCAGCGATGTCGCGCTGGTGGTCGGACGCGACGCGGAGGCCGTCGAGAAGGCAGCCGCGGTCGATGGTCTTCGGGTCTCTTCCTTCATTCAGAAGGAGCGGCTCGGAACCGGACACGCCGTACTTGCCGCGCGCGAGGCGATCGCAAGAGGTTATGACGACATCCTGGTCGCCTATGGCGACGTGCCGCTGATCACGGACGGGCCGTTCGCGGCAGCGCGAGCCGCCCTCGCCGAAGGCCACGATGTTGCGGTCATCGGCTTTCACACCGCCCAGCCGACAGGTTACGGACGCCTGCTCGTCGAGAACGGCGAGCTCGTCGCGATTCGTGAGGAAAAGGATGCGACCGACGCCGAGCGCGCCGTCACCTGGTGCAACAGCGGCCTGATGGCGATCGACGGTCGCAAGGCGCTCGCGCTGCTGGAGCGCATCGGCAACGACAACGTCAAACGGGAATTCTACCTGACTGACATCATCGAGATCGCCCGGTCGCTCGGGGGCAAGGCGGTCGCCGTCGATGCCTCGGAAGAGGAGCTCTCCGGCTGCAACAACCGCGCTGAACTCGCGCATCTCGAGCGTCTGTGGCAGCAGCGCCGGCGCCGCGAAATCATGCTTTCGGGCGTCACGATGATCGCGCCCGAGACGGTCTTCCTTTCCTACGACACCGAGATCGGACAGGACGCAGTGATCGAGCCGAACGTCGTCTTCGGTCCCGGCGTCACCGTCGAGGCCGGCGCCGTCATTCATGCCTTCAGCCATCTCGAGGGCGCTCGTGTTGCCACCGGCGCCACCGTCGGCCCGTTCGCACGGTTGCGGCCGGGCGCACATCTTGCGGAAGGGGCGAAAGTCGGCAATTTCTGCGAGGTCAAGAAGGCGGAAATCGGAGCCGGCGCCAAGGTGAACCACCTGACCTATATCGGCGACGCCTTCGTCGGCGCCGGCAGCAACATCGGCGCGGGTACCATCACCTGCAACTATGACGGCGTGAACAAGTTCGAGACCCGGATCGGCGCGGGTGTCTTCATCGGCTCGAACACGGCGCTCGTCGCACCGGTCTCCGTCGGCGACGGTGCCTACGTCGCCTCCGGCAGCGTGATCACCGAAGACGTGCCCGCCGACGCGCTCGCGCTCGGCCGCGCGCGGCAGGTGGTGAAGCCGGAGCGGGCAAAGCAGATCCGCGAGCGCAATCTCGCGATCAAGGCGGCGAAGAAGGCAAAAGGCTGATCGCTCAGACTTGCGTAACGCGGCGAAACCGAAAGTGACCGCGACGCCGATTGCGAAAGACCGGAAAGTGGCTAGGACTGGCTTCGCGATGAAACCAGACGGAGAACTATATGTGTGGCATTGTCGGAATTGTCGGTAACAAGCCGGTCGCGGACCGCCTTGTCGATGCGTTGAAGCGGTTGGAATATCGCGGGTACGATTCGGCCGGTGTCGCGACGATCGACAATGGCGTGATGGATCGCCGCCGCGCCGAAGGCAAGCTTTTCAACCTGGAAAAGCGCCTTGCGGACGAACCGCTCGGCGGCAATATCGGCATCGCACATACGCGCTGGGCGACCCACGGCGTTCCGAATGAAACCAATGCCCATCCGCACTTCGTCGAAGGCGTCGCGGTCGTCCACAACGGCATCATCGAGAACTTCGCCGAACTGCGCGAGGAGCTTGCCCGCGAAGGAGCCAAGTTCACCACCCAGACCGATACGGAAATCGTCGCCCAGCTGATCGCGAAATACCGCCGCCAGGGGCATGACAATCATGCGGCCATGCTTGCCATGCTGAACCACGTCACCGGCGCATACGCGCTGGTCGTGATGTTCGAGAACGATCCGGACACAATCATGGCCGCCCGTTCCGGGCCGCCGCTCGCGATCGGCTTCGGCAAGGGTGAGATGTTCCTTGGTTCCGACGCGATCGCGCTTGCGCCGTTCACCAATGACATCGTCTACATGGTCGACGGCGATTGCGCCGTCATCCACCACGACAGCGCGGAGATCACCGATTTCTCCGGCAAGCCGGTCGAGCGCCCGCACCAGATTTCCCAGGCGAGCGCCTTCCTCGTCGACAAGGGCAATCACCGCCACTTCATGGAAAAGGAAATTCACGAACAGCCGGAGGTGATTTCCCACGCGCTGTCGAACTACATCGATTTCCACAGCCAGACGGTCCGCCTCGACGAGACCGCGATCGATCTCGGCAAGGTGTCGCGCCTTGCGGTCTCCGCCTGCGGAACGGCCTATCTCTCCGGCCTCGTCGGCAAGTACTGGTTCGAACGCTATGCGCGGCTGCCGGTCGAGATCGATGTCGCCTCAGAATTCCGCTATCGCGAAATGCCCCTCTCGAAGGACGATGCCGCACTCTTCATCTCGCAGTCCGGCGAGACCGCCGATACGCTCGCCTCGCTGCGCTATTGCAAGGAGCAGGGCCTGAAGATCGGCGGCATCGTCAACGTCAAGGAATCGACGATCGCGCGCGAGTCCGACGGGGTCTATCCGATCCTCGCCGGTCCGGAAATCGGCGTCGCCTCCACCAAGGCCTTCACCTGCCAGCTCGCGGTGCTGGCCTCGCTCGCGATCGGCGCCGGACGTCGGCGCGGCACGCTGACCGAGGCGGAAGAAAAGCAAATGGTGCGCAGCCTGTCGGAGCTGCCGCGCATCATGAGCGGCGTTCTCAACGACATCCAGCCTCAGATGGAAAGCCTCGCGCGCGAGCTTTCGAAGTTCCATCACGTGCTCTATCTCGGCCGCGGCACCAGCTATCCGATGGCGCTCGAAGGCGCGCTGAAGCTCAAGGAAATCTCCTACATCCACGCCGAGGGTTACGCCGCCGGCGAGCTGAAGCACGGACCGATCGCCCTCATCGACGAGAACATGCCGGTCATCGTGATTGCGCCGCACGACCGTTTCTTCGAGAAGACGGTGTCCAACATGCAGGAAGTCGCCGCCCGCGGGGGGCGGATCATCTTCATCACCGACGAGAAGGGGGCCGCCGCCTCGACGCTGCCGACCATGGCGACGATCGTCCTGCCGAACGTCGCCGAGCTCATCGCGCCCATGGTCTTCGCCCTGCCGGTCCAGTTGCTCGCCTATCACACGGCGGTCTTCATGGGCACCGACGTCGACCAGCCGCGCAACCTCGCAAAGTCGGTGACTGTCGAGTGATCTTGCGACCCGAGCGCCCCGGCGACGAGGCAGTGATCGGCGCCGTCACGGCTGCTGCCTTCGAGGGGCATCCGCACAGTGACGGCAGTGAGCCGCGCATCATAGAAAGACTGCGAGCGGCAGGCGTCCTGACGCTCTCCCTGGTGGCGGAGGAAGAGGGCGAGGTGGTCGGCCATGTCGCTTTCTCGCCCGTCACCTTTTCCGGCGGCGAACAGGGCTGGTTCGGCCTCGGGCCGATTTCGGTGCGGCCGGACCGGCAGGGGCAGGGGATCGGCAGCAATCTTGTCCGTGAGGGCCTCCGTCGTCTGCAGGAGGATGGCGCGATGGGCTGCGTGCTCGTCGGGGAGCCGGCGTACTACCAGCGCTTCGGATTCAGTACCGAGCATGATCTCACGACGCCCGGCGTTCCTCGCGAATATTTGCTCGCTCTGCCCTTGAATGACCCGGTCCCATCCGGCATTGTCGCCTTCCACCCCGGTTTCTTTGGCGATGCAGCATAGCGGCGACCGATGAACGATCTCCCGGAGAAGATGTCACTGGCGGCACGGCTGAGAAACAACTTTCTCGCCGGCTTGATCATCTGCGCGCCGGTTGCGATCACCATCTGGCTCACCTGGTCGTTTATCCGTTGGGCCGACAGCTGGGTGAAACCCTATATCCCGAGCCGCATCGATCCCGAGAGCTATCTGCAGTTTGCGATCCCGGGCTTCGGTCTGCTGATCGCCGTCGTGTCGATTACCCTGATCGGATTTCTCGGCAAAAACCTGATCGGCCGTTCCGTCGTCGATTTCTCCGAGCGCGTCCTCCACCGCATGCCGCTGGTGCGCACGCTCTACAAGAGCCTGAAGCAGATCTTCGAGTCCGTGCTGAAGGACCAGTCGTCCTCCTTCAAGCGGGTCGGCCTCGTCGAATTCCCGAGCCCCGGCATGTGGGCGGTCGTTTTCATCGCCACGGATGCCCGCGGCGAGATCGCCGCCCGGCTCAACGAGGATGGCCGCGAAATGGTCGCCGTCTTTCTGCCGCCGACGCCTGTTCCGACCGCCGGCTTCCTGATGTTCGTGCCGCGCGACCGCATCAAGCTTCTCGACATGACGCCGGAGGAAGCGGCGAAGCTCCTGATCTCCGGCGGCCTCGTCATGCCGGACTACAAGCCGCGCAGCGTGGAAACCGTCTTTCCGGTCTGGAAGCCCTGAAACGACCGGGATTAGTCGGCTAAGGACCGTTTCCGCCGACAGCTTTCACCCGGCTCTAAGGAAGCGGATCGCCTCGTCGCGCCGGAAGAGATAGAGCAAGATGCGCAGCGCCCGCCCGCGCTCCGAGACGAGATCCGCATCCTTCTCCAGAATGTAGGCAGCGTCCTTGTGCGCCGTTTCCAGAAGGTCGCCGTGGTGTTCGAGGCTCGCGAAGCGGAAACCCGGCGTGCCCGATTGCCGCGTGCCGAGGAGTTCGCCTTCACCGCGCAGCTTCAGATCCTCCTCGGCGATCAGGAAACCGTCCTCGCTCTCGCGCAGGATCGAAAGCCGGGCGTGACCCGTCTCGCCGAGCGGCGCCTTGTAGAGGAGAATGCAGCTCGAGGCCTCCGCGCCGCGCCCGACGCGGCCGCGCAACTGGTGAAGCTGGGCGAGGCCGAACCGTTCCGCATGCTCGATCACCATGATCGTCGCGTCCGGCACGTCGACGCCAACCTCGACCACCGTCGTCGCAACGAGGACACGGGTTTCGCCGTTCTTGAACGCCATCATCGCGGCGTCTTTCTCCGCTCCGCTCATGCGACCGTGAACGAGCCCGACATCCGCCCCGAGCGCCTGCGTCAGAATCGCGTGGCGCTCCTCCGCCGACATCAGCTCCGTCACGTCCGACTCCTCGACGAGCGGGCAGATCCAGTAGGCTTTCTTGCCCTCACGGACCGCACTTCTGAGCCGGTCGATGATCTCGTTGGTGCGTTCGGAAGGCACCGTCACCGTCTGGATCGGCTTGCGGCCCGCCGGCTTCTCCGTGAGCTTGGAGACGTCGAGATCGCCGAAGGCGGCAAGGACGAGCGTGCGCGGGATGGGGGTTGCTGTCATCACCAGCATGTGCGGCGAAATCCCCTTGGCGGTGAGCCGCAGCCGCTGGTGCACGCCGAACCGGTGCTGCTCGTCGACGACGGCGAGCTGCAGGTTGCGATAGCTCACCGTCTCCTGAAAGAGGGCGTGCGTGCCGATGACGATCTGGGCCTCGCCGCTCGCGATCTTCTCGAGGATCGCCTCGCGTTCGCGGCCCTTGGTGCGGCCGGTCAGGACAATGACGGACATTCCGGCCGCCTCCGCGAGCCGCGAGATGGTCGCGTAGTGCTGCCGCGCCAGAATTTCCGTCGGTGCCATCAGCACCGCCTGGCCGCCGCTCTCGACCGCCGCCGCCATCGCAAGCAGCGCCACCAGCGTCTTGCCGGCGCCGACGTCGCCCTGCAGGAGACGGAGCATGCGGGTCTGCCCCGCCATGTCCTTCAGGATATCGGCGACCGCCTGCTGCTGGCCGGCGGTCAACGAGAAGGGAAGGGCGGCGAGAATCTTGTGACTGATTGCCCCCGTCGCATGGACCGGGGAGCCCGCCACCCGGCGCAGCCTCTGTCGCACCAGCGCCAGCGACACCTGGCCTGCGAGGAATTCGTCATAAGCAAGCCGCCGCCGTGCAGGTGCCTGCGGTTCGACATCGGCCGCATCGCGGGGATTGTGGAGCCTCAGGAAACTCGCCTTCGGACCCTCGAAACCTTGCCGCTGGACGAGCGGCGGGTCGATCCATTCGGGAAGCTCGGGGAGGCGCTCCAGCGCGCCCTCAATCGCCTTGCGCAGCACCTTGGGCGAGAGCCCGGCGGTCAGCGGATAGACGGGTTCGACGCGCGGCAGGCTCTCTGCCTCGCTCGCCTTCACCACATAGTCCGGATGCACCATCGAGGGGCGGCCATTGAACCAGTCGACCTTGCCGGACACCATCACCGTCTCGTCGACAGGAAATGTCTTTTCAAGCCACGGCCCCTTGGCATGGAAGAAGGTCAGCGCCAGTTCGCCGGTGTCGTCGTGCAGGAAGACGCGGTAGGGCACGCTCCTGTTGCCGCGCGGCGGCGGCTGGTGGCGGTCGACGCGGCCGGTGACGGTGACGATCGCACCCTGCGGAGCGAGCGCGATGCCGGGTTGGTAACGCCGGTCGATCAGCCGGTGCGGCGCCAGCATCAGGAGGTCGATCACCCGGCAGTCGTCGGCCTCCTCGCGCCCGAGCAGCGTGGCGATCAGGCCGGCGAGCTTCGGCCCGACGCCGGGAAGCGAAGCGACGGGTGCGAACAGGGGATCGAGCAGGGTGGGGCGCATGGTGGCTGCCAAAATGCGACGATAATTACGTGCTTGGCAAGGCTGACAATACCGATCCCAGGGGCTATAGAGGCGCATCAACAGGAAGGGATGCCGAAATGACAGGATTGACCCGCACCAGCGCCGATCTCGACCCGCGCCGCCGGCGCATCCTTTTCCGTTGCTGGCACCGCGGCATCCGCGAAATGGACCTCGTCCTCGGCCAGTTTGCCGAACAGGCGCTCGCCGACCTCTCCGACGCCGAACTCGACGAACTCGAAAAGATCATGGCCGAAGAGGACAACGATCTGGTGAAATGGATCACGGGTGCGGAAGCTGTCCCCGAGCGCCATCGGACACCGCTCTTCGAGCGCATCGCCGCCTGTCGTCCGGACTTCTCGCCGGTCACCATGGAACCCACCGGAAAGGCAGAATGATCTCCCTCTTCGACGCCAGGACGATCGCGCGGGCCGAAACCGCACTGACGCTTTCGAGCGTGCCGGACGGCATGGACGCCTTCCTGATCGCGGAACTCGCGCGGCAGGGCCGCCCCGTCGCCTACGTGCTTTCCGACGGCCAGAAGCTCGCCGACATCGAGCAGGTACTCTCCTTCGCCGCGCCGGAAATTCCGGTGCTGACGCTGCCGGCCTGGGACTGCCTTCCCTATGACCGCGTCTCGCCGAGCGCCGACGTCTCCGCCCGCCGCCTGACCGCGCTCGGCGGCCTCATCGCCCATCGCCGCAAGCCGCACCCCAGCGTCGTCCTCGTGACGGTCAATGCGATGCTGCAGCGGGTCGCCCCGGCCGACGTCATCGAGAGCCTCGCCTTCTCTGCCCGCCCGGGCAACCAGATCCGCATGGACGACGTTGCCTCGCGGCTCGAACGCAACGGTTTTGAACGGGTCGCGACGGTCCGCGAGGTCGGCGAATTCGCCGTCCGCGGCGGCATCCTCGACGTCTTCGTGCCCGGTGCAGAAGAGCCGGTGCGTCTCGATTTCTTCGGCGACACGCTGGAATCGATCCGCTATTTCGATCCGGCGAGCCAGCGCACGACGGGGCAGGCCCGTTCCCTCGACCTCAATCCGATGAGCGAGGTGACGCTGACGCCGGAAAGCATCGCCCGCTTCCGCAAGAACTATCTCTCGCTCTTCGGCGCCGCCACCCGCGACGACGCGCTCTATGCCGCCGTCTCGGAGGGACGCCGCTATGCCGGCCTCGAGCACTGGCTGCCGCTCTTCCACGACCATCTGGAAACGGTCTTCGACTACCTCGATGGCTTTCTCATCGTCACCGATCACACCGTTCGCGAGGCTGCCGAGGAACGGGCAAAGCAGATCCGCGACTATTACGAGGCGCGCGTGCAGTCAGGCGAGCCCGGCAAGGGCCACCTTTCGCAGGGCACCCCTTACAAGCCCGTGCCGCCCGAGCGGCTCTACCTCAGTGCCAAACAGTTTGCCAATGCGCTCGATGCTGTGGCGCCGGTCCGCATTTCGCCCTTCGCCGAACATGAGGGTGAAACGCGGAAGGTGGTGGAGATCGCCGCCCGCCCGAGCCCGCGCTGGGCGAAGACCGCCGTCGACGCTGCCGAGGGCAATCGCGTCAACGTTTTCGACCAGGCCGTCCGCTACATTGCAGACAAGCGCGCCTCGGGCGCCAAGGTGCTCGTCGCCGGCTGGTCGGACGGCTCGCTCGATCGCCTCTGCCAGGTGCTTGCCGAGCACGGGCTCGAAAAGCTGGTTCCGGTCAAGTCGCTGAAGGACGTCGACACGCTGAAGAAGGGCGAGGGCGGTGCCGCTGTCCTCAGTCTCGAAGGCGGGTTCGAAGCGGGCGATCTCGTCATCGTCGGCGAGCAGGACATTCTCGGCGACCGCATGGTGCGCCGCTCCAAGCGCCGCAGGCGCGCCGCCGACTTCATTTCCGAGGTTGCGGGTCTGGACGAGGGGGCGATCGTCGTCCATGCCGAACACGGCATCGGCCGTTTCGTCGGCCTGCGCACCATCGAGGCCGCCGGCGCGCCGCATGCCTGCCTCGAACTGCTCTACGCCGACGACGCAAAGCTCTTCCTGCCCGTCGAGAACATCGACCTTCTGTCGCGCTACGGCTCGGAAGGCAGCGACGCCCAGCTCGACCGCCTCGGTGGCGGCGCCTGGCAGATGCGCAAGGCGAAGCTCAAGCGCCGCCTGCTCGACATGGCCGACGGACTGATCCGCATCGCCGCCGAGCGGCTGACGCGGTCCGCGCCGGTGCTGACCACGCAGGAGGGCCTCTACGACGAGTTCGCCGCCCGCTTCCCCTATGACGAGACCGAGGACCAGATGAACGCCATCGAGGCGGTGCGGGGCGACCTCGGTGCCGGCCGGCCGATGGACCGTCTCGTCTGCGGAGACGTCGGCTTCGGCAAGACCGAAGTGGCGCTCCGCGCCGCCTTCGTCGCCGCGATGAACGGTATCCAGGTCGCCGTGGTCGTTCCGACCACCCTTCTGGCGCGCCAGCATTTCAAGACCTTCTCCGAGCGCTTCCGCGGCCTGCCGATCCGGGTTCAGCAGGCATCCCGCCTCGTCGGCAGCAAGGAGCTCAACCTCGTCAAGAAGGAAGTGGCGGAAGGCAAGACCGACATCGTCGTCGGTACTCATGCGCTTCTCGGTTCCGGCATCAAGTTCGCCAATCTCGGCCTCCTCATCATCGACGAGGAGCAGCATTTCGGCGTCAAGCACAAGGAACGGCTGAAGGAACTGAAGTCAGACGTCCATGTCCTGACGCTCTCGGCGACCCCGATCCCGCGCACGCTCCAGCTTGCAATGACGGGCGTTCGGGAGCTTTCGCTCATCACCACGCCGCCGGTCGACCGCATGGCCGTCCGCACTTTCGTCTCGCCCTTTGATCCGCTGGTGATCCGCGAGACGCTGATGCGCGAGCACTATCGCGGCGGCCAGAGCTTCTACGTCTGCCCGCGGCTTTCCGACCTCGCCGACGTGCAGGCTTTCCTGCAGTCGGACGTGCCGGAGCTGAAGGTCGCCGTCGCCCACGGCCAGATGGCTGCCGGCGAGCTCGAAGACATCATGAATGCCTTCTATGACGGCCGCTACGACGTGCTGCTCTCGACCACCATCGTTGAATCGGGCCTCGACGTGCCGACCGCCAACACGCTGGTCGTCCACCGTGCCGACATGTTCGGGCTCGCCCAGCTCTACCAGCTGCGCGGCCGCGTCGGCCGTTCGAAGGTCCGCGCCTTCGCGCTGCTGACCCTGCCGGTCAACAAGGTGCTGACTTCGTCGGCCGAACGTCGCCTGAAGGTGTTGCAGTCGCTCGACACGCTCGGCGCAGGCTTCCAGCTCGCGAGCCACGATCTCGATATCCGCGGCGCCGGCAATCTGCTCGGCGAGGAACAGTCCGGCCACATCAAGGAAGTTGGCTTCGAGCTTTACCAGCACATGCTGGAAGAGGCGGTCGCCGAGGTGAAGGGCGTGGACGTCGTCGAGGATACCGGCTGGTCGCCGCAGATTTCCGTCGGCACCTCCGTCATGATCCCTGATGACTACGTGCCGGACCTGCACCTGCGCCTCGGCCTCTATCGCCGCCTCGGCGAACTCACCGAACTCGGAGAGATCGACGCTTTCGGCGCGGAGATGATCGACCGCTTCGGCCCGATGCCGGCGGAAGTCCAGAGCCTGTTGAAGGTCGTCTACATCAAGGCGCTCTGCCGCAAGGCGAATGTCGAGAAACTCGAGGCAGGCCCGAAGGGCGTCGTCGTCCAGTTCCGCAACAAGGAATTCCCGAACCCGGCGGCGCTCGTCGGCTACATCGCCAAACAGGGCACGATGGCGAAGATCCGCCCCGACCAGAGCGTTTTCCTCACCCGCGACCTGCCGACGCCGGAAAAGCGGCTCGCCGGTGCTGCGATGGTCATGACCCAGATGGCCGAACTGGCGCGTCAGCCCTGACGGTCGAGATCAGCCTGCGTCTCGGGCTCGGACGAAAGTGCGGCCTGCGGCGCTGCGGCGAGCGAGGGCGGCAGCGGCACGCCGCGCTGGCGTTCGCGGATGACGGTCAGAAGTCCCGAGCCGACGATCAGCACGATGCCGGCGAACATCGGCATATCCAGGCGGTCGCCGAAGAGCACGTAGCCGAAGAGCACCGCCCAGATCATCTGGCTGTACTGGATCGGCCCGACCACCGCCGCCGAGGCATAGAAGGAGGCGACCATCAGCAGCACGTTGCCGACCGTCGCGAGGATGCCGAAGGACGTCAGCAGCGCAAAGTCGTGCGCCGATGGCCAGACGAATCCGGGCACCATGAGCGCTCCGGAAATCAGCAGGCTTCCGAGAAAGCCGGCACCATAGAGCGACACGCTCTTTTCGGCCGGGCCGACCGCCCTGTAGATGACGATGGAAACGGCGCCGGTGAAGCCGGAAACGAGCGCCGTCAGGTGCCCGAACGACAGCTCGCGGAAGCCCGGGCGCAGGACGATCAGGACGCCGAGGAAGCCGATGATGACCGCCGACCAGCGCCGTGGACCCACCTTCTCCTTGAGGAAGATCACCGACAGGATCGTGGCGAAGGAGGGCAGCAGGAAGATCAGGCTGAAGGCCTCGGCCATGCTGAGTTCGGTGAAGGCGATGATGCTGCCGACAGTCCCGATCGCCGAACAGACGAATCGCAGGAGCCAGAGCGGCCGGTTGGTCGTGCGCACGAGGTCGGACCAGCGGTCGCCCTTCTTCAACAGGAAGGGAACCGCCAGAAGACCGAAGCAGGAACCGAAGAAGGCCGCTTCGAGCGGCGGCACGCGGCCGTCGATGAGTTTCACCGAAGCGTCGCTGATGGCATAGGCGACAAAGCAGACGAAGGCGATCAGGACGCCTTTGAGGGTGGTGTCTTGGGACAAGGGGGGATCTTCCGGGGAGAGACGCGACGCTCTCTGGATAGGTCCCTTACTGACCGCCGTCAATTCAGTTTTCGCTGATCCTCGGCTTTCAGACGGGCAATGTCCCGGAGCGCGTTAGCGAGTATCTCTGGTGTTTGCGCGCCGCTGACGGCATATTTCTGGTCGAAGATGAAGAAGGGCACGCCGTTCACGCCCATCTGCTGGGCCGCATCGATCTCGGAAAGCACGTGCGCCTTGTCGGCGTCGCCTTCCAGCAGTGTCGCGATCACCGCACGGTCGAGCCCCGCCGTTTCGGCGATGTCGAGCAGAACGGCGCGGTCGCCGACATTGCGGCCCTCCTCGAAATTCGCCTTGAACAGCGCCTGGACGACGCGCTGCTGCGCCTCGCGGTCCTCCGTGCCGGCCCAATGGATCAGCCGGTGGGCGTCGAGCGTGTTCGGACCGATCCTGATCGCATCGAAGTCGAAGGCGATGCCCACCTCGCGTCCGAGCGCCTTCAACTGCTCATGGGCGCGGTCCATGTTCTCCTTGCCGCCGAGCTTGCGGGCAAGCTCGGCCTCCTGGTCGACGCCTTCCGGCGGGTAGTCGGGATTGAGACGGTACGGGCGCCAGTTCACATCGACGGAAATTTCGTCCTGCACCTCGGCGATTGCGAGGTCGAGGCGCGCCTTGCCGAGGAAGCACCAGGGGCAGACGACGTCCGAGACGATGTCGATGGTGATGCGCTGCATGGGGCGTCCTTTCGGTGATCTTCAGTGGCGGAAGAAATCTGTTCCCGCCACTTAGGGCCAAGCGACGCTCGCTTCAAGGCGTTACCTTTCGGGAACCACCCGGAAAAGCGAGAGGAAAGGACGAGTCAGGCGCCGTCACTGCGCCCGCGCATCCCACCAGGTCGGCAACTGGTAGCCGTAGAGCGGAACCTGCTCGGGCCGGGCAATACGCTTCCAGTGCGCCACCCACTGTTCCCCGAGGTGATAGAGCGGCACGACATAGTGGCCGTCGACCAGCAGGCGGTCATAGGCGCGCACCGCCGCCTGGAAATCCTCCTGGGTGCGCGCATTCATCAGCGCGTCGATCATCCGGTCGATGTCCGGATCGGCCACGCCCGCATAGTTGAAGCTGCCCTGCGCATCCTTCGAGGCTGATCCCCAGCGGTTGACCTGTTCCGCCCCCGGCGACAGCGACGAGGTGTAGGCCTTGATAATCATGTCGTAGTCGAAGCTGTTCGAGCGTGCCTGGTACTGCGCGTCGTCAACCGTGCGGATCGCCATCTCGACGCCGATCATCTTCAGCGCCCGCTGGAAGGCGACGGCCATCTTCTCCTGGCCGGCGTTCTGGGTCATCACTTCGAAGGCGAGCGGCTTGCCTGAGGCATCCACCATCTTGCCGCCCTTGATCGTATAGCCGGCCTCCTTGAGCAGGCCGACGGCGTCGCGCAGCACCTTGCGGTCGCTTCCGGACGCATCCGTCACCGGCATGGTGTAGGTGCCGGCGAGGATTTCCGGATCGATCTTGTCCTTTGCCGGCCCGAGGAGCGCCAGTTCGCGCTCGTCGGCGGCGTTGCCGTAGGCACCGAGCTTCGAATTCTGCCAGAAGCTCTGGGTGCGCTGGAATGCGTTGTCGTAGAGCGTCTTGTTCATCCACTCGAAATCAAAGGCGAGCGACAGCGCCTCGCGCACCCGCACGTCGGCGAAGATCGCCCGACGAGTGTTGAAGACGAAACCGAGCATGCCTGAGGGCAGGCCGGGCTTGAACACTTCCTTGACGACGTCGCCCTTCTGTACGGCAGGGAAATCGTAGGCGCGGCCCCAGTGATTCGCGTCGCCGTCGGGGTAAACGTCTACGTCACCCTTCTTGAAAGCTTCGAAAAGCGTCGAATCCTGCAGGAAGTAGGTGACGGAGATTTCATCATAGTTGTCGAGGCCGACCTTGGAGGGAATGTCCTTGCCCCAATAGTCCGGGTCCCGCTGCCAGACGATCCTTTCGCCGGGTTGGATCGACTTGATCTTGTAGGGACCGGAGGCGACCGGGATCGCAAGCGAGGTCTGCTCGAAGGTCGCCGGATCGACCGCGTGCTTCGGCAGGATCGGCATCGACAGTGCCAGGATCAGCGGCGTCTCGCGATTGGCCTTCTCGTTGAAAGTGAAGCGCACGCTGCGCTCGCCGACCTGCTCCATCTTGGAGACGACATCGAGGCGCTTGTTGTAGGGTGGGCGACCCTTTTCGGCGAGCAGCTTGAAGGAGAAGATGACGTCTTCCGCCGTCACCGGCTTGCCGTCGTGCCAGTGCGCCTTGGGATTGAGGTTGAACTGGATGAAGCTGCGCTCCTCGTCCCATTCCACGCTTTCGGCAAGCAGGCCGTAGAGCGAGAACGGCTCGTCGCTCGAGCGCTGCATCAGCGCCTCGTAGAAGAGATTGCCGTATTCCGGGTCCCACACGCCGCGTGCGGTCGTGCGCATGCCCTTGATGGCGAAGGGGTTGAGGCTGTCGAAGGTCCCGACGACGCCGTAGGAAATCTTGCCGCCCTTCTTCACTTGCGGATTGACGTAAGGGAAGTGCGTATAATTCGACGGCAACGCCACCTGACCATGCATGGCGATGCCGTGAACGGGCTCGGCCTGAGCCAGTCCGGAAAAGCCCAGGAAGAGGAGGAGAAGAAGAAGGCGGCGCACGTCGATTCCTTTCGGCTGATGTCGGATTCGCGGGCGGAGGCTACCACGAAGACCATAAAACCAACACATCAGGCGGCCAATTTCGCCCGGCGACGCAAGGAAGGCCCAAAGAAGGGCTGGAATTTCGACGTTGCCCGATGTAACAGGTGTGACCAGGTAGCCAAGGTCATGTATTTGCCTCATTTGAACGACAGGTGACTGGCAGCACGACCGAGCGGTGCCGTACCGTGAGTGCGGTTCGGGATTGGTTTTCAGGAGACGGAATTCGTATGATGCTTAAAGCAAACAAAGCCACGCGGGCTGTTCTTTCCGCGCTTGTCCTCACCATCGGCACGGCCGCCGTTCCCGCGGTTTCGGCTGCACAGGATGCAGGCGCCGCCCCGAATGCCGCTCCGCCGAAGTGGTTCAAGACCTGCCAGAAGCAGGAGGACAACGACGTCTGCGTGGTGCAGAATCAGCAGCTCGCCCAGAATGGTCAGCTCCTGACCGCCGTCGGCCTTATCAGCGTCGAAGGCAAGATCAACCGCAAGATCCTGCAGGTCACCGTTCCGACCGCCCGCCTCATCCCGCCGGGCATCATGATGCAGATCGATGGCGGCAAGGGCCAGAAGCTCGACTACGCCGTCTGCCTGCCCGACCGCTGCACGGCCGAAATGCCGCTGACCGACGCGGTCATCGCGAGCCTCAAGAAGGGCAATGAGGTGGTCTTCACCTCGATCAACTTCCGCCGCGCGCCGAACCCGATCAAGATTACGCTCGAAGGCTTCACCGGCGCCTATGACGGCGAGGCGATGTCGCAGTCGCAGGCCGAGGAGCGCCAGCGCCTCCTGCAGGAAGTCATGCAGAAGAAGACCGACGAGAGCCGCAAGGCACTCGAGGCCGCCCAGGACAAGGCGAAGACCGGCAACTGATCGCCGAGAGAGCATCAAAGGAAAAGGCCCGGTCTCCCGGGCCTTTTTTCGTTCGTATCGCCGTGCGGCCGGCGATGGTCTAGTGGGCGAAGTTGACCCGCGGCTTGTAGCGGCCCGCCTGCTCCATGACGAAGATCTGGTTCACTTGCGGATTGCGCAGCGGAACCTCGCTGTCGTCGTGTTCCAGGTTCTGCTCCGAAACATAGGCGACGTACTCCGTCTCCTCGTTCTCCGCGAGCAGGTGATAGAAGGGCTGGTCCCTGTTCGGCCGGACTTCCGCCGGTATCGAGTTCCACCATTCTTCCGAATTCGCAAATTCCGGATCCACATCAAAAACGACGCCCCGGAACGGAAAGAACTTGTGGCGGACGACTTCCCCGATGCCAAATTTTGCGTTGCTCTGTTTCATGGCGTGAACATCCTTTCCTCCAAGAAATTGGGGTCGAGGACGTCGATAATCAAGGGTTTAGGGTGAAAACCGTTCAATGTGCGACAAACCCGTGTCGCGCATCGTTCAGTCAGGATCGGCGCCTGACCGGTGCAGTGGCAAGCATCAGCCCGCCCGTCACCAGCACGATGCCGACGGCGTGATAGCTCTCGAAGTGCTCGCCGAGCAGGATGACCGCCATGACGATCGAGGTCGGCGGCATCAGGTAGAGCGTGACACCCGCCATCGCCGGACCGAAGACGCGCACCGCGTGCTGAAAGCAGTAGAAGGCGGCGAGCGAGGCGAAGGCAATGATCCCGGCAAGCTTCGTCCAGTCGCTCGTACTGTCGGGCAAAAGGCCGCCGGTCACCACCTCGTAGAGGGCAGGCGGCAGGAGTACGATCGCGCCGGAAAAAGCGAGCAGGCCGAAGAGCGGCAGCGGCGGCATCGCCGCGGCGTCCGGATGCCGCAGCAAGAGCGAATAGAGCGCGAAGGCAATCGCGGCGACGAGAATGCCGAGGTCGCCGACGTTGAAGGTGAAGCTTGTCGCCGCCGACCAGTCGCCCTTGAGCACGATGACGGCGACGCCAGAAAAGGCGATCGCCATGCCGAGCAGTTCGCCCGGTCGAATGCGGCGCCCCTGCAGCAGCCATTGCAAGAGGATGATGAAGAGCGACGAGGTGGTGTAGATCAGCGTCGCGTTCGAGGCGGTCGTCAGCGTCAGCGCCCAGTAGACGAAGCCGCCGCAGATGCCCATGCCGAGAAAGCCGAGCACCAGCCAGATCGCCGTGTGCTGGCGCACGAAGGCGAGGCAGGTCCGCCGCTCGGCATAGACGAAGGGAAAGATGATGATCGCCGAACCGAACCAGCGCAGGAAGGCAGTTGTGAAGGGGGCGATCTCGCCGGTGATGCCGCGGCCGAAGATGAGGTTGCTGGAGAAGAAGACCGGCGCCAGGAAGTAGAGAAGCCAGTCGAGCGCCCGCGGTTGCGCGGCCGTGCTGCGGTCAGTCATCGGAACTCCGGAGAAGAACGGAAGGCGGTGCGCCGGTGGCGCGGGCAGGCGATTCTCGAACCGGCAGCCTATCGCGCTCTACATCGCGAGAAAAGGCGACTTCTCGGATTGTTTCCTAAACGGAGACATGAGGAAAATACCTCTCCATATTGTTTTAAAATAAAAAAAAGCCGGCGACGCATAACGTCGCCGGCTTGTTCGTCCTCCGGCCCGAGGGCCGGAGGAAACCCGGATCAGACCGAGTAGTACATGTCGTACTCGACCGGATGCGGGGTCATCTCGAAGCGCATGACTTCCTGCATCTTCAGCTCGATGAACGAATCGATCTGGTCGTCGTCGAAGACACCGCCGGCGGTCAGGAACTTGCGGTCCTTGTCGAGCGATTCAAGGGCCTCGCGCAGCGAGCCGCAAACCGTCGGGATCTTCTTCAGTTCCTTCGGCGGCAGGTCGTAGAGGTCCTTGTCCATCGCCTTGCCGGGGTGGATCTTGTTCTTGATGCCGTCGAGACCGGCCATCAGCATCGCCGCGAAGGCGAGATACGGGTTGGCGGTTGGGTCGGGGAAGCGGATCTCGACGCGCTTGGCCTTCGGGTTGGTTCCGAACGGAATACGGCAGGAAGCCGAACGGTTGCGCGCCGAATAGGCAAGCAACACCGGTGCCTCATAGCCGGGGACCAGACGCTTGTAGGAGTTGGTCGACGGGTTGGTGAAGGCGTTGATCGCCTTGGCATGCTTGATGATGCCCCCGATGTAGTAGAGGCAGGTCTCGGAAAGGCCAGCGTATTCGTCGCCGGCGAACGTCGGCTTGCCGTCCTTCCAGATCGACATGTGGACGTGCATGCCCGAGCCGTTGTCGCCGAAGATCGGCTTCGGCATGAAGGTTGCGGTCTTGCCGTAGGCATTGGCGACCTGGTGCACGACGTACTTGTAGATCTGCATCTTGTCGGCATTGCGCACCAGCGCGTCGAACTTGACGCCGAGCTCGTGTTGGGCGGCCGCCACTTCGTGGTGGTGCTTCTCGACGACGACGCCCATTTCCGCGAGCACGGTCAGCATCTCGGAGCGCATGTCCTGCAGGCTGTCGACCGGCGGAACCGGGAAATAGCCGCCCTTGACGCGCGGACGGTGGCCGAGGTTGCCGGTTTCGTAGTCGGTGTCGTCGTTCGACGGCAGTTCCGACGAGTCGAGCTTGAAGCCGGTGTTGTAGGGATCGGCCTTGTACTTGACGTCGTCGAAGACGAAGAATTCGGCTTCCGGACCGACGAAGATCGTGTCGCCGATGCCGGAGGCCTTGAGGTAGGCTTCCGCCTTCTTGGCCGTGCCGCGCGGGTCGCGGTTATAGGCTTCGCCGGAAACGGGATCGAGGATGTCGCACATGATGACCATGGTCGACTGGGCGAAGAACGGGTCCATGTGAACCGTGGCCGGATCGGGCATCAGCACCATGTCGGACTCGTTGATCGCCTTCCAGCCGGCGATCGAGGAACCGTCGAACATGACGCCGTCGGCGAACATGTCTTCGTCGACGCAGCACACGTCCATCGTGACGTGCTGCAGCTTGCCTTTGGGGTCGGTAAAGCGCAGGTCGACGAACTTGACGTCGTTATCCTTGATTTGCTTCAGAATGTCGTTTGCGGTCGTCATTATCGAATTCCTTGGGTGAGATGACGATAGACTGGTCCGCCTCCGGAAGAGGGCGGATGTTTTAGATGGCGTCGACGCCGGTTTCGCCGGTACGGATGCGGACGACTTCCTCCACATTCGAAACGAAGATTTTTCCATCGCCGATCCGGCCCGTCTGGGCAGCGTTGCGGATCGCATCGATGACGGCTTCCACGTTTTCGTCCGCCAGAACCACTTCGACCTTCACCTTGGGCAGGAAATCCACGACGTATTCCGCACCCCGGTAAAGCTCCGTATGGCCCTTCTGGCGGCCGAACCCCTTGGCCTCCGTGACGGTGATGCCTTGCAAGCCGACTTCCTGAAGGGCTTCCTTCACTTCGTCGAGCTTGAAGGGCTTTATGATCGCTTCGATCTTTTTCATGAGAAAATTTCTCTCCGCTTCTCTCATTACGGCAGGATGATCCCGCTCGCCCATATTGATGCACGTGCCGTGCCAGTTGGCGACAGCTTTTTCGAAAAAATGCCCCGTTTTCTGAGACGAAAGGAAAAAATGCGCGCATTTCCAGAGAAAACGGTCACGGAATCGGAGCAAAAATGCCGCAGGAGGGCGAAATCGACCGATTTTCCAATGGAATTCGCAAAGGCAGGATATGCCTTCAAAGCGGGCGGTATGTGCCTATAAACTAGGCAAATGCATACAGTTTGGTCATTTCGGTTGTGGTTGCGATGCCTGTTGTCTTTCCATCCGTTATGCGTTCAATGGCGGTATGGCAAAGGAACGCGACAACTGGCTGCTGACGCCGTCGGCGATGGGAGAGGTGGACGCTGCGGCTGCGGCGTCGGGCATCGATTCCTTCGGTCTGATGGAGAAGGCGGGACAGGCGGTCGCCGCTGCCGTCCTCAGGCTCTTTCCCGGCGGCGAGCGTTTCGTCGTTCTCTGCGGTCCCGGCAACAACGGCGGCGACGGCTATGTGGCGGCGCGCGCCCTGCGGGAGGCTGGCGCTGTGGTTGCCGTCTTTCATCTGGGCGATCCGGCGAAGCTCAAGGGCGATGCCGCAACGGCCGGCTCCCGTTGCCCGATTCCTGGAGAGCCGCTCGAAACCTGGCGCGCGGCTGAGGGCGATGTGATCGTCGATGCGATCTTCGGGGCGGGCCTCGCCCGGGCTGTGCCGCCCGTCGTCGCCGATGTCGTGCGGCGGGTAGATGAGGCCGGCCTGCCGGTCGTCGCCGTCGACCTGCCCTCTGGCATCGACGGGCGAAGCGGCGCCGTGCTGGGCGCCGCCTTCAGGGCGCGTCACACCGTCACCTTCATGACCCGCAAGCCGGGACATCTCCTGCTTCCCGGACGGCTTTATTGCGGCGCCGTCGAAACCGTCGACATCGGCATTCCGTTCCGCCTCGTCGAGGCGAAGGGGGAGCGCCTCTTCGTCAACGGTCCGGAAGAGTGGCGAACGGCCATGCCGACGGCCGATGCCGCCGCCCACAAGTTCCGCCGCGGCCATCTCACCGTCTTTTCCGGACCAGCGGCCGCGACGGGTGCCGCGCGGCTCGCCGCCGGAGCGGGCCTGAGGGCAGGGGCGGGGCTCGTCACCGTCGCCTCGCCGACAGATGCGCTCACCGCCAATGCCGCCCACCTCACCGCCGTGATGTTGAAGGCCGTGGACACCGAGAGCGACCTCGCCGACTACCTCCGCGACGAGCGGCGCACCACCTTCGTCCTCGGCCCCGGTTTCGGGGTCGGCCCGAGGGCCCGCACCTTCGTCACGGCGCTCGCGACCGCCGGCCGGCACCTCGTCCTCGACGCCGATGGCATCACCGCCTTTGCGGAGGACCCGCAGGCGCTCTTCTCAGCCTTTGCGGATGGAGCGCCCCGTCTGGTGCTGACGCCGCACGAGGGCGAGTTCGCGAGGCTCTTCCCCGATCTCGCCGCCGATCCGGCGCTGAGCAAGGTCGACCGGGCGAGGCAGGCGGCTGCCCGCGCCAACGCGGCCGTCGTCTACAAGGGCGCCGACAGCGTGATCGCCGCGCCGGACGGCCGCGCCGCCATCAACGAGAATGCTCCCGCCTCTCTCGCCACCGCCGGTTCGGGCGATGTCCTCGCCGGCATCATCGGCGGGCTTCTGGCGCAGGGCGTGCCGGCCTTCGAGGCCGCGGCGGCCGGCGTCTGGCTGCATGGCGACGCGGCGCAGAGGGCCGGTGCTGGCCTCACCGCGGAGACGCTCATCAACCATATCGATCGCTGGCATTAGCAGAATACGTTTTTCGCAAGCGCGGGCGAGGGTGTATCGATCGTCCACCAGCACGCCGGAGATTCGCCCCCATGTCACCCCTTCATGTCCTGATGCTTGTCCTCGTCGCCGCCGTATGGGGCTTCAACTTCGTGGTGATCAAGCTCGGCCTCGACAATTTCCCGCCGCTTCTCTTTTCCGCACTCCGCTTCCTTTTCGCGGGCCTGCCGCTCGCCTTCTTCATTCGCCGGCCGGATGTGCCGTGGCGGTTGATCCTCGGCATCGGCGTGATGCTCGGCGTGGTGAAGTTCTCCTTCCTCTTCATCGGCATGAATGTCGGCGCACCGCCCGGCCTCGCCTCGCTGCTCCTGCAGTCGCAGGCCTTCTTCACCGTCCTGCTCGCCTTCCTGATCTATGGTGACCGGCCGCGGCCGCTGCAGATTGCCGGTATGGCTCTCGCGTTTTCCGGGGTCGCGCTGATCGCCAGCTCGATCGACGGTACGTTTACCGTCGCGGGCCTCGTGCTCGTGCTTGCCGCCGCCGTCGCGTGGGCCTGCTCGAACATGCTGATGAAGAAGGTCGGCAAGGTTCAGATGCTGAACCTGATGGTCTGGGTGAGCCTCGTGCCGCCGATCCCGCTCTTCATCATCTCCGCCCTCTTCGAGGGCTGGGACCGCGACCTGCAGGCGCTGGCGAACCTCAATCTCGAAGGGGCAGGGGCCGTGCTCTTCGTCGCTTATGGCGCGACCGTCTTCGGTTTCGCGGTCTGGGGGGCGATGATCAGCCGTTACGGGGTTTCGACCGTCGCACCGTTCTCGCTGCTCGTCCCGGTCTTCGGCATGTCGTCGGCAGCCCTGATGCTCGGCGAGGATTTCGGGCCGCTGCGCGTCATCGCCGCCGCGCTGATCGTCCTAGGTCTGGTGATGAACGTCTTCAACCCGCGCTGGCTTGCCCGCAAGGCGCCGGCGGGCGAGGCCGCCGGATCCTGAAAGCCGCGGGAACCGGGGCGGTGCCGGTCTGTCAGAGCAGGCGGCTCCGCCGCAGCATGCCCTCGTCCTCGAGCAGCGGATAGCCGATCGAGGCGACCAGCGAATTGATCTCCTTGAGGTCGCGCATGGTGTCGATATGCAGGGAGCTCGATTCGAAGCTTGCGATGTTTCCGTCGCGCAGCCGCTGCAGGTGCCGCTCCTCGCTCTGGCGCACGAGGTTGCGCACCGCCTCCTTGCGGGCGACGAGCTGGCGGGCATATTCGACGTCGCGGTCGACCAGCAGGTTGAAGGCGAGGCGCGCGTTCTTGACCACCTCGTTGTGCATGGCCTTGAGCTCGCTCCAGCCTTCGTCGGAGAAGGCGACCTTGCGGTCGTGTTTCTTGCGCGCTCTCGTCGCCATGTTCTGGGCGATGATGTCCGCCGCCTGCTCGACCTTGATCGCCGCACTCAGCAGGTTCTGCGATTGCGCCGCCGATTCCTCGTCCAGCGCGCTTTCCGAAATCCGCGCGAGATAGAACTTGATGTCGCGATGGGTGCGGTCGATCTCGTCGTCGAGGGCCTCGAGACGCTGCATCTTCTTCGGGTCGAAGGTCTCGTAGAGTTCGAAGATGCGGTTCAGCATCACCTCGGTCTTGTCGCAGACGCTCAGCACCTCGCGGGTGGCGTTGGCGATCGCCTGTTTCGGATTGGCGAGGTCGGCCGGGTTGAGCGCCGAGAGGCGTTCTTCCGGCCCCTCCGCCTCGGCGGCGACCGGTTTCGCCAGCAGGCGTTCGAGCAGGCTGGCGACAACGCCGGCGAACGGCAGGCCGAGGAGAAGCACCGCGCCGTTGAGCGCCAGGTGCACCATCACGACGGCGTCGCCGGGATGGCTCGCGAAAAGCTCGGACGGCACCACGAAGACCAACTGGACGGCGAGTGCTGCAAGCGTGCCGAGCCCGCGGATGACGACGTTGCCGAGCGGCACGACGCGGGCGGCACTTTCCGCGTTCTTGGTCAGCATGGCGCCGATCACCGCCGCGCCGAAATTCGCGCCGAGCACCATCGGGATGATCAGCACCGGCGGCAGCAGCCCACGGTCTGCCAGCGAGGCGAAGAGCAGGATCGTCGCAACGCTGGAATGGAAGGCCCAGGCGAGCAGTGCCGAAAGCAGGAAGGCGGTGATCCAGTCTCGCGAGAGGTAGTTGATGAGGAGCGGCAGGATCTGGCTGCTACGCAGCGGGTCGGAGGCTTCGCCGATCAGCCTGAGTGACAGCAGCAGCAGCCCGAGCCCGAAGAAGATGCGGCCCGCCTGCCTCCAGCCGCGCGTTTCCGAGGCCCGGAAGGCGACGGTGCCCATCAGAAGCAGGATCGGGATCAGGAGCGACAGGTCGTGGCGCAGGATGCGCACGACGAAGGCCGAGCCGAAATCGGCGCCGAGCAGGGTAGCGATCCCGATGCCCGACGACACATAACCACCGGCGACGAAGGAGGCGACGATCAGCGCGACGGCGGTCGCGCTCTGCAGCGCCACGGCCAGCGCAAAGCCGGCGGCACCGGCGGTCACCCGGTTGCCGACGGCGAGCCGCAGCTTGTCCTTCAGCACATGGCCATAGGCGCGTTCGATGCCGGTGCGCACCATGCGCGTCGCCCACAGAAGCAGCGCGACGGCGCCGGCGAGATTGATGAAGACGACGATGCCCGACATGAGGAACCCGGAAAGGCGTTGCAAGGGGAGCGGCGTTTCCATGCCGCAGCCGGAAAGCGTCCGCTATTTCCGGCCCCGATGAGGTCGGCAATGCGACCGACCATATCCCAGATTCGCCGGTGTCACAATTTTGTCATATGACAGTTTCGGTTTCAGGAGGCCGCCGCTTGCAGCGCCCTTGCGCCGTTCGGCGCATTGACCTTCCCGCCGGTGATAAAGAAGGCGAAGACGTCGCGCGGCTTCTTCTCCGCAGTCTCGTCCTCCGCGATCTTCGGCAGGTCGTCCGGCATTCCGCCTTTGGCAAAGCGCCTCAGCCGGCCGGCCCAGGCGTCGATGTCCTTTTCGGGATAACAGGTGGGGATGTCGTCCTCGCCCTTCTGCAGCCGCGCATAGACGAAGTCGGCCGTCGGATCGGCGAACATCGGATAGTCGTGATGGTCGGCGCAGACGGCCGCGACATTGTACTTCTTCAAGAGCGCGATGAATTCCGGGACCTGGAACGAGGCGTGCCGCGGCTCGACCACATGCCGCAGCGCGATCCCGTCCTGGCTCTTCGGCAGCAGCGCCAGAAATGCCTCGAAATCCTCGGGCTCGAACTTCTTCGTTCCCATGAACTGCCAGAGGATCGGCCCGAGATGCGCGCCAAGTTCGGTAATCCCCTGGGTCAGGAACTTTTCGACCGACGGCCCCGCCTCGGCGAGCACCTTGCGATTGGTGCAGAAGCGGCTAGCCTTCAGCGAGAAGACGAAACCGTCCGGGACCTCGGACGCCCATTTGGCGAAGGTCTCCGGCTTCTGGCTGGAATAATAGGTGCCGTTGACCTCGATTGCCGTCAGCTCGCGGCTCGCATATTCGAGCTGCCGCCGTTTCGGCAGCGTCTCGGGATAGAAGGAGCCTTCCCACGGATCGAAGGTCCAGCCGCCGATGCCGGTACGGATTGTGCCTGCCTGGGTCATCACGCTGCCCTCACTTCGGTTTGCGGTTCAAAGGTGTCTGCGGATCGTCGCCGAAACCACGAGCCGAGACTTCATCATCGTTCCCGGGGACCGGATCATCGCTGACGCCTCCGCGTAAAACTCGTATCCTATCGCCACGGATCGGGACGCACCGACACCCTGAACTTGTCTCGCTCGACGAACTGACAGACAAGCTCAAGGGTCTCGCTCATCTCTCACTCCGCCGCCTGCACCTTCCGCATCGGCCGCCGCTCCAGGAGCTCCTTGAGGAACTGGCCCGTATAGGAGCGCTCGGCCTCGACGATCTGTTCCGGCGTGCCGGTCGCGACGATCTCGCCGCCGCCGTCGCCACCCTCGGGACCGAAGTCGATCACCCAGTCGGCGGTCTTGATGACCTCGAGATTGTGCTCGATCACCACCACGGAATTGCCCTGTTTGACGAGTTCGTGCAGCATTTCGAGGAGCTTTGCCACGTCGTGGAAATGCAGCCCCGTCGTCGGCTCGTCGAGGATGTAGAGCGTGCGGCCGGTCGAGCGCTTGGAGAGTTCCTTGGCGAGCTTGACGCGCTGCGCCTCGCCGCCGGAGAGCGTATTTGCCTGCTGCCCGACCTTGATATAGCCGAGGCCGACCTCGAAGAGCGACTGCAGCTTGTCGCGCACCGCCGGCACCGCGGAGAAGAACTCGACGCCTTCCTCGACCGTCATGTCGAGCACGTCGGCGATCGACTTGCCCTTGAAGGTGACGTCGAGCGTCTCGCGGTTGTAGCGCTTGCCGTGGCAGACGTCGCAGGTCACGTAGACGTCCGGCAGGAAGTGCATCTCGATCTTGATCACCCCGTCGCCCTGGCAGGCCTCGCAGCGGCCGCCCTTGACGTTGAAGGAGAAGCGGCCCGGCTGGTAGCCGCGCGCCTTCGCCTCCGGCAGGCCGGCATACCAGTCGCGGATCGGCGTGAAGGCGCCGGTATAGGTCGCCGGGTTCGAACGCGGCGTGCGGCCGATCGGCGACTGGTCGATGTCGATCACCTTGTCGATGAACTCGAAGCCGTCGATGCGGTCGTGTTCGGCCGGGTTCTCGCGCGCGCCCATGATGCGGCGCGCCGCCGCCTTGTAGAGCGTCTCGATGAGGAAGGTCGACTTGCCGCCGCCGGAGACACCGGTGACGGCTGTGAAGACGCCGAGCGGAATGCTGGCGGTGACGTTCTTCAGGTTGTTGCCGCGCGCGCCGATCACCTTGATCTGCTGGCCCTTCTTCGGCTTGCGGCGTTCGGCGGGAACCGCGACGCCGAGTTCGCCGGAGAGGTATTTGCCCGTCAGCGAATTCGGATTGGCCATGATTTCGGCGGGAACGCCCTGTGCCACCACCTCGCCGCCGTGGATGCCGGCCGCCGGGCCGATGTCGACGACGTAGTCGGCGGAGAGGATTGCATCCTCGTCATGCTCGACGACGATCACCGTATTGCCGATGTCGCGCAGGTGCTTCAGCGTCTCGATGAGGCGGGCATTGTCGCGCTGGTGCAGGCCGATCGACGGCTCGTCCAGCACATAGAGCACGCCGGTCAGCCCGGAGCCGATCTGCGAGGCGAGGCGGATGCGCTGGCTCTCGCCGCCCGAAAGCGTGCCGGAATTGCGCGACATCGACAGATAGTCGAGCCCGACATCATTCAGGAAGCGCAGCCGCTCGCGGATCTCCTTGAGGATGCGCACGGCGATCTCGTTCTGCTTGTCGGTGAGCTTCGCCGGCAGCGCCTCGAACCAGGCACCGGCGACGCGGATCGACATCCCGGTCACTTCACCGATGTGCAGGCCGTTGATCTTGACGGCGAGCGCCTCCGGTTTCAGCCGGTAGCCGGCGCAGGCCGGGCAGGGGGCCGCCGACATGAACCGCTCGATCTCCTCGCGCGCCCATGCGCTGTCGGTCTCCTTCCAGCGCCGTTCGAGGTTCGGCACGATGCCCTCGAAGGTCTTGGTCGTCGTATAGGCCCGCGCCCCGTCGGCATAGTGGAACTCGATCTTCTCTTCCGTGCCGTAGAGGATCGCGCGCTGCGCTTCCTCGCTCAGGTCTGACCAGCGGTTCGAGAGCTTGAAGCCAAAAACCTTGCCGAGGGATTCGAGCGTCTGGTTGTAGTAGGGGGAGGAGGATTTTGCCCAGGGCGCGATCGCCCCGTCGTTCAGCCGCCGCTGCGCCTCCGGCACGATCAGCGCCTCGTCGATCTTCTGCTGCGAGCCGAGCCCGTCACAGGTCGGGCAGGCGCCGAAGGGATTGTTGAAGGAGAAGAGCCGCGGCTCGATCTCCGGAATGGTGAAGCCGGACACCGGGCAGGCGAATTTTTCGGAGAACATCACCCGCTCATGCGTCTCGTTCAGCGACTTGTTGGCCGAGCCGCCGGCGGCCGTCTCCGAGGCCGGCAGCGGCTTGTCGGCGAACTCGGCGATCGCCAGCCCGTCGGCGAGCTTCAGGCACGTCTCCAGGCTGTCGGCGAGGCGCGTGCCGATGTCCGGACGCACCACCACGCGGTCGACCACCACGTCGATGTCATGCTTGTATTTCTTGTCGAGCGCCGGCGCCTCGGCGATCTCGTAGAATTGCCCGTCGATCTTCACCCGCTGGAAGCCGCGCTTCATCAGGTCGGCGAGTTCCTTCTTGTACTCGCCCTTGCGGCCGCGGATCATCGGCGCGAGGATATAGAGACGCGAACCTTCCTCGAAGCCGAGGATGCGGTCGACCATCTGGGAGACCGTCTGGCTCTCGATCGGCAGGCCCGTCGCCGGCGAATAGGGCACGCCGACGCGCGCAAAGAGCAGACGCATGTAGTCGTAGATCTCGGTGACCGTGCCGACCGTCGAGCGCGGATTGCGCGAGGTCGTCTTCTGCTCGATCGAGATCGCCGGCGAAAGCCCGTCGATCTGGTCGACGTCCGGCTTCTGCATCATCTCGAGGAACTGCCGGGCGTAGGCAGAAAGGCTCTCGACGTAGCGGCGCTGCCCCTCGGCATAGATGGTGTCGAAGGCGAGCGACGACTTGCCCGAGCCGGAAAGCCCGGTCATCACGATCAGGCTGTTGCGCGGCAAGTCGAGATCGATGCCCTTCAGGTTGTGCTCGCGGGCGCCGCGGATGGAAATGGTCTTCAGTTCACTCATGGACAAGGCTCGCTTGGAGAAGGACAGTCCTTATTTAGTCATGACTTTGCCTCTGTCGAGGCAGAACAGGACGTCAATGGTCACATTTCGAGTCGGTTGACAGGATCATAGACAATCACTAGAACAAATAAAGAACATTTTCGCTGTGGATTAACGGTTAAGACTTTCCATACGGGCCGACTATTGGTTTAAGGTGGCGGAAATCGACAAATGCGGGTGCGGCCGGTCCGGCGCCCTCTCTTCCCAAGGTGTGTGTTATGGCTGGTAGCGTGAACAAGGTAATTCTGATCGGGAATCTCGGCGCGGATCCGGAAATTCGCCGGACCCAGGACGGCCGTCCGATCGCCAACCTGCGCATCGCGACGTCCGAATCCTGGCGCGACCGCAACACCGGCGAGCGCAAGGAAAAGACCGAGTGGCACACCGTGGTGATCTTCAACGAAGGCCTCTGCAAGGTCGCCGAGCAGTATTTGAAGAAGGGCTCGACGGTCTACGTCGAAGGCCAGTTGCAGACCCGCAAGTGGCAGGACCAGAGCGGCAACGACCGCTATTCGACCGAAGTCGTCCTGCAGGGCTTCAATTCCAACCTGACCATGCTCGGCGGTCGCGGCGAGGGTGGTGGCGCCTCGCGCGGCGGCAATGAATTCGGCGGCGGCTACGGCGACGATTACAACCAGCCGTCCCGTGCGCCGGCCCGCACCGGCAACCAGAGCGGCGGCGGCAACTTCTCGCGCGATCTCGACGACGACATCCCGTTCTGATTCCGGGGCCGTCGGCCAGCCAGGCGCGCCATATCTTCTCGTTGATCCGAAAGGGGGCTTTCGATGGGTGAGATGAAGACGGATACCGGACCCGCGACCTGGCGCATCGTGCTCGCGGCACTGCTCGATTTCTTCACAGCCTTTTTCGTGCTCGGCTTTCTGGTCGCCTCGCTGACCGGCGGTCGCACGGAGGGCGGTTTCCAGTTGAACGGCCTGCCTGCCTTCGTTCTGTTCGCGCTGATCGTCGCCTATTTCGTCGTGTTCAACCGCTATCTCGGCGGGACGATGTGGAAACGCATCCTGAAGGCGCAGCGCTGAGCGGGCGTTTCCGCGAGCTGCTCGCGTCGCGCCTCACATCTTGTCTCCGTCCGGCAGGACGGGTATTGCTGCCGGCGGCGATCATCGCCTCACAAGGCTCCGAGAGAAAGTCCATGCGCCTCATCCGTTAGCGACCTTGACCACGAAAACCGTTGCGCGATTTGTCGGCCTTTGCGGCCGCGTGTTCGTGCGTTTTCCTGGATCAACGTCCGGTTCCCGGCGCCCGACACGGCGCGGCGAACCGCACTATCGGATACATCATCATGGAAGAACTGGATTACGGCCGCGCCGGGCGCGGCATCATTCGCTCGGGCGTCTTCGAGCTCGGCTACACGATCGAAGGGAAGGGGCTCCCGCTGCTCGTCATCGGCAGCAACCTCTATTACGCGCGGACGTTTTCGGCCGGACTTCGCCGTTCGGTCCGCCTCCACTTCGTCGACCACCGCTGCTTCGCGCGTCCGCTCGGGCCCGTGGAGGCGAGCGACTTCGCTTTCGAGCGGATCATCGACGACATCGAACTGGCGCGGCAAGCCTTCGGGCTGGAGCGCTTCGCTATTCTCGGGCATTCGGGCCACGGCTACATGGCACTCGAATATGCGCGCCGGTTTCCCGACCGCGTGTCCCATGTCGTCCTCGCGGGCACCGGCCCGAATCAGGGGGCAAAGCTCGCAGAGTGGGCGGAACGCCGCTGGGAGACGGAAGCCTCGCCCGCGCGCAAGCTGATCTTCGGTCGGGAGATGGCGAAACTTGCCGGTGACATCGCCGCCCATCCGCACGAGCGCTTCAAGCACCTGCTGATCCGGCTCGGCGCACGCAGCTGGTTCGACGCGGGTTTCGATGCACGTCCGCTATGGGACGACGTCTGGATCAACGACGTCGGCTTCGATCATCTGTGGGGCGAGGTGTTCCGCGATATCGACATGCACGCGCTCGCCCGCGGCGTCACGGCCCCGGTGCTGCTGGCGCTCGGGCGCTTCGACTACCTGATCGCGCCGCCCGCGGCATGGGAGCCGTTGCGGAGCGATTTTGCACGGTTGACGCTCGAAATGTTCGAGCGCAGCGGGCACACCGTGCAGCTGGAGGAAAGCGATCGCTTCGACGCGGTGCTCCTCGACTTCCTGCGCCGCATCTGAGAGCGGAGACGCCGGCGGAAACGCCGGCGTCTCATCCCGCGAAGGCCGATTTCACCCCATCGACGACGAACTGCACCGAAAGCGCCGAAAGCAGCACCCCGAGAAGGCGGGTCAGCAGCGCCCGGCCGGTGACGCCGAGGAAGCGGTTGAGGCCCTCCGCCAGCATCAGCGCAAGGAAGACGAATGCCATACAGACGGCGATGACGCCGATCAGTCCGGCCCGGCCGGCGATACCGTTCATCGTGCCGGCGATCAGCACCGTCGCGGAGATCGCGCCGGGCCCGGCGATCAGCGGGATCGCCAGCGGGAAGACGGCGAGATGGTGGATGTGGTCGCGGGTGATCGCGTCGTCCTTGGTCTTTTCCTTCCGCTCGTGGCGCTTCTCGAAGATCATCTCGAAGGCGATCGCAAACAGCATCAGGCCGCCGGCGATCCGGAAGGAGCCCATGGAGATGCCGAGCACGCCGAGTATGCCCGAACCGAAGACGGCGAAAACGGCAAGGATTCCAAAGGCGATGAGCGAGCCGCGGACGGCGACCTGGCGGCGCTGCGCGCCGGTCATGCCCTGGGTGAGGCCGAGAAAGAGCGGCGCGAGCCCCGGCGGGTCGAGTGTGACCAGGAGTGTGGTGAAGGCCGTTATCATCGCGTCGGTCGTTGCCATCTCAGCTCCCCTCGGGTCCCGTTCGGCAAAGAGTAGCATCAACCTCTGCGATTTTGTCTAGGTATTTGATCGCCCTGCCTTTCTAGCGCCGTAAAAGCTGTTCAAAACCTGCTGCGAAATTGGCGCTACGGCGCCCTTTCGGCTATAAGCTAGACAGTGATTCCGAACAGAGATCGTGACCAGATTTGACTGAGCAAAGCACTCCCGGCGGCGGCAAGTCCCCGTCCGACATCGAGCCGATTTCCATCATTGAGGAAATGCAGCGGTCGTATCTCGATTACGCCATGAGCGTAATCGTCAGCCGCGCGCTGCCTGACGTGCGCGACGGCCTGAAGCCGGTGCACCGCCGCATCCTCTACGGCATGAACGAGCTCGGCCTCGACTGGAACAAGAAATACGTCAAGAGCGCCCGCGTCACCGGTGACGTGATGGGTAAGTATCACCCGCATGGTGACGCCGCGATCTATGACGCGCTGGCCCGCATGGCACAGCCGTGGTCGCTGCGCATGCCGCTCATCGATGGTCAGGGCAATTTCGGCTCGGTCGACGGTGACCCGCCGGCGGCCCAGCGTTACACGGAATGCCGCCTGCAGAAGGTTTCGCATGCGCTGCTCGACGACCTCGACAAGGAGACCGTCGACTTCCGCGACAACTACGACGGCACGCTCGCCGAACCCGTCGTCGTGCCGGCGAAGTTCCCGAACCTGCTCGTCAACGGCGCGGGCGGCATCGCCGTCGGCATGGCGACCAACATCCCGCCGCACAATCTCGGTGAAGTCATCGACGGCTGCATCGCCCTCATCGACAATCCGGCGATCGAGCTGCCGGAGATCATGCGGATCATTCCGGGCCCGGATTTCCCGACCGGCGCGATGATCCTCGGACGCTCGGGCATCAAGTCGGCTTACGAGACGGGCCGCGGCTCCGTCGTCATGCGGGGCGTGGCCCGCGTCGAGCCGATGCGCGGCGATCGCGAGCAGATCATCATCACCGAGATCCCCTTTCAGGTAAACAAGGCGACGATGATCGAGAAGATGGCCGAACTGGTGCGCGAGAAGCGCATCGAGGGCATCTCCGACCTGCGTGACGAATCCGACCGAGACGGCTACCGCGTCGTCATCGAGCTGAAGCGCGACGCCAATGCCGACGTCATCCTCAACCAGCTCTATCGCTACACGCCGCTGCAGACCTCCTTTGGCTGCAACATGGTGGCGCTGAACGGCGGCAAGCCGGAGCAGATGGTGCTCCTCGACATGCTGCGGGCCTTCGTCTCCTTCCGCGAGGAGGTCGTCAGCCGGCGAACGAAGTACCTGCTGCGCAAGGCGCGCGAACGCGCCCACGTCTTGGTCGGTCTTGCCATCGCCGTCGCCAATATCGACGAGGTCATCAATCTCATCCGCCGCGCTCCTGATCCGCAGACGGCGCGCGAACAGTTGATGGAGCGCCGCTGGCCGGCACACGACGTCGAGGCGCTGATCCGGCTGATCGACGATCCGCGCCACCGGATCAACGAGGACCTGACCTACAATCTGTCGGAAGAGCAGGCCCGCGCGATTCTCGAACTGCGTCTGGCGCGCCTCACCGCGCTTGGCCGCGACGAGATCGACGATGAACTGAACAAGATCGGCGCCGAAATCGCCGACTACCTCGAAATCCTCTCTTCGCGCCTGCGCATTCAGGAGATCGTCAAGACCGAACTCACCGCCGTTCGCGACGAATTCGGCACACCCCGCCGCACCGAGATCGTCGAAGGCGGTCCGGAAATGGACGACGAGGATTTGATCGCCCGCGAGGACATGGTCGTCACCGTCTCCCATGCGGGCTACATCAAGCGCGTGCCGCTCGCGACCTACCGCGCACAGCGGCGCGGCGGCAAGGGCCGCTCCGGCATGGCCATGAAGGACGAGGATTTCGCGACCCGCCTCTTCGTCGCCAATACCCACACGCCGGTGCTGTTCTTCTCCTCGCGCGGCATCGTCTATAAGGAGAAGGTCTGGCGTCTGCCGATCGGCACGCCGACCTCGCGCGGCAAGGCGCTCATCAATATGCTGCCGCTGGAGCCCGGCGAACGTATCACCACCATCATGCCGCTGCCGGAGGACGAGACGACCTGGGAAAACCTGGACGTCATGTTCTCGACGACCCGGGGCACGGTACGCCGCAACAAGCTCTCGGACTTCGTCCAGGTCAACCGCAACGGCAAGATCGCGATGAAGCTCGACGAGGATGGTGACGAAATCCTCTCCGTCGAAACCTGCACCGATCGTGACGACGTCTTGCTCACCACCGCGCTCGGCCAGGCGATCCGCTTCCCGGTCGACGAGGTTCGCGTCTTTGCGGGCCGCAATTCGATCGGCGTGCGCGGCATCACGCTCGCCGACGGCGACCGGCTGATCTCGATGACCATCCTCGGTCACGTGGATGCCGATGCCGCCCAGCGTGCAGCCTATCTCAAGCGTTCGGCGGCCGAACGGCGCGCCAGTGGCGTGGACGAAGAGGACATCGCGCTCGTCGGCGAGGAGGTGGGCGAGCTCGCCGATCTCTCCGAGGAGCTCTACCAGGAGCTCAAGGCCCGCGAGCAGTTCGTGCTCACCGTCTCGGAAAAGGGCTTCGGCAAGCGTTCGTCCTCCTACGACTTCCGCACTTCGGGCCGCGGCGGCAAGGGCATCCGCGCCACCGACACCTCTAAGACGGCAGAGATCGGCGAACTGGTCGCCGCCTTCCCGGTCGAGGAAAATGACCAGCTGATGCTTGTCTCCGACGGTGGCCAGCTGATCCGCGTGCCGGTCGACGGCATCCGCATCGCAAGCCGTGCCACCAAGGGTGTCACGATCTTCTCCACCGCCAAGGACGAAAAGGTCGTGTCGGTCGAGCGCATCAGCGAGCCTGAAGGCGAGGCGGATGTCGAGGGTGTCGCTGACGAGGTGCCCGGCGAGGGCGAGGGCGACGCCGAGTAAGGAATGAGAATATGGCCGCCGGATCGCTCCGGCGGCCATTTCGTTCGGACCGCCAGTGATTTCGGGTAAAGGTACGCATGAAAAGAGCCTCGCGCCGGGAGCGGCGGAGGCTCGAATTCCAGATCGGGGATTGGTGGGTCAAGGCGCCCGCTGCGGCCGCAGGTGTGGATCCCTGCGGCGGGCTTCGACCCCTGGAGGTCTTGGCGGCCCGGCGGCCGCTAGAAGGCCCTGTGTCTTTCCATCAGCGACTTGTAGTCTTCGCTCTCGCGCCGCAGGGCCGAAATGGTCGAGGTCACCGAGGCGACGAACATTCCGCAGATCAGGGCAGCGAGTATGGTGAGCGTCATGAACATCTACATCCTCCTCGTCAAACTATTATGCTGCGGCTGTGTCTGAAGTAAAAGATCAGTGCCCGAAGGTATGGTAGCTCGCCGTCATCGGCGGCCCATAAAACTTGGCGTCGTTCTTCTCGCTCATGTAGAACGAGACGGAGGTCGCAAGCATCGCCGTCATGGTCGCCATCCAAACCAAGTTGATAAGGGTCACTTTATCAGGCATGGTCTTCGTCCTTTCTGGAACTGCCGCATCCCGCAAAGAATGTTCTGCCAATGGCATTGTTCCTCTGCATTGTGAAAATCTGATATCAAGTTCAGCCTGAAGCGCGCCTTAATGGCTTGTTCATCTGGCGTTCATCTTTCTGGCCGGTTTTGTGCGGCGCAGCATCGGTCGCAGGCGATACTCCAAAAATGACGGGCAGGGAAGTGGGGTGCCCGCGCGAAATGCTCCGCTCTGACACCGTTTCGCTGACCTTCTTTGGTCCGTGCCGGCCCGGCGCCTGCCGGCCAAGTCCCTTGCGATTTCCGGCCGTCCGTGACAAAAGGCTCCAAACATAGAATCCGGGACGCCATGACCATCGCCTTCTATCCAGGATCATTCGATCCAATGACCAACGGGCATCTGGACGTTCTCGTTCAGTCCCTGAACGTCGTGTCGAAGGTGATCGTCGGCATCGGCATTCATCCCGGCAAGGCGCCGATGTTCAGCTATGACGAGCGCGCGGAACTGATCCGCCTTTCGCTGGCCGAGGCGATGCCCGGGCGGGTTGGCGACATCTCGGTCGTTTCCTTTGACAACCTTGCGGTCGATGCGGCCCGCCGCCACGGCGCGAAGCTTCTCGTGCGCGGGCTGCGCGACGGTACCGATCTCGACTACGAGATGCAGATGGCGGGCATGAACTACCAGATGGCGCCGGACCTGCAGACGATCTTCCTGCCCGCCGGCACCGCCTCGCGGCCGATAACGGCCACATTGGTCCGTCAGATCGCGTCCATGGGCGGAGACGTCAGCGCCTTCGTGCCGGCCTCGGTCCTCACGGCCCTCAAATCCAGGCTCAGGTCCTGACCTGTTAGCGAAACACTACGGAGCCACCATGAAGCTGCTTCATCTTGCCTTTGCCGCAACGCTCGCGGTCGCCGGACTTTTCGGCACGGCCAACGCGCAATCGAACGAGAATATCCTCACGATCCAGTTGAAGGACGGGCCGGTTGTCATTGAATTACTTCCGCAAGTCGCTCCGAAGCATGTCGAGCGCATGAAGGAACTCGCCGGCAAGGGCGAGTATGACAACGTCGCGTTCCACCGGGTGATCGACGGCTTCATGGCGCAGACCGGCGACGTCGAATTCGGCGATCTCAAGGATGGCTACGATCCGTCGCGCGCCGGCACCGGCGGCTCCAAGCTGCCAGACCTTCCGGCTGAGTTCTCCAACCTACCGTTCGAGCGCGGCACCGTCGGCATGGCGCGTGCCCAGGACCCGAACTCGGCAAATTCACAGTTCTTCATCATGTTCGCCGACGGCGGCTTCCTCAACGGCCAGTACACGGTCGTCGGCAAGGTCGTCGCGGGCATGGAATATGTCGACAAGATCAAGCGCGGCGAGGGCGCCAACGGCGAAGTCAGCGATCCCGAGGCGATGCTCAAGGTCACGGTCGGCAGGTAATCTTAAAACGGGCATCCGTGCCCCCGAGAGGAGTAAGTCTATGGCCGAGATCAAGGATCCGGAAAACACCATCATCATGGAAACGACGAAGGGCAAGGTCGTGATCGCGCTCAAGCCCGACGTCGCGCCCGGCCACGTCGCCCGCATCAAGGAACTGACGCGCGAAGGGGCCTATGACGGCGTCGTCTTCCACCGCGTGATCGAGGACTTCATGGCCCAGACCGGCGACGTGCAGTACGGCAAACAGGGCGGCCCGAGCTTCAATCCGGGTCGCGCCGGCATGGGCGGCTCCGACAAGCCGGACCTCAAGGCCGAGTTTTCCGCGACCCCGCACGTGCGCGGCACCTGCTCGATGGCCCGCTCGCAGAACCCGAACTCCGCCAACTCCCAGTTCTTCATCTGCTTCACCGACGCCCCCTGGCTCAACAAGCAGTATTCCGTCTGGGGCCAGGTCGTCGAAGGCATGGAGATCATTGACCAGATCAAGCGCGGCGAACCGGTGCGCGATCCGGATTCGATCGTCTCGATGAAGGTCGCCGCCGACGCCTGAGCGAGAGCCGCTTTCCGAGCCCGCCCGGCGTCCATGACGCCCGGGCGGGTTTCGCGTTTTCCAGAAGCCGAGACACCATGCGCGTAGACCTTTTCGATTTCGACCTGCCCGAGGAGCGGATTGCGCTGAGGCCCGTGAGCCCGCGCGACAGCGCCCGCATGCTCGTCGTCAGGCCGGATGGCGAGCCGGTGCTCGAAGACCGCCATGTCTTCGACCTGCCGTCCTTCCTGTCACCTGGCGATGCCCTCGTTTTCAACGATACCAAGGTCATCCCGGCGCAGCTCGAAGGCAAGCGGCTGCGCGAGGGCGGGCAGGAGACGCCGGTTTCGGCCACCCTTCACATGCGGATCGGGCCGGAACGCTGGAAGGCCTTTGCCCGTCCCGGCAAGCGCATCAAGACCGGCGACCGCATCGAATTCGGCCACTCGGGCAATGCCTGCCTGCTCGGAACCCTCGGCGCCGTGGTCGAGGAGAAGGGCGAGGCGGGCGAGGTGACGCTGCGCTTCGATTTCTCCGGGCCGGCGCTGGACGAAGCGATCATGACGGTCGGGCACATTCCGCTGCCGCCCTATATCGCCTCCAAGCGCGGCGAGGACGAGAAGGATCGTACCGACTACCAGACCGTCTATGCCCGGGAGGAGGGCGCCGTCGCCGCGCCGACCGCCGGACTTCACTTTACACCGGCCCTCTTCGAGGCGCTCGACAAGGCCGGGATCGAACGCCATTTCGTGACGCTGCATGTCGGCGCCGGCACCTTCCTGCCGGTCAAGGCCGACGACACCGACGATCACAAGATGCATCTCGAAACCGGTCACGTCACCGCCGAGACCGCGGCGCGGCTCAACGCGGTGAAGGCGAGGGGCGGGCGCATCGTCTGCGTCGGCACCACCTCGCTGCGGCTGATCGAGAGCGCGGCGGATGCCTCCGGCCGCATCGAGCCGTGGTCGGGCGCCACCGGCATCTTCATCACGCCGGGCTACCGATTCAAGGCGGTGGACGTGCTGATGACCAATTTCCACCTGCCGAAATCCACGCTGTTCATGCTGGTTTCGGCCTTCGCCGGCCTCGAGACCACGCATGCGGCCTATGCTCACGCGATCGAATCCGGCTATCGCTTCTATTCCTACGGCGACGCCAGCCTTCTCCACCGGAAATCCTGACCATGCACGAGAAATTCGAGTTCAAGCTCAAGGCCACCAGCGGCAAGGCGCGTCTCGGCGAGATTTCCATGCCGCGCGGCGTGATCCGCACGCCGGCCTTCATGCCGGTCGGCACCGTCGGCACGGTGAAGGCGATGTATCTCGACCAGGTCCGCGAGCTCGGCGCCGACATCATCCTCGGCAACACCTATCACCTGATGCTGCGGCCGGGGCCGGAGCGCGTCGCCCGGCTCGGCGGCCTGCACGAGCTCATCCGCTGGCCGTATCCGATCCTCACCGACTCGGGCGGCTTCCAGGTCATGTCGCTCTCCGGGCTCAGGAAGCTCGACGAGCAGGGCGTCACCTTCAAGAGCCATGTCGACGGCTCCACCCACCACATGTCGCCCGAGCGTTCGATCGAGATCCAGGGGTTGCTTGACAGCGACATCCAGATGCAGCTCGACGAATGCGTGGCGCTGCCGGCGGAGCGCAAGGAAATCGAGCGCGCCATGGAAATGTCGCTGCGCTGGGCCGAGCGCTGCCGCGTCGCCTTCGGTGAACAGCCGGGCAAGGCGATGTTCGGCATCGTGCAGGGCGGCGACATCCCGGATTTGCGCATCCGCTCGGCCGAGGGGCTGAAAGAGCTCGATCTCAAGGGATACGCCGTCGGCGGGCTTGCCGTCGGCGAGCCGCAGGCGGTGATGCTCGAGATGCTCGACATCACGCTGCCGGTTCTTCCCAGCGAAAAGCCGCGATACCTGATGGGGGTCGGCACGCCCGACGATATCCTGAAATCGGTTGCCCTCGGCGTCGACATGTTCGACTGCGTGATGCCGACCCGCTCCGGCCGCCACGGGCTGGCGTTTACCCGCCGCGGCAAGGTCAATATCCGCAACGCCCGCCACGCGGAGGACATGCGCCCGCTCGACGAGCAGTCGAACTGCCCGGCAAGCCGCGACTATTCGCGCGCCTATCTCCACCATCTCGTGCGCTCCAACGAGGCGCTGGGCGGCATGCTGCTCTCGTGGAACAATCTCGCATACTATCAGGAGCTCATGCAGGGCATCCGCAAGTCGATCGAGGAAGGTCGTTTTGCCGACTTCATGGCCGAGACGCAGGAAATGTGGGCCAAAGGCGACGTCGAGGCCGCATAGTCGCATATCGTACATCGTGAATCGCTGATAGGCGATATTGGGGCAGGGGTCATGGGCGAGGGCGAAATCGAGGGGCCGACGCCGCGCATGCTCGCCTGGGCCCGCAACTCCGCGGCCTACCGGCTCTCCCGCAAGATGATGACCGAGCGCGAGCTTTCCGACGCGGTTTCGCGCAAGGCGCGGCAGAAGTTCGAAGATATCAGCGAGGCGCAGGTACAGGCGCTTGCGGCCGCCGCGGTCGAATTCGGAAGGCAGGTGCGGGCACTCGACGACGTGTCCTATGCCGAGATCAAGGCGCGATCTTCCGCGAGGAGCGGCAAGTCGAAACGCGCGATCGCCCGCAAGCTCGTCGACAAGGGCATTGACCGCGAGACCGTCGCGGAAGCTCTGGCGGAGACCGACGATCTGCCGTCTGCACTGATATTCGCCCGCAAGCGCGGCTTCGGTCCGTTCCGCCGCGCCGAAGGCGACGAGAAGCGCGAGACGCGGGAATTCTCCGCATTCGCCCGCAACGGCTTCGGCTTCGACATCACGCGCAAGGTGATGACGATGGAGCGGGACGAGGCGGAAGCGATCCTGGCGGATCAGGCGACACTCGGTTCGCTGTAAGAGCAAACGGGGCGATCCGTCGAGAGGCGAGCCTGATGCACTTCATCCTTGTTGCCCCATCCTGACTTACCCAATGTGGCGGCAGGGTTGAAATGTCCGCCGGTTCGCAAAGTTAAAATGTCCGACTGGTCGCCGCACGGCACATCGACCAGCCCCGATCTGAGCGGCTGAACCCGCTTGCAAGATCAGATCGGGGCGGGTGGTAAACACACCTCTTCGGCTTTAGCTTTGAGGCTATTCGAACGATCATTTCGCCGGAGGTCTCGACAGCGCTTTCTCTCGCCGGGCAATCACCGCCGGATCGTTCATGTAATCTGTGCGGCGACCAGGTTTGCGACCTCTCGGCTTATAGCCATTCTTGTCACTGTTGGTTTTGACGACCGGTTTGTCCTGCTGCTCCTTGATGTAGGCTAGGAGTTCACCGAGCCGCTTGTTCTCAGTGATTGCCGCATGCGTCACCCGCTGGTCCTTGTCGAACACCCGGTAGGGCAGGGAATGCCCCTTCCACCGCACATCCAGCCGGCCGTCCGCATAGGCGTAGGTCTCGACATAGCGGCCGACCAGTCCGCGCGTCACCTCGGTCTCTTCCAGCATGATCCGCTGACGCTCGTAGGAGAACGTCAGTTGCGCGCCGACATACCGCTGCTCACGTTTGCACAGGACGTCGCGCAGCCGATCCGGGGCAAGATTCAGCGACCGATGCAGATCATCAGGTCGGACAGGGGTAATGGCAAACTGCCGGTTATAGCGCTCCATGAACCGAGGCAGGAAAGCGTTGCCGTCGTCCATCCCACAGATGCCCTCCAGGCGCAGATCCTTAATCAACCGATCCTGTAGCGTTCGGTTCATCCGCTCGACCCGGCCCTTCGCCTGGCTCGAATTTGCGCAAAGAATCTCGATGTTTAGCTCTGAGAGCGCACGCCCGAACTGGGTCATGCCCTGGCCGCCCTTGGCGTCCTTCTTCGCCACTCGGAACACCGAATGCTTGTCGGAATAGAAGGCGACCGGCGCACCATGCGCCTTCAGATAGAGCTCCAGCGCCTCGAAATACGTAAACGCACTTTCCGATCGTACGAAGCGCAACTGCATCAGCTTGCCGGTCGCATCGTCGATGAACACCAGCAGCGAACATGGGTCACCGCGATCCTCGAACCAGCGATGCTCGCTGCCATCGATCTGCACCAGCTCGCCATAGGCTTCGCGGCGCAGCCGCGGCTGGTGAAACGTGCGGCGCCGCTTGCGCGACAGCCACAGGCCGGCCTCCGACATCCATTTGCGCAAGGTCTCGCGCGACACCGTCAGGCCGTCGCGCTCGGCAAGCTTCTCGGCGGCCAGCGTCGGGCCGAAATCGGCATAGCGCTCGCGCACGATCGCCACGGCATAGTCGCGCACGCCGTCGCAAATCCGATTGTTCGACCGCCGCCCGATCGCTCTGTGCCGGATCGATGCCGCCCCATCCGTCCGGATCCGCTCCAAGAGCCGACGAACCTGGCGCGTGCTTAAGCCCAGGACATGCGCCGCTGACACCATCGTCATGCGGCCGTCGATCACCTTCGACAAAACCTCAATCCGCTGCAGGTCACGCTCGCTCATCGCAATCAGTCCCATCCGCAATCTCCCAGATCCGTTCAGAGCCGGGGAGTGTGACATTCCAACTTTGCAGAAACAGGACACTTTAACTTTGCGGTGCTGGTTCCAGATTGAATGCAACGCTGGCTGGAAATCTACACG